>CALQRA010000038.1 GCA_943332855.1 Candidatus Kuenenia stuttgartensis
CACGGCGAGGCGCCGCGCTCTGGTGGATGCCGATCCATCCGAACTGGAAAGCCGCTGACGGTAGCAATCAGCCCAGAGGGGCTCTCTTGACGCACGTGGAAGGATCGCTCTCAAGCCCCCTTTTCACCCACGGATTCTGCCGAGGAGCCACAGAAGAGAAGTTGCTTTATCCCGCAGAGCAATCACCGAATGCCGTCGTTACTTTCGAGACGATGTCTCCATGGCGACAAAAGCGGCTTCTGGTGGCCATTGAGCAATGGGCGCAGACGTTCCCGAAGCCAGAGGGGCGGACTCAAACCACCACGCGTGGGCATTCCTGGTCCATCATGGGACAGATTGCGCAGCTCTTCGTGATTCCGCCGAGGCTCACTCCGCCCGAAGAGGCCGCGGCGATCGACTCGCAAATGGCCGAGCTTCGCGAGATCCTCGTCGAGGAACTTTTTCCCAAGGTCCGCAGCTCTATTTCAACCGCTGTTCAATCGAGCGATGCTGAATCCTCACTGTTGACGGCTGAGGACATCGATTCCCTCACTCCGACCGTGATCGATAACCTGTTGATGGGCGCGACGCTGCAAAAAGACGACGACCTGAATCCGGGGCCGAGATGGCGTATTTCGCCCTCCGCTTTTTCCGAAATGAAGCGTCGAATCCGAGAAGCTGCCCCGGCCACGGTGGTAAAGCAGTTTCTGCCGTTCAGCGAGAGCACCGTCAAATCGTTGTTTGCAGCGAGACAGGCGGGCGATGACTCGGAATCGCAACGGCTTTTTGACTCCATCGGAACTGACCTGACGTGGAGTCTAAGGGAATCGATCGAGTCGGTCTTTGCTGGTCCTCTTGAAAAAGCTTTTGCCGACGGTTGCCCAGGGCAGGTGACAACCGAATATCGCAAGCTCAAGAGAACCCTTGAAGGCATGATCGATACCGCTGCGGCCAAGGCCGGGATCGAAGAATACTTGGCGATCCAACAAGCCAATGACGAGCGCTGGGCCGCCGAGCGGCAGCGCGATTTCGCCGAAGTCGTTGCCCGATTGCCACAGAATCAAGTGGCGAGAGCCGAGCAGCAATCGATCGCCAAAGGCAATTCACGGGGCATGATCTACCTCCTCGTCAACGTCGCGCTCGTAGGCCTCCTTGCCGCGGTCGCTTGGATGCGTCGTCGCAAGCGTCTTGCCCAGGAGTTGACATCGTGATTGATGGTCACACTCTCGCTCGGACGGCTGCCGCTGGATCGCTGATCGTCGTCGACTGCTGATCGCTAGGTGCACTTCTGTGATCTGATGCCTTGCTGGTCGGTTCCAGCACCCGTGAGCCGGCAGCTTCGACGGAGATTCGACATGCGTTCAGGCTGGCAGACGGTGCTCGGGGTGTTGGCGTTGTTCGCCATCGCGAATGGCGCCGTGTTCATGCTCACCGAACCGGGGCCGGGGCAGTGGTTCGGGGCTTCACCTGCCGTGGAGCCGCCGATCGATCCGCGGGCCCTGCCGATCAATCGGATCGGTTTAGCGGGGGAGATTGAGGCCGACACCTTCACCGGCCCCTCGGTGCTCTCCCTTGAGATGCGCGAGAACGTCGATTTTCTCCTCACGCCCGCGCTCATCGTTCAAGGCGCCATCACGGAGGGGGACATTGTCACCTATCCCGAAGAGTGATCGGAAACCGTCGATTCAGCTGAATCGCCGCCTTCCATCGGCTGGCGCCGCGTGGCTTGCGGTCGTCGCCGGGCTTGTCGCCGTCGCGGGCGACGCACCGCCGCAGAGTGCCCCGGCGCCCTGGCCGGTCGGCAAGGCTGTGGGTGCTGTCGCCTTTGACGGCGTCGTCGAGGAAGACGCGCCGCTGGCCGGCGCGAAGACGGTCATGTTTCTCGAATACGCCGTATCGCCGCGCGCCATCGCCTATTCAATCGTCTGGGCGGAGCCGTGCTGGAGGGCGATCCATTTCCCCTGCCCCCCGATCGGTACAAGCCTCTATGCCGATGAGTCGAGTTTCGTCGTTCGCCATGCGCTCAATGACGTCGAATGGCGGCAGAGCCTTCCCGCCGAGCCCCGGGGCAGATTCATGCATACCTGCGGCAATTATCCGCTCGTTGATTCGAGGATTGCCTATCAGGAAGCGCGGGGGAGGCGTTTGACGGTCAGCGACATGCCGGTGCTCGAGGCCAGCGCGGGCTCCGGAGGGCTTGGCGACGGCAGGTGGTTTGGCTCGCCGCTCCCTGATCGACCGTGGCGACCGCCGACGCGAATCAGCGTTTCTGACATCGAGCCAGAGCGGCTCCATTTCTACTTTTTCACGTTTCGGCCGGACGACCGTCGACTCTTCGAGTACAGGCTCGAAAAAGGGAGGCTGAAGTCGATTCTCACCGAGTGTTTCGAAGTCAAGGTGCCGGTCGGAGGCTTCGAGATCGAAGCCAAGACTCCGGAGTTCCCCGATGGCGTCGTCATCGAACAACTCCCCGCCCGGTACCACGCCGACGGGCGGACGGTGTTGGTCGATTTCTCGCCGCAGTCGATCGGCGACGTCGAGGTCGACCTGCCCGAGCGGATTCGCGTCGGCACACAGAAACGCCAATTCGGCGGGCCGGATCCAATCCGACGGGTGACGATGTCGAATTACCGCAGCCTTCCCGAGATGCCATCGGCCGACACGATCGGCTCGAGATTCACAACTGATCCCCTCTTTGAACGCGAGCAGACTTTTCGGAAGCTGACCGCGCAACACTGGAACCGTCCCGTCGTCGACGTCGATCCTGCCGACGCCGCCTGGCTGCGGACCTTTGCCGATGACTGCCTGCGGATGGCCCGGGCCGAGCCCCGGCTGCCCATCCGGCTCAAGCTCCTGTTCATGGCGATCGCGTCGGATTTGATGGTCGGCAACGGGGCCAGTGCCGATGCCGAGGGGCTCCCGGCCCACGACCGGGCGCTGCGCGAGGCAGGTCTCGGCGCTATCGCCGATCTCGCGGCAGCACAACTGGCCGACATCCGGGCCAACTGGGGCCGCGTCGAAGGCGATTCCGAGGAGTAGACGGGGAATTGGCTGACGCCGGCACGAAAAGGGGCGCGATGCGGCGCCGGCCCGAGCGTCTATAATCCGCGGCCATGGACACCATCGAATCGATTCCCGTTGCCCAGGCCTCCCCCGGCACGCTTTCTGGCCCCGCGCGCCGACTCTGGATCGAGACCGTCGGCTGCCAGATGAACGTCCTCGACAGCGAGCTTGTCGTGGCGGCGCTGCGCCGCCAGGGATGGCAGCTGACAACGAGCCCGGCTGAGGCCGACGCAGTCTTCTACAACACCTGCAGTGTCCGCCAGCATGCCGAAGACAAGATCTGGTCGGCCCTGGGGCGCATCCGTCAGGAGAAGCAGGACCGTCCTGGATTGATCATCGGTATCCTCGGCTGCATGGCGCAGAAGGACCAGGAGCTCATCCGCACCCGGGCTCCGTGGGTCGACCTCGTCGTCGGCCCCGGGCAGCTTCACCGCGTACCGGGGATCGTCGAAGAGATCCTCGCCGGCGGCCCGCCGCGGATCGAGGTGAGCCTCGACCGCACCGCCGGCAGCCGCGACGCCGTCACCCGGAGCTTCGAGAGCTACGACCCCGACCGCGATCCGGCGATGCGGTCGACGCCGTTTCAGGCGTTCGTGCGGACGCAGACTGGCTGCGACAAGTTCTGCGCGTTTTGTGTCGTGCCGCGCGTCCGCGGGCCGGAGCAGGCGCGCCCCCCGGCGGCGATCCTCGCCGAGGCCACGAAGCTCGTTGCCGAGGGCTGCCGCGAGATCACCCTCATCGGCCAGACGGTCAACTCCTACAAGTGGCGCGACGGCGGACGGACGACGCGCCTCGCCGATCTTCTCCACGATCTCGACGCCGTCGACGGCCTCGACCGGATCAAGTTTGTCACGAATTATCCGCGCGACATGACGCCCGAGCTGATCGGCGCCGTCCGCGATCTCCCCAAGGTTTGCCAGTATCTCCATGTCCCGGCGCAGCACGGCAGCGATGCGGTGCTTCTGCGGATGAAGCGCGGCTACACGATCGGCGAGTATCTCGAGATGCACGCCCGCGTCAGCGAGGAGCTGCCCCGGGCGGCCGTGACGAGCGACTTCATCGTCGGCTTCTGCGGCGAGACCGACGCCGAGTTCCAGACCTCCGTCGATCTCATCGATCGCCTTCAGTTCAAAAACAGCTTCATCTTCAAGTACAGCCCGCGCCCCGGCACGAAGGCCTTCGACCGCCAGCCGGATGACGTTCCCGAGGGGGTGAAGAAGGAGCGGCACCAGATCCTCCTCGAGGCCCAGACCCGGGCCAGCCTCGCCAGCAATCTTCCCTTGATCGGCACCCGCCAGACTGTCCTTGTGGAGGGCCTCTCGGCGCGGGACGAGAAGCGGGCGGTCGATCCCGGCCCGGATGGCTCGGCGCAGCTCACCGGCCGCACCTCCTGCGACCGGATCGTCGTTTTCGACGCCCCCTTGAGGCTCGTGGGGCGCCTCGTCGAGGTCGTGATCGACGCCGCCGGGGCCTGGTCGCTCTCCGCCACCGTCGCTGACGGGCTCGCCGACGCCGTCCCGCTGTCCATGCTCGACGCCGGCGGCGCGTGCGGCGATGGCGGGGGTGGGGACCCGGGGCCGGTCCACCAGATCGCGCCGCGGCCGGAGCGGTGAGATGACCGCCCCCCGCGGCCAACCGCCACTGCGAGCCGGGGGTGCCGACCCGCCGCTGGTCGATGCCCGCCGACTCCTCGACGACGCCGCCGCGGCCACGGCCTGGGGAATGACCTGCGGCCTCCTCCAGCCCGAGGACGCCGGCCGGCTGCTGCGCGGGATCGCCGAGCAGGGGATCACGTTCGACCTCCTCGGCGACCTTTGCACCCGGCTCACCGTCCTCCTCCCGGCGGTCTCCGACCCCGATCGGGTGCTGGCGGCGCTGGGGCGGCTCCTGGCTGCCGTGAGCAGTCCGCTCTCCACCGCGACGCTCTTCCAGCGCGACCCCGGCGCGCTCGAGACCCTCCTGCGGATCTTCTCAGCCGGGCCGCATCTGGCCGATGTCGTCATCGCCGACCCGGCCTCGTGGGAGGAGGTCCGCCTGGGGCAAGGGAAGCCGGAGTCGATGCAGGCCCTCCGAGCCACGCTCGCCGGGGCGCTCGCCGGGCACCGGGATACTGACGGGGCGATGCTTGCCATGCGCCGCTTCAAGCGCCGCGAGATGCTGCGGATCGCATACGGCGACCTCGTCGGGGAGCAGCCGCTGGAGACGGTCACCCGGCAGATCTCGCGCGTTGCCGATTGCCTCATCGACGCGAGCTTGCGGCTGGCCGTCGCCCGTTTCGAGAGCGAACGCGGCACCGCACGCGGCCCTGGCGGCGAGCGGGCGGTGATCTCGGTGCTCGCCCTCGGCAAGCTCGGCGGCGAAGAGCTGAACTACTCCAGCGACGTCGATCTCGTGTTCGTCTTCTCGGCGGATGGGCGGGTGGCGGGACCGAAGCCCTGCACGAACCAGGAGTTTTTCGAGCGTGTCGTCCGCGAGGTGGTGAGGCTGATCGCCGAGCCGACGCCGGCGGGGAGCGGCCACCGCGTCGATCTCCGGCTCCGGCCGCACGGCGCCACCGGTTCGCTCGTTCTCCCCTTCGATGCCACGCTCCGCTATTTCGACCGCGAGGGGCGCACCTGGGAGCGACAGGCGTGGGTCAAGGCCCGGTGCGTCGGGGGGGATGCCACCCTGGGGGAGAAACTCCTCGGATCGCTCGCCCCCTGGATCTACCGCCGCTGGCTCTCGGCCGCCGACATCAGCGAGATCAAGGCGCTGAAGCGACGGATGGAACGAAAGGTGGCCGACGAGGGGCGGGCGGAGTTTGACGTCAAGCTCGGCTCCGGTGGGATCCGCGACATCGAATATGCGATCCAGTTCCTCCAGCTCCTCAGCGGCGGCGACACGCCGGCGGTCCGCACCGGCAACACGATCGAGGCGATGCACCGGCTCACCGAGGCGGGGGCGCTGACCGATCAGGAGCGGACGATCCTCGAACGCAACTACCGGCTGCTGCGGAAGGTGGAGCACCGGCTTCAGATCCTCTGTGATGCCCAGACCCACACCCTTCCCGCCGACGACCGCGAGCTCGGGAGGCTGGCCGTGCGGGTGGGCTATGGCCCGGGACCGGAGGGGCTGCAGCGGCTCCGGGACGAGCTTGCCGAATCGAAGACCCTCAACCGCCGGATCCTCGATCACCTCCTCCATGACGCCTTCCCGGACGACACCGTCACCGAGCCGGAGACCGATCTCGTTCTCGATCCCGGCCCGGCGGACGACGTCGCCCGGGCACTGTTCCTCCGCCACGGCTTCCGCGACCCCGACACAGCCCGACGGACATTCCAGTCGCTCGCCGAGGAGCGGGCCCGCTTCCTCTCCTCGCGGCGCTGCCGGCACTTCCTCGCCGCGATCGCGCCGCGCTTGCTCGCCACGATCGGTCGCACGCCCGATCCCGATGCCACGCTCCTCCAGCTCGCGGCGGTGGCCGATTCACTCGGCGGCAAGGGGGTGTTGTGGGAATTGTTCAGCTTCAATCCCCCGTCGCTCGCTCTCACCGTCCAGCTCTGCGCCTCGAGCCCGTTCCTGGCCGGGATCCTCGTCGGCAATCCCGGCATGATCGACGAGCTCCTCGACAGCCTCGTCGTTGAGCGGCTGCCGACCCCCGAGGCACTCGACGAGGAGCTCGTCGAACTGTGCCACGGCGCGGTCGACATCGGCCCGATCGTCAACACCTTCAAGGTCTCCGAACAGCTCCGTGTCGGGGTCCGTGAGGTGCTCGGTCGCCTCGACACCGAAGCCACCACGACGGCTTTGACGGCGATCGCCGAGACCGTCCTGCGGGCGGTGGTGGCCCATGAACAGGCACAGCTCATGCAGCGGCTCGGCCGGCCGATGGCCGGCGGCGAGCCGGCCGGGGCGCTCGTGCTGGCGATGGGGAAGTTCGGTGGCCGGGAGCTCAACTACCGCAGCGATCTCGACATCATCTTTCTCTACGACCACGACGGTGAATCGGTGCCGCTCCATCCCGAGTCGCGCGCCCAGGGCCCGACGTCGAACGCCCACTGCTTCGCTGAGCTCGCCCAGCGGACGATGAAAGCCTGCAACACGCTCGGGCCACAGGGGCGTCTTTACGAGGTCGACTCCCGGCTTCGGCCCGCGGGGCGCAGCGGCGCGGCGGCCGTCTCCCTCGACGAGTTGGCCCGCTGGTTCGCCCCCGACGGACCGGCGGCCGTTTGGGAACGGCAGGCACTCCTCAAGGCCCGCCCGGTGATCGGCGCAGAGCCTGCCCGGCAGCGGTTCGGATCGATCCGCGCGGCGGCGATCTGGGGACGCCGGTGGGGGGCGGCCGACGTCGCCGAGATCCGTCACAACCGCCTCCGGATGGAGCAGGGGGCGACGGCGTTCAATCTCAAGCGCGGCCCTGGCGGCGTCGTCGACATCGAGTTCCTCGTCCAGCTCCTTCAGCTCGTCCATGGCGCAGACGACGCAAGCTTGCAGACGACCGAGACGCTCGCCGGCCTCGTGGCGCTTCACGAGCGCGGCCTCCTCATGACATCGTCGTTCGTCTTTCTCTCCGACGCCTACCGGCTCCTTCGCAGGATCGAGGGGCGGCTGCAACTCCTCGGTGCCAAGGCCCGGCACGACTTCCCCTCCCCGGGGGCCGACCGCCGCACCCTTGCCAGGCTGATGGGCCACGAGCGGGAGGACGGTCTCGCTGCCGAGGTCGCGGAGACGACCGCCCGGGTGCGTGGGGAGTTCGAGGCGGTCTTCAGTCGGGCCGCGGCGGCCCTGGCGTGACATCAGGGGGCTGATGCTCGGCGGTCGCCCACCGGGTGCGGACGATCCCCCAGACGCCGGCGACGGGGACGACCAGCGCCACGAGCATCGTCAGCGACAACTCTTCCCGGCCGAGGGCTCCAAGGCCCGACCAGGCAGCGGCGATGACGGCGTTGCCGACGGCCACGGCCGGCAGGAACGTCCGCAGCGGCATGCCGGTGCCGCCGGCGGCCAGTGCCGCGGCCTCGGCCAGGAGCGGCAGCGGACGGGTGAGGACGACGAGCATCGGCCCGAGGCGCTCCTGCCCCCGGGCGATCGCTGATCGATCTTCTGCGTTGAGGCGATCGAGCGCCCTGCCGCCGGCGCTTCGGCCGAGCCACCAGCCGGCCAGTGCTCCGATCGTCATGCCGGTCCACGCACAGAGCGTGCCGAGCACCGCGCCGAGCCGCGCGCCGCCGAAGGTCGCCACGACACTCGACGGAACGGGGAGGAGGAGATCCGCGGCCAGCACCCCCACCTCGAGCAGCGCCACGACGGCGGGAGAGGGGGGAGGATCGAGCCAACCGGCGACGAGCGTGTCCAGACGCGTCCCGAAAAGGAAGAAGGGAACGAGGGGGACCAGGAGCGCCGCGACCGAGAGGAGGAGGAGCAGGCGGGTGGCGCGGCGCATGGCGGACGATCGCGGGGGGAACCGAGCAGGGGTGAGTCAGTCGGGGCAGCGCGTGACGTGAACGGCGACATCCATCCCGTGCTGACCGCCGCCGACGAACACGCCGCGGATCGGGCAGACGTCACCGTAATCGCGCCCCCAGGCCACGGTGACATGGCGGTCGCCAACAACGCAGTCGTTCGTCGGATCGACGTCGAGCCACCCGGCATCGCCCCCCCAGGCCGCGAGCCAGGCGTGCGAGGCATCGGCGCCGACCAGTTCCGGAGAGGCGGGGGCATTGGCCGGGGAGGAGGTGTTGCAGAGATAGCCGCTGACGTACCGGGCGGGGAGGTGGAGCGAGCGGAGGCAGGCGATCTGGAGGTGGGCGAAGTCCTGGCAGACCCCGCGCTTGAGCGTGAAGACGTCCTCGACCGGCGTCGAGGTGGTCGTGGCGGTCGGGTCGTAGACGAACTCGCGATGGAGCCTGCGCGTGAGATCGACCAGCGCCTCGGCCCAGGAACGCCCGGGGTAGAAGGAGGCGGAGGCATAGTCCGCCAGCTGCGGCAACGTGCGCACAAAGGGGGAGACGCCGACGAACTCAATGGCCGCCGGCGACGTCGAGGCGCTATCGCGGACCGCTTCCCAGGGGATCGGTGGGAGGGATCGCCAGGGCGCGGTGGGGGCGACGGCGATGCGGCTGGTGGAGGTCACCGCCAACCGGTGATGGACCTCGCCGATGGTGAACATCGTCACGTGGTTGCCGAACCAATCGATGCGCGAGGCGGTCGTCGCCGGTGGCGGATCGACGGCGAAGGCGTGGAACAGCACCTGCTGGCCCGCCGTGTCGCGGGGGCGGAGATGAACCTCGTTGTGGCACACCGGCACCTCCTCCGAATAGGAGTAGACCGTCGTATGCACGACCTCGTAGACGGTCGAGCACGTGCCGGCCCCGGGTGACCCGGCTTCAGTGTCGATCATGCCCCCCGTCCTCCGGGGAGGATGCCAGTGCAGCGGCGGGCCTGGGTGGCGATGTCGATCCCGACGTCGTGGCTCCAGGCGGCGAGCAAGCGTGCAAACAACGGGCCGGGCCGACCGTCGCCGACGGCTTGGCCATCGAGGCGGGTCACCGGGAGGAGGCAGTTGGGGGTGCTGGTGAGGAGGATCTCGTCGGCGGCCGCGAGGTCGGCCAGGGAGAGCGATCGCTCCTGCCAGCCGATCCCCATGGCGTGGGCGAGCGTGTGGAGGTGGGCGAGGCTGACGCCGGCGAGGGCGTCGCCTGAGGGGGGTGTGCGGAGCGAGCCGTTGACGACGACGACGACATTGGCGGTGGAGGTTTCGCTCACGCGGCCGTCGGCATGGAGGAGGAGCGCGCGGGCCCCAGGTTCAGCGGCCCGGGCCTCCCGATCGGCGAGGTGGTAATGCATCCGGCTGCGGCACTTGAGCTCAATTGGCCAGCAGGAGGGGGGGATCTGCGTCGTCGACACGCTTTGCAGCGCGACGCCCGTGTCATAGGCCCCGGCCCAGGAGGCGAAGGCAAGAGGAAAGGCGTGGATCACCACCCGAGATGTTCCTGGCCGTCCCCCGTGCTGGGCCGGTGCGTTGCCGGGCGTCGCGAACACCACGACCCCCAGGTCCGCTTCGGCCGGGCCGGCGGCATGGCACCGGGCCGTCACCTCCGCGGCCACCTCGAAAAGATGCTCGACGGGCCAGGCTGGTTCGATGCCGACGATCTCCAGCGACCTCCGGAAGCGAGCGCCATGCGCGGCGGGGAGGAAGAGACGACCACCGAACGAACGGAGTTGTTCGGTGACCGTAGCCCCGAAAACGAAGCCGGCGTCCCCGACGGGGATCACCGCCTCGGCGGGGGGAACAAAATGGCCGTCGACCCACGCCACCATTCCAGGGCTCGGGCCACCTTCGGCAGTGCCGACTCGCAAGGCATTCACCGCTGCAGGGCATTCACCGCTGACGGCTGCCGAACGCCCGGATCGACCCGTCACGCAGAATGGAGGATAGGGGATTTGAACCCCTGACCTTCTGGCTGCCAGCCAGACGCTCTCCCAATTGAGCTAATCCCCCGGATCGAATGCGTGAGCAGGAACGGCCTGAGGTCCCGGCCGGGTCGGGACACTCGTCAAAACGTATCCTGAAACTATCGCCCGCTTGCGGGAATGTCAACGCGAAGCCACTGTGGAGAGGGTTTTCCCCCGGACAACGCTCCAATGCCCCGAGATCACACCGATCACCGCGATCCTCGACACCGCCCCCCCGGCGGGGTGTCGGCACTGGGGGTCTGTGCCCCGGCAGGGCCCGGCGGTGGATCGGGAACTGGGGAGCCTCCCAGCGCTCGAGACGTGCCCGCCTCGGTCCGCGGGCCGGCCACGATGCTCCTGGTGGTCTACCTGGTCGGTCTGGGGTTGTGCGTGGCGGGCAACACCGCCAGTGGCACGTCGCGCGTCGTCGGCACCCTGAAGGACCGGCTGTTTGCTCCGTGGATGGTGCCTCTGTGGCTCGATCTCGGGCACGACACCCGCCTCACCTACGGCCTCCCCGAGGATGCCGACCACCACATCGAGATCCGGCCGGCCGTTTCCCCCCCGGCCCGCCCGGGAAACGGACCGGCAACCGCCGTGCTCCGCTTCCCTGCGTTGGGGGATCACAGCGAGCGGGGAGCGCGGTGGCGCCGGTTGGCGGCGGCCACGGTCCTCGCCGAGGAGGATGCCGAGCAGGCCGGCGTGCTGCCGGCCGCGATCGGCGCCGGACTTTTCCGCGCGGCGGGCGACGACGATCTCGAGGTCCGCATCGTGCGACGGGTTGCCCCCGACTACGAATCGGCCCGTTCACCGCGCCGTGACGAGACGGCGCTCGAGGTCCGGGTGCGCCGTCTCGACGGCGAGCTCCAACTGATCCCGCTCCCCCCCGCGGAGGAAGTCGCGCCGCTGGTCGACACCGCGCCGCCAACCGGCGGGGGGAAGTGACCATGGCAGATCGGTTTCGGTCCTCCATCATCGAGCTCGGCGCGGCCCTCTCGACCGAGTGGAATCGCTTCTGGTTCACGCCAGCACCGGCCCGGCGCCTGGCGGTCGTGCGGAGCTTGGCCGGGGGCCTGGGCCTCCTGCTGGCGTGGAGCTGGGCGGGAGATCTCATCGCCTGGTTCGGTCCTGACGGCATCGTCTCCCCCGAGGTGCTCACGGCCTGGCGCTCGCCGACCGGGCTGTCGCTGTTCGATGCGGCACGATCAAGCGCGGCCGTGTGGGCCTTTTTTCTCCTCGGCGTGGTCCTCCTCGGGATGCTCGCCGTCGGGGCGATGACGCCGATCGCCGCGCCCCTGGCGGCCCTTTTCTGGGCTTCGCTCCTCCACCGCGGGCCGATGCTCGTCGGGCCGGCCGACGATGTCCTTGCCGTCATGCTCTGGTGTCTTGCCGTCGGCCGCCCGGGGGATGCCCTCGCAGTCGACCGGTGGCGCGCCGGTGGCGCGGGGCGGGAGGCGGCCCCGTCGTGGCGCAACGGCCTGGCGCTCGGCTTGCTCCGTGTCCACGCCGCGGTGATCGCGGCAGCGGCGGCGGTGGCTCAGCTGAAGGCCGATGTCTGGTGGAACGGCACGGCGGCTTGGTTCCTCGCCGCCCGGGAGTCGACGAGGGTCGATCTGACCGGCCTCCTCGCCGGCTCCGAGATCGTTACGAATGTCGTCACGCATGCGATCGTCCTCTTCGAGATCGCCTTCGCTGCCGGGCTGTGGAACCGGTGGACACGGCCGGTCGTGGCCTGGGCCGGGCTCGTCGTCTGGCCGCTGATCGGTCTGGTCGCCGGGGAGCCGATGTGGGGCGCCGCGATGGCGATCCTCGCCTGGGCCTGCGTGCCCGATGAGGCCCCCGAGCGTTGAACCGCCGAGCGGGGCTGCGGGGCCGTCACTCGGCTGGAGTCTCTCCGGCGAGGAGACGGGCGAAGCCGATCTCGTCGACGATCTTCACGCCGAGTTTTTTCGCCTTCTCGAGCTTGCTCCCGGCGTCGCGCCCGGCCACGAGCCAGTCGGTCTTCTTCGAGACGCTCGCCGCGGCCCGCCCGCCGGCGGCGCGGATCGCCGCCTCGGCTTCGTCGCGCGAGGAGCCGTCGAGGGTGCCGGTGACGACGAGCGTCTTCCCGACGAGCGGGCCATCGGCGGCAGGGGACGTCCCGTGCGGGGCCTCGAGGAGCACTCCCACGCCCGCCAGACCTCCGATCACCCCCCGGCCATCGTCTGAGGCGAGCCATTCGTGGACGGTTGCCGCAATCACCGGCCCGATCTCGTCGACCGCTGCGAGGTCGTCGACGGTTGCCGCCGAGAGCCGGTCGATGGTTCCGAACCGGTCGGTGAGGATCGTGGCAACGCGCGGGCCGACATGACGGATACCGAGGCCGTTGAGCACGCGGGCCAGGCCACGCGTCCGGCTTGCCGCGATCGCGGTGACGAGGTTCTCCGCCGATTTCTTCCCCATCCGCTCCAGGGGCACGAGGTCACCGACGGAGAGCCGGTAGAGATCGGCGTAATCGCGGACGAGCTCGGTGGCGACGAGCTGGTCGACGAGCTTGTCCCCGAGCCCCTCGATATCCATCGCGCCGCGCGAGGCAAAGAATCGGAGCCGCTCCCGGACTCGGGCCGGACAGGCAACGAGCGGGCAGCGGAGAAAGACTCCGTCGGGATCCTTGACGATGCCGGTGCCACATTCCGGGCACTCGGTCGGCGGCGTCCACGGGATCTCGTCCCCGGTGCGCTTGTGCTTCTCCACGCGGACGACATGGGGGATCACCTTGCCCGCCTTCTCGACGACGACGACGTCGCCGGTGCGGATGTCCTTGCGGGCGACCTCGTCGGCGTTGTGGAGGCTCGCGCGGCGAACGATCGTGCCGGCGAGCTCCACCGGCTCCAGATCGGCCACCGGCGTCACCGTCCCCCCGCGCCCCACCTGGACGCGGATCCCGGCGAGCGTTGTCGTGGCCTCGAACTTCTCAAACTTCCACGCGATTGCCCAGCGCGGAGTTTTGGAGGTTGTTCCCGCCTCGCGCTGCTGGGAGAAGTCGTCGACCTTGACGACGAAGCCGTCGACCTCGAAGTCGAGGGCGTGGAGCTCTTCGATGAGCATGTTGCCATGCTCGACCAGAGCGCCGATCGACGTGAATCGTCCCCCCCCTGGTGCGACGGCGAGCCCCGCGCCCCTCGCCCAGGCCTGGAGCTCCGACTGCGAGCCGATCCCCAGGCCGGCGGTGTTGCCGATCCCGTGGCAGAAGAAGCGCAAGGGGCGCGATGCGCACTCGCGCGGGTCAAGGAGCCGGATGCTGCCGGCGGTGACGTTGCGCGTGTTGGCGTATGGCGGCTTGCCATCCCGGGCCTGCGCCTGGTTCAGACGAACGAGGTCGGAATTGGCCATGTAGACCTCGCCGCGGATCTCGATCCGCGCCGGCGGGTCGGCGCGGTCGAGACGCAGCGGCAGGTCGCGGATCGTCCGGGCATTGTGGGTGATGTCGTCGCCGACAGTGCCGTTGCCGCGCGTCGCTGCCAACGCCAAGCAACCGGCGTCATAGGTCAGCGACACCGCCACGCCGTCGATCTTCAGTTCGAGCACCCAGGCGACCGGCCGCGGGTCACCGGCCGCGGCGAGGAGGGCCTCGACCTTCCCCGCCCAGGCGACGAGATCGTCGGCGGAGTAGGTGTTGTCGATCGACAGCATCGGGATCGGGTGCCGCACCGGGGCGAGGCCGTCGAGCGCCTCCCCGCCAACGCGCTGCGTCGGGCTGTCGGCTGTGATGAGCTCTGGGTGCCGCGTCTCGAGAGCGCGGAGCTCGTCGACCAGCCGGTCGTAGTCGAGATCGCTGATCTCGGGTGCCGCCTCGAGGTGGTAGCGTCGGTCGTGGTGGCGGATCAGGTCGCGGAGCGCCGCGACCCGCTGCGCGCTGCCGAGACTCACGGCCGTGCCTCGCCGGCGGATTCAGGCTCACCAGCCGCAGGCGGAGCGCCGGCCGGAGGGCGGGGCTGTTCTTCCCGCTCGTCGCGGAGCCGGCGGCGGATCTGGTCATGGCCGAGCTCGTCGTAGGCGATCGAGCCAAAGGTCGCTACGGCGAGCAGCCCCAGCTCCACCACCAGCGCCGTCGTCCCCCAGCGGTCGATCATCCTTTCGAGGAGGTGCGGCTCGGCCCGGGACGTCTCCGGACGGATACCCCGGAGGACGAACAGGCAGAAGCAGGCCGCCGTGAGGGTGAAGGCGATCCCCACGATGCCGAGGAGGACGCTGAAGGGATTCACTCTTTTACGCTTCATGGGCGGGAGTATACCCGCCCCGTCAGGCGACCCGGCAGAGGCCGGCATCGAGGATTGCCGCGGCTGCGGCGACGACGGCGGCGACGTCGATATTCGCCATGGAGCGGGTGTCGGTCTTCCGCTTCTGCCACGGCGGGCGCGCCGCTGCGGGAGGCTCGACGGTGGCATGAGCGGCGCCCCACGGCCCGTTTCGCGTTGCCGGCACCGGGCCAAAGAGGCCGACGCACGGCGTGCCGACGGCGGCCGCGAGGTGGAGCGGGCCGGTGTCGGAGGAGATGACCAGCGCCGCCAGCCGGCAGAGCTCACCGAGCTCCTGGAGCGAGGTCTGGGGCGCGGCAATTGCTCGCCCGGCAGTGGCGATCCGTTCGGCCATTGCCCGTTCCTTTTCGCCCCCCCAGACCACGACGACGCGCCGCCCCAGCTCGTCGTGCAGGTGGGCGGCGACGGCGGCGAAGCGTTCCTCCGGCCAGAGCTTCGACGGCCATCCCGCGCCGGGGTTGAGCATCACGGGTGGGGATCCCAGGCCGAGCGACTCGATCCATGCCTCCATCCGCGCCCGCGCCAGCGGCCAGCGCGGCATGTCGAACCGGGGCAGCCCGGCGCGGATGCCGAGCGGGGCAAGGAGGGCGCAATTCCGCTCGACGACATGCGCAGCCGACGGTGTGACTGGGTTGTTGGTGACCACCCAGGAGCCCTCGCGCGCTTCGGGGCGGGCATGGCCGATGCGGATCGGGCTGCCGGCGAGGAGCGTGACGAGGGCGCTCTTGAGAAGCCCCTGCATGTCGATCGTGACGTCGGGGCTGAAGGTCCGCAGGTCGCGCCGCAGACGGAGGACCTCGGACGGTCGCTTCGTCCAGCCCCGCTGCAGGCGGAAGACGCGGTCGATGGCCCGGTGCCCCTCGAGGACATCGGCGGAGCGCCCCTCCACGACCCAGCCGACCGTCGCTGCCGGAAAGGCATCCTTGATCGCCACCGCCACGGGGACTCCATGGAGGACGTCGCCGATGGCGGAGAGCTTCACCAGGAGGATCGTGTGCGGCGCGTTCATGACCGGAAAATCCCCGAGGAAAGTGGCCCGGATTCCACAGGAATCAGGGGGCCGGGGCAAGGCCGTTTTCCGCCCCAGCCCCGCCGCTTCACGCCGGCTGCCCGAGATGGGCCAGCTCGCAGATCATGGCCGAAGCCACCTGGTGCGGGCAGCTCCAGACAAGGAACAGCATCGACTCGCGGATGCCTCGCTCGGCGGGATGGCCGGCAATGAAGCCTGCCCCCTTCGTGGCCGTCAGGGCCGCCTGGGCCGCGCGGACGACGAGGCTGTTGGCAGCGGTGCGGAGGGCATCGCGGGCGGCCGGGTCGGGGGATTCGGTCGTGGCGAGCCCACTGAGGCGCCTGGCGAGATCGTCCGCCTCGAGGCGGAAGCTCGTGGCGACCGGCTCGAGCGCAGGGCGGGCGGCCGCCTCGTGGTCGAGCAGCCCGATCGAGGCGCGGGTGGCACCGATCGCCAGGGCACTGGTTGCCAGCCCGCCGGCGCGGGCGGGGGAGACGGCCGCGGGGACGATTTCGGCGAGGGGTTCGACGCCGTCGAAGGTCACACTCGAGGTTCGGCTTCCGGAGAGGGCGAGCATCGGCATCGGGCTGCCGATCGTGAGCCCGATCGCCGAGGTCGGGATGACGAAGAACACCGGCGTGCCGTCGGCGCTGACGGCGCCGGTGACTATTGTGTCGCTCGAATCGGCACCGGTGACCCAGGGGCAGGTGCCGTCGAGCCACCACGACGATCCGCGGCGAATGGCCCGCAGCGCCGGGGTGCCGACATGCCGGCGGCTGGTCGTGAGCTGCGCGATGCCGACGGTCGCCGTCTCCTCGCCGCGGGCCAGGCTAGGAAGGAGAAGGGCCCGGAGGTCGGCAGGACCGGTGGCGATGATCCGGCAGGCGCTGGCCCACTGCGTCAGCACCAGCGCCGTGGTCAGGCAGGCGGAGGCCACGCCGGAGAGCGTCTCGAGCAGCGCTGCTTCCGTCGCCCCGCTGCCGCCATCCTCGGTGGCGATGAAGCCGGCGAGGAGGCCATGCTCGGCGAGTCGGGCGAAAGCGCCGCTCCGCCACGGCCCGTCGCGCTCGGTCGCTGTGGCGAGGCTGGCGAGATCGGCGCGGAGGGCCGCGAGGGCGTCGTCATCGGGAAAAGTTGGATCTGTGGTGAACATGGACCAAGAGTATGCCTTGCCGGGGGGGAGTGCTTCACCCCAGCGATTGTGGAGCTATACTCGGGGTCCTTCTGGCTGGTGCCCACCTCGTTTCTCCCGCCCGATTCGTTCCATCCGCGAACGTTCCCTCCGCCCCGGAGCCCATCATGAGCCAGCCCGAGGATTCCCGCGCGCCCACTCCCTCCCAGTCCGGCCGCCTTTCGACCGGCCAGCAGGACGCCTCCGGGCCTCCTCCCGGTCCCCTCCGGCTGATCGAATTGTCCCCGAAGAATCTCTACGACAAGTGCCAGGCGCTGGCCCACAATCTGTGGTGGAGCTGGCATCCGGAGGTGACGAATCTCTTCCGGGAGCTCGACCCGGTCCGGTTCCGGCAACTCGACCACAATCCGATCGCGCTGCTGGCCGAGTTCACGCCGGAGCGGCTCGAGGCCCGGGCGGCCGAACTCGTTCTCTACAGCCGGATCAACCAGGCCCACCGGCGCCTGAAGGAATACCTCGCCGCCGAGAACACCTGGAGCGACGTCCACGCCGGCGTCCTCGGCTCGAAGCCGGTGGTCTACTTCTCGGCCGAGTTCGGGATCCATGAGTCGGTGCCGATCTATTCCGGCGGCCTCGGCGTCCTCTCCGGCGATCACATCAAGAGCGCCAGCGGTCTCGGTATCCCGCTGGTGGCGGTGGGGCTCTTCTATAAACAGGGCTACTTCAAGCAGCAGCTCGACATCGACGGCTACCAGCACGAGGAATACCTCCAGTCGCGCGTCGAGGCCCTGCCGCTGGAGCCGGCGATCGGCACCGACGGCCAGCAGGTGCTGGTGGCGATCGACACCCGCTCCGGGCAGATCCGGGCGAAGGTCTGGAAGATGGCGGTGGGGCGGGTGAGCCTCTATCTCCTCGACTCCGACGTCGATGGCAACACCCCTGAAGATCGCGAGCTGACCAGCCGCCTCTACGGCGGCGACACGCGTGTCCGGATCCGCCAGGAGCTCGTTCTGGGGATCGGCGGTGTTCGGGCCATTCGGGCTCTGGGGATCGTTCCCGGCGTTTATCATCTCAACGAGGGGCATTCCGTCTTCGCCACGCTCGAGGCGGTCCGGGGGCGGATGGATCGCGACGGCTTCTCCTTTGACGACGCCGTCCGCGAGATCGCCCGGCAGACGGTGTTCACCACCCACACTCCGGTGCCGGCCGGGCACGACCGCTTCGACGGCGGCCAGATCGAGGAGCATCTCGGCCCGATGCGCGACAGCCTCGGCATCTCGCACGACCACCTCATGGGGCTGGGGCGTGTCGACCCGAGCAACCACGGCGAGCCGTTCTGCATGACGGTTCTCGGGCTCAAGCTCTCGCGGCGCGCCAACGCCGTCAGCGCGCTCCATGGCCATGTCAGCCGGAAGATGTGGAAGGATCTGTGGGGCTGGCGCGTCGAGGAGGAGGTGCCGATCGGCCACATCACCAACGGCGTCCATGTTCCCAGTTGGCTGTCGTGGCAGATGCTCCAGCTTTACGACCGCATCTTCCCGGCGAACTGGTTTCGGCGGATGGGGGAGCCGGACATCTGGCAGAAGATCCACGAGTGCGACCCCGGCGAGCTGTGGGAGACGCACTACGCCCTCAAGAATCTCCTCCTCCAGTTCGTTCGCCGTCGGCTGGTGCGCCAGTGCAAGCGGCGCGGTGAGAGCGACGAGGCCGTCGAGGCAGCCCGGTCGGTGCTCGATCCGAACGTCCTCACGATCGGGTTCGCGCGGCGCTTCGCCACCTACAAGCGGGCCGATCTCGTCCTCGGCGACCTCGACAAGCTCTCGAAGCTCATCTGCGATGCTGACCGTCCGATCCAGGTGATCTTCGCCGGTAAGGCCCACCCGGCCGACGACCCGGGCAAGGGGCTGATCCGCAAAATCGCCAATCTGCGGCACGATCCCCGGCTCGCCGGGCGGATTGTGTTCGTGGAGGATTACGACATCAACGTTTGCCGGCATCTGATCCAGGGGGTCGACGTGTGGCTCAACAACCCGCGCCGGCCGCTCGAGGCCTCGGGCACCAGCGGCCAGAAGGTGGTGCTCAATGGCGGGCTCAACTGCTCGATCCCCGACGGCTGGTGGGCGGAGGCCTTCGACGGCCGCAACGGCTTCGCCATCGGCCGCGGCGAGATCCATGCCAATCCCGAGATCACCGATGCCCGCGATTCGGTAGCGCTCTATGACGTGCTCCAGAACGAGGTCATCCCGCGTTTCTACGACCGCGACGCCGACGGCCTGCCGCGGGCGTGGATCAAGATGATGATGAACTCGATCAGCTCGCTCGCCTGGCGCTTCAGTTCGCACCGCATGGTGATGGACTACGCCCGCAGTTGCTACGTGCCGGCAGCCGGCGGGCTGTCGTGCGACATGCACTCGCGCTGACGCGGAGCCACGCGGATGCGGAGCCAATGGCCACCTGTCCCGCCGCCCCGCACCCGCGGGGCGGCGGGGCGGCACCTTCGTATCACGACTGTCGCCGAAGGAGCCGGTCATACTCGGCGTGGCTCCCGATCCAGAGCCAGACGACCTCGCCTTCGCGCTCGGTGGCAAGGGCCCGATGGTGAAGTCCGACTCGCGCAGACCAGATCCGGCCGATGCGCTTGAAGTGGAGCGACGGGTGCCGCGGGTCATCGACGAGAAGTTCGTAGCCCCGATCGGCAAGCCGTTGGATCTCTTCCGGCAGGTCTCGATAGTGTCGCCAGAATCGTCGAGAGGCCCGGTGTCTCATCGGGAAGTCTCAACGGTCGGTACAGCGGCCCGCATCGAGGTCGTCGAGCCCTTCCTGGACTAGCCAGTCGAGCTTCCCTGCCGCCTCATCGGCTGCAATCTGACGATCCCACTCGGCAGCATCGAATTCGGCGAACCAAGCGCGGAAGGCGGCCCTATCCGCCGGCGCGAGTCGCTGGATGGCCGCCTCGATCTCTTCGACAGTGCTCATGAGCAAAAGTCTACCGATCGTAGGATTCGCAGCCAATCGACGATTTTCGGCCATGACGCCGGGAAGAAACGTCTCATGCCCCCCTCCCGCCCCGCACCCGCGGGGCGGCGGCGGTCAGGGCTTTTCATCGCTCTTCGGTGCTTCGACCCGCTGAATCTTCGGGGGGCCTGTCAGGTCGAGCGACGTCGACTCCAGCTGCCGGCCGATCTCGTCGAAGATCCGGCGATGCTGATCGATGGATACCTCTTCTGCCTTCCGGTCGGCCTGGGCTATCGACCACCCCCGCAGCGTGGTGTCCATGTCGGCTGTGAGTTGGGAGATTTGCTTCTCGAGGATGCAGAGCCTGGCCACCTTCCGCTGATCGGCCTGTTCCCCGAGCGTCCCGGCCACGGCGATGTCGGCTTGAATCGAGCGGAGTTCGATCTGCAGCGGTGTCCGCTGCGCCCGCAGGCTTCCGATCTCGCCGAGGAGGAGTTCCCGGCGGATCTCGGGTGAGAAGGCATCGCTGCCGCCGGACTTGGCCGTCAGGGCCTCCTCCTTGGAGAGGATCTCGGTCTGCACCTCGCGGTATTTCTTCACGAGTTGGTCCCGCCGAGCAAGCAGGTTGGTCCTCTCACGCTCGACCATGTCGGTGACGAAGGTCTGTACTACGGCGTCGACGATCTGCTGGAGATCGTCCATCCGTTCCCCCCGCACGCCGACACGGATCAGCTCCGTCCCTTCCGGCGCCGTCACGTCGAGCGCTGCGAGGAGCCACGCCGTCGGATCGGGTTCCTCGTTCCGCATCGTCTCGAGGTTCGCGATCTCGGGTTGCCGCAGCACCGCTTGGATGATGATCGGGCTCTCGAACCATTGAACGTATCGTTGGCGGGTCCTCTCGAAGGTTTCGTAGCGGCCTTCCTCGGAACCGGCAGGACGGTTGACACGGATCCAGGCAACGGCTTCGTGGGCCCCGTTGGCGACTGCTGGGGTGGGCTCCGCCGCAGGCTCGGCGGTATGCGCAGGTGTCGCCGCGACCGTGGCGAAGAGTGCCACGAGGCAGGCAGCGATCGAACCTCGACGGATCATGACAGGCTCCTCTGAGAATTGGGCGCGGCGCATCAGGCGGGGCGAGGTCCGGGCCGCGCGTTTCCCTTCCATGATACCGAGCCCCACCGGAAGAGGGATTGAAGGGCTATGGAGAAAGTGCCCCGCCACTGGATGCGGCGGCCGAAACCCCTGGAACCCCCCCCAGTTTTTTCTCGCGTGCTGCGCACTCGCGACGGGCTCGTCTTGGAGGACCGTTGACGTCAGGAGCCCGGACAAGCCGCCGTCGGGCGCTGGGCCGCGTTTGCAGCGGGGGATCCGCCTTCCATAGAGATTGCGGGTTCACCATGAACCGCACCGCGCGGCGGATAGATTGGCCGCGGGCCTCGAACGCGAGTATTATGATCATGGCAACCGTATCGCTGCAGCGAATCACGATCGAGCCCGGCAAGTGCGGCGGCAAGCCGTGCATCCGCGGCATGCGGATTCGTGTTTGTGACGTGCTCCAATTGCTCGCCAACGGTGCGACAAACGAGGAGATTCTGGCCGATTACCCGTGCCTCGAGCGAGATGACATTCTCGCGGCCATTGCGTACGCCGCCCGACAGACGAATCATGTCGTGGTCGAAGTGGCATGAAGTTTCTCGTCGACAATCAACTGCCACCGGCGCTGGCTGGCTGGTTGTGTGATCGTGGGCATGACCAGGATCACGGCCTAGGGCGCCCGCGCGTGCTATTCCCCCAGCGTCCGCCGGCGGCGGAGGAAGTGGTGGTAGTGCTGGGCGAAGCGGTGGGCCTCGTCGCGGACGTATTCGAGCAAGCGCAGCGAGTAGGCGTCGCGCGAGATCTTGAGCGGCTCGCTCTTCCCCGGCACAAACACCTCCTCCTCCCGCTTCGCCAGCGAGATCACGCACGGCGCCTCGATCCCGAGCGATTCCAGCGCCGCCATCGCCGCTGACAATTGCCCCTTGCCGCCGTCAACGAGGAACACGTCCGGCAGGCTCGCCCCCTCGCGCACGAGGCGTGAGAACCGGCGCGAGACGACTTCGTGGATGCTCTTGTAGTCGTCGATGCCACTGACGCCCTTGATCCGGTAGCGCTTGTAGCCGGCCTTGAAGGGGAGGCCGTCGATGAATTGCACGAGGCTCGCCACCGTTTCGTTGCCATGGAGATGGGCGATGTCGACCCCCTCGATGACGCGCGGCGGGGCCGCCAGTCCGAGCACCTTCGCCAGCCCCGCGAGCCCCTTCTTCGGATCGACGAGGAACACCTCCGGCTGGACATGCTCCTCGAGGTCTCCGCGCTGGTCGAGCGTCTCGAGGAGCCTGATCTCGTCGCGGAGTCTGGCCGCCCGCTCGAACTCGAGCCGCCCCGATGCTCCGAGCATCTCCGCCCGCATCTCCTCGAGGAGCTTTCTTTTTCCCCCCTCGAGGAACGTCCGTAGCCGGTTGATGTCGCCCCGGTATTCCTCCTTCGTGATCCGCAGGTTACAGGGGGCAGTGCACTGGCCGATCGAGGCCAGGAGGCAGGGGCGGTACCAGCGCCACTGCGGGTCGGAGGCACGGATGTCGAGCGTGCAGGTGCGGAACTTGAAAATCCGCTGGAGGACGACGATCGCCCCGCGCAGGCTGCCGGCGCTCGTGAACGGCCCGTAGAGCTTCACCCCCTTGTGGCGCGGCGTCCGCGTGAACTCGACCCGCGGATAATCCTCGTGGGTGGTGATCTGGAGGTAGGGAAAGGTCTTGTCGTCCTTGAGATCGGAGTTGAACCGCGGCTGGATATCCTTGATCAGCCGGCTCTCCATGAGGAGCGCGTCGACCTCGCTCTCCGCCTCGAGGTAGTCGATGTCGCGGATCTCGCGGACGAGCTCCGCCGTGCGCCGGTCCTCGGCGGCGGCCCGGAGAAAATAGCTTCCCGCCCGGGCGCGAAGATTTTTTGCCTTGCCGATATAGATCACTCGCCCCGCGCCATCCTTCATGAGGTAGACGCCAGAGGTGGTGGGGAACGACCGGACCTTCGTTGCCGCCGCCAGCCGGTTCGGTTCGACATCGAGAGCGTCGGTGTCGAATGGCGCCCCTTCGAGGGTCTCCGCATCGGCCCCCGAGGCGCTGGCCGGCTCGTCATCCTCAAAGTCGTCGTCGCTGGCGTCGTCGCTGGTCATGGCCCAAGTGTAGACCGCGGCCGTGATCGGGGGGGCGGGGGGTATGCTGACGAAGCATCGCTCCCCGGGGGCCCATTCATGCCACGATCCGTCCATGTCTTCGCTTGGGGAGGCACGCTCCTTGCCGCCATCGCCGTGCTCCTCGCCGCCGCCGCGGTGGAGGGGAGGGGGCCGTGGGAGGGATGGGACGAGGGGCGCGAGCTGCGCCGGCCCGGCTACGCCGAGCGGGTTTGGCCCGACCGGCCGATCCGCACCCGTGCCAACACGTTCTCCAATCTGGCCTACATGACTGTCGGCCTCTACGCCTGTGGCCTGGCGCTCTCCGATCGGAGGCGGGCCCGATTGGCAAGCCCCGACGCCTCCGCCGGGAATGTCGTCGTCGCCACGCCAGCGTTGTCGGCGCTGTTTGGCCTGTCGTGCCTGTGGCTTGGGTTTTCAAGCGGTCTCTTCCATGCGTCGCTGACGCGGGCAGGCCAGCGGCTCGACGTGGCGGCAATGTATCCGCCGCTCCTCTCCCTGCTGGCGATCGCGGCGGCGCGGGCTCTCCCTGCGCGGGTCGGGCGTCGCGGCGGCGCCGGCGTGCCGATGTGGGGCGTGCTGGCCGCAGCGGTTGTCGTGGCGGAGATCGCCTTGTGGAAATGGAAGTGGTCGATGTCGGCGACGACGGTCCTCTCGACGCTGATCACCGTGATGGCCGTGGTGACCGTGGCGGAGCACCTTCGCTGGCCGGGGCGGTTTCGATCGGCGTGGCTCGGCTGGGGGGCCTGCCTGCTTGCGGCGGGGATCGCCTGCCGGCAGAGCGACGTCGCCCGAAGCTTTCCGGTGGGGCCCGATTCCTGGCTCCAGGGGCACGCCCTCTGGCACGGCTTCACCGCTGCCGCCCTCGGCGCGCTCTATCTCCACGAGCGCTCGGAGCATGGGCGCTCGGCCCCACGAGCGCTCGGAAAACCGTGAAACGAGTTAGCGCTCACCACGTCTGTGGATTCAAGGATCGACGAGCCTCGCATCCAGCAAGACCGCTCGTGATCCGCAGCCTGCTATCCGTCGTTGCCGTTGTTTGGATCGAAGCCTGGGAGCCTGGCGGGGCGGAAGCCGCCGAACGCGCGGACGTTCCCAAGTGCTTGTCCGTAGGGATCGGTAGCGCCGGTTGCACTCAACCACAATTGGTAATCGGCAGCGATGGCGATGCCGCCGTGAACCTGCCGCCAGATGCACTGATTGGCCGGGTTTGGTGATCCGTCCGGCGGTGCGACGATCGTGTCTGTCCACTCCACGACGTTGCCCCCCTGGTCGAACGTGCCCCACGGGCTCGGCGAGCGGCATGCACCGACATCGGTCAGATTGCCAGGGTTACCGTCGGGCGGCACGCAGCCGGACGAAGTGCCTGCAGCGCACCCCGAGGGGCACCAGACAGCGGCGTTGCCGTAATTGGCCACTGCACCGGAACCGGGGCCAGCATTGGTGACGTTGCCGCAGGCATCGCAAGTCGCCGGCGTTGGCGCGACATCAGAGCAGGTTGGGAAGCGCCAGTAGTGGCGCCCCGACGGAAGTTCCTTGGGCGAGTAGTAGGCAGCCTTGATCCATTCATCCTGGCTCGGGAGCACGAATCCACGCACGGCCTGTCGCCCCGCGGCGGCCCCGAAGGTCTGCTGGTTGCGCAGGTTGTAGACGCCGCTGTCGATCTCGGGAGAGAAACGGCACTCGTAGCGGAACACGCCAGGACTGACAGTCGTGCGCACGCTCTGCCCGTTGTGTATCGAATTGACGAAGCGCGAAGCCCGGAAGAAATCGATGAACGCGATCGGCTTGTTCTGCCAGCAGGTGGCCGCCACCGCATAACGCTTCCCCGCCGGCATGCCGAGGTCGCGCGTTACCTGACCGCGGTAGGCGTCCTTGGTGGGATCCATGCATGGATCCCAGAGCTGCAACTGATTGGCGCCCGTCGGATCGACGGCGTTCAGGAATGTCACATACTGCGCGACCGTGATTTCATACCGCGCGATCTCGTACTTGTAGTCGACGCGGCCCACAAACTCCGCCGCTTGCGTGGCGTCTGGGAATTCCGGCTTGAACGGGACGATCCCGATGGGGGCGTTCCCGGGATCACCCACCTCGACGGTTTCGATGATGATGACAGATTCCGTTGACATCGGTTCGCTCCTCGAAGGCAGACGATTTCAGAAAGACGAGGATTGGCCGCGCCTCGGTTCCAGCAACTTTCCAAATCATCATATCGATACGTTCCCCGCCCTCAAAGGCCAGGGGCGAGCGGATGTACCGCGGCGATGTCCAGAACGCCCAGGGTCCCGGTGACGATCAGCCCATGATTCCGGGCCACGACGGAGGCCTTCCGTTCATCGATCAAAATCACGTCGGCGCAGACCTGAAGTGCCACGGCGATTGCTTCCGACTCTCCTCGCCCGAGCGCCGCTTCTTCGAACGCTTGGCCGGGTGGCACGACGTCGACCCAAGACGGCAGGTTTGCAGTCCAAGCGACGACGACCGGTGGCGTCCGTGCGTGATGCAACTCGCTGATGACGGCCGGAGGGATGAGCACACGGGTAAAAATCCGTGGCAGGAGTTCGATCTCTCCGATGAGCGCCAGGTAATTCAGCGGCGAGGTGTCGGAGACAGCGATCATGGGGCGAGGCGGGCACGCAGAGCCCGCATTTGCTCGCCATATTCCTCGGGGTTTAGCAGGTCTTCCGTGACATGATGTCTGCCGAGCAAGGCATCAGCTTCGTGCCGGGAGAGCCCGAGGCATTCGGCCAATGACCCATGAGAAATCTGACCCCGCCGATAAAGTTCGACGATGACAGCTTCCTTGGCCGCGGCATCGACGTTGCTCCCGGCGGCGGCCAGATGCTGTTCGATGTTGTCGGGGATGTCGAACGTGATCGTTGCCATTCGGAAGGCTCCTGCTGGCCGTGTGCACGAGGTTTTGGTCACGCGGATACAAGGGTCGCTCAGACTCCATTGTATCGCACCGAACTGTATCGCACCGAACTGTATCGCACCGAACTGTATCGCACCGAACTGTATCGCACCGATCAAGGCCTCGCCTGAATGCCTGGCTCCCCGACAGCCTCACCGGAAGAGCGGGTCGAGGACTTTCGCAAACGCCTTGGCGTGGTCGACGAAGCCTGAGTCGGTGGGGTGGCTTGAATCGACCGTTCCTTCGCCATCAGCGCCGAGGAGGTCGTCGCCGCTGAGGTAGTGGAGCCCAGGGACGCCGGCCGCCACGAGATCTTCGTAGGCGGCCTTGAGGGCGGCGTGGTTGGCGTCGTTGTGGGCCTTCTTGCCGGGGCGGAGCCAGCTGTCGGTGTAACGGCGATCCTCGACGAGGACGATGGGCGTGTCGGGGTGGGCCTTGCGGAGCAGCTCGACGAGGGGCCGAGTGCGGGCGGCGGTGGTGGGGCCGTCGAGATTCGGGCAGCAGTCGATGACGTACGCGGCGGCGTCGATCTCGGCGAGGAGCTCGCCCATCTCCGGCTCCATCCGGCCGTTGCCACTGAAGCCGAGGTTCACGACCGGCCGGCCGTAGCGGCGGTGGAGGAGCGCCGTGTGGCAGGTGCCGGGGCGCGAGGCGCACGCGCCATGGGTGATCGACGTCCCATAGAACACGATCGGCTTGTCGCGGCCGCGAAGCGCCGCCGGAGCGCGCTCGAGCGTCGCGCCGGCAGGGACGCCGATCTCGAGCGAGGTGACGCCGTTGTAGAGCGGGAGATAGAGAAGCCATTCGCGCTTGCCCTGGGCAAGCCCATCGACGACGACGCCCCCTTGCTCCAGGCCGGCTTTGTTCGGCGTCGCGCAGGCGACCCAGCGCCAGTGGCCGGCGTCGTCGCGGGCGTAGAGATCGAGGCCGCTGACACCGGTCGCCGGCATGTGGGGCATGGCGAGGGAGTCGCTCGTGAGCGTCCAGCGAGCGTGGATCGCCGGGGTGTCGGCGACGAAGCGGACGCAGAGGCCCGCGGAATGCCGCGAGAGATTCCAGACATCGGCCCGGACTTTCTCCTGCGCCTTGGCAGGGAGGCGATCGAAGGGGGCGGCGAAGTCGGCCGCCGGCCAGCCCCGCCCCTCGATACCCAGGTCGCGGGCGTCGACAAATCCCACGCCGTCGCGCTCGGTGACAGCAAGCGGCGGGCTTGTGTCAGCCGCTGCCGCAAGGCCTCCCGGCGCCGCGACGGCGAGCGCCAGGATCGCAAGAATCCCAGGGAGGAGGCCGAAGGCAAGCCGGAAGAAAGCTCTGGATCGCATGGCGGAGTCCTTGGAGCGAAGGGAAGAGTCGCCCCGAGGATACCCGACCGGCCCCGACCTAGGAGGCCTGGCGGACGAGAGCCACTTGCCGCAGCCGTCGTTCGAGGATGCCGGCAGCCCCGACGAGAATCATGACGGCGCCGTGGGCGGTGTTGGGGTCGATCTCGGGGACGGCCCCTGGAGTGGAGGTGACGTAGGTCATGTTCGAGACGGGATCAAAGATCACCTGGAGAGGGGAAGGGCCATCGGTGATCCATCCAGCGAAGATCAGGCTCTCGAGGAACGTCTTGTCGTCGCCGGCCATCCGCAGCCCCCAGTTGGCGATGGCCCCCGTGCCGGTGAAGGCGCCGAGGTGGAGAATCCCGCCGTTGGTGAGCGACAGTGACGTGAGCGTCAGCGGGGCAAGCTCGTCGAGCCGTGATCCGGCGTCGCTGATGGAGAGCGAGTCGATGCTGTCGCCGAGGCCGAAGGAGAGCGTCGCTCCGCCGTAGAGGGAAAGATTTGTGACGTCGTAATGGCCGCCAGACTGGCCTGCGGAGCCGACGCCGGAGAGCGAGAGTTGAAAAGTGGAGAGGGTGCCGGCGATCAGATTCAAGACGCCGTCGGAATAGGCAGAAGCGCTTCCATTGACGGTGACGTCGCCATTGACGTTGAACGTGGCCCGGTCGCCGTTGCCGTTGGTGCCCTGGACGGTCAGGTAGCCAAGTGACGCACCCGCTGGGGCGTTGACGAGAGCGCCGTATTGGACAGAGTTGGAGTAACTGGGGTTGAACGTGTCGCCGGCGATGAGATCGAGCGTGGCGTTGTTGACGTTGAAGGCGAGTGCGGAGATCGTTTCGGTCGTGCGGGAGATCGAGCCGCCGTTGCTGAGGTTGAGATTCCCGGAGAGTGTCAGGTTTTGA
>CALQRA010000039.1 GCA_943332855.1 Candidatus Kuenenia stuttgartensis
CCCCGCACACTTCGTTCCCCCCCCCGATTCGGGTCTTCCTGGTGCCGGGCCGATGGGCCTCTTAACCGGCGAGAAGGTGCCCGCCTGGCAGTTCTGCGGCGAGGCCTGTGTGATCGATGTCCGCCAGGGGCGTGACAGTGCCGAGAAGGGATCGAGCGTCTTGGTCGGTCCGGAGGTGGTGCGCCAGTGGGAGATGACGCACAGGCGTCTCGGCCCGGGCGACGTCGTTCTCTTCCGCAGCGACTACACCGACGACTTCTACAAGCCATTTCCTGAGGGGGAGAGGTTCGTGGCGGCGGCGCTCAAGAAAGAAGCGCCGGGCTGGCCCGCGCCGACGGCTGCCACGATGGACTATCTCGCCGACCGGGGCGTGATGACGCTCGGCCTCGATGGCGCGAGCATGGGACCGCTGCCGAACCTCGCTGTGGCGACCCACCAGGCTGGCGGCAAGCGCGGGATGGTGTGGGTAGAGTGCGCTACGAATCTCGGGAGCCTGCCGACGACGGGGGCTTTTTTTGCTCTCCTTCCCGCCAAGCATGCCGGGGGTTCAGGGGGCGAGTGCCGCTGTGTGGCGATCACCGAGCCGAAGCTCGCCGCCGAGTTGATCGCCCGGGCGCGGGCCCGGCGGGTGGTCGATCTCTCCGTGACGCTCGACGAAGATCTCCCGGTGGTCTGGCCGGGGCGCGGGCCGGGGGAGGAAGGGGGGCGCTACGTGAGCAAGGTGCTCAATAAGTTCGGCGCCGCCCGCGGCCCGTTCTTTGCTCTCACCCACCTCTTCGACAGCATGGCCGGCACGCATCTCGTTCTCCCGTCATTTTCCTTGCCCGCCAACCGGGCCGAGCTCGAGGGGGCTGAGCCGGCGATCCGGGCACGGATCGCGGCCCATGAGGCGCGCTACGGAGCGCTCCCCGCGGCGACGGTGCGGACGGAGTCGGCGGAGCTTTCGCAGCTGATGGGGCCGGCGCATGTCGTCGACGTCCGGGGCCTCCGCGGGGCGGGGGGCTTCGACACCGACAAGCCAGCCGGGCCGGTGATCAATCGGGCGTTTCTCGAGGAGCATGAGGCAAAGCGGCCGTTTCTTCCCGGCGAGGTGGTGGTCTTCTGGTCGGGCTATTCCGACGACCGCCTCCGGCCGCTGCCGGCCAGTCCGGAGAAAGATGGCATGTTCGTGGCGCCGCTGGCCGGTGAGGCGGAAGGCTGGCCGCAGCCGACACCGGAGGCGATTGCCTGGCTCGCAAAGCGCGGGATCCGTTGCCTCGGCACCGATGGGCCAACGCTCGGTGGCGTCGATGCCGCCGAGTCGCAGTCGATCGACTGGGCGGCGGCCACCGCGGAGATGGCCGTCATTGAGTATCTCACGAACATCGCGGCGATCGCCAACCACGACGCCTTCTTCATGTTCGCGCCGGTGAAGATCGCTGGCACGCGTGGCGGCTACGGCCGGGCGATCGCCCTGATTGGTGACTGATTCCCGTTGACTGAGTCCTGGCGATTGATGCTCCCTCCACGTCTTGCCCCCGGCCCCCCTGACTCACCCCTGAAGCCCACCCGCCCACCAACCCCTGGAGAAGCCCCGATGCGGATCGTCCGCTTTGCGATCAAAGGCCACGAGCACCTCGGCAACGAACATGGCGACGGCCGTGTCACGCTCCTCGAGGGGGATCTGTTCGGCGAACTCGTCGACACCGGCGAAGCGGTCCGGGTGGAGAAGCGGCTGGCGCCCCTCGAGCCGCGCGACATCCTCTGCATCGGCCTCAATTACCGCCGCCATGCCGAGGAGGGGAAGCAGGCGATTCCCAGCCATCCGGTGCTGTTCATGAAAAACTCGGGCACGGTCCAAAACCCGGGCGATCCGATCGTCCTGCCGCGCCGGCTCGACAGCCGCGAGGTCGATTACGAATGCGAACTGGCCGTCGTCATCGGCAAAACCTGCCACAACGTCAAGCGTGAACAGGCCCTTGAGCACGTCCTCGGCTACACCTGCGCCAACGACGTCAGTGCCCGCGACTGGCAGCGGCAGGGTGGGGGAGGGCAGTGGTGCCGCGGGAAGACGTTTGCCACCTTCTGCCCGCTCGGGCCGGTCCTCGTGACGCGCGACGAGATCGCCAATCCCAACGCCCTCAAGATCCGCACCGTGCTCAACGGCCGTGTCATGCAGGACTGGAGCACCGACGACATGATCTTTGACGTGCCGACGCTAATCGAGTTTCTCTCGGCCTCGAGCGTGCTGCGGCCGGGGACGGTGATCCTCACCGGCACGCCCCACGGCGTTGGCTTCGCCCACACGCCGCCGGTGTTTCTGCGGGGCGGCGATTCGGTGTCGATCGAGATCGAGGGGATCGGCACGCTCACCAATCCCGTCGCCGAGGAGCAGGCGGAGCGGCTCACGGGGGTGTGAGGAAAAAAGGTGGGAAAAAGGTGGCAGCCACCATTTCCCCTAGGCGGACGACGTGCGACGAACAATAACGTGGGCAAATGGTGGCTGCCACCTTTTTCCCCCCGTTGGATCCAGCGGAGGAGGCGGAATGGACGCGACGGGCGACGAATCAGCGATCGGGAGGCAGACGCTCGCCAAAGTGGCGTGGCGGCTCGTGCCGTTTCTGGCGCTGCTGTATGTCTTCAATATCATCGACCGCTCGAACGTCGGCTTCGCGCGGCTGAAGATGACGGAAGACCTGTCGATTTCCAATGCCGTCATCGATTACGGCTATGGCCTCTTCTACGTCGGCTATCTCCTCTTCGAGGTGCCGAGCAATCTGTTGCTGCGGCGCTTCGGGGCCCGGGCCTGGATTGCCCGGATCATGGTGACCTGGGGGTTTGTGTCGATGCTCACGGCCTTCGTCACTGGGCCGTGGAGCTACTACGGCGCCCGGATCCTTCTCGGCGTGGCGGAGGCAGGCTTCTTCCCCGGGATCATCTACTATCTGACGGCTTGGTTCCCGGCGGCCCAGCGCGCCCGCGTCGTGGCTGGCTTCATGCTCGCCATCCCGCTCTCGGGAATCCTCGGTAATCCCGTTTCTGGGGCGATCATGGATGGCTTCCAGGGGACCGGGGGTCTTGCCGGTTGGCAGTGGCTCTTCGTTCTCGAAGGGATTCCGGCGATCCTGCTCGGGTTTTCCGTCCTCTGGTACCTCCCCGACAGCCCCCGCGATGCCCGCTGGCTCGCCGCCGACGAGCGTGACTGGCTTGAAGGAGAGATCACCGCCGAGGCGGGCGTGCGGACGAGCGTGGGCGGCCATGAGAAGCTCTGGGCGCTTGCCGACCCGCGGATCTGGCTGCTGATCGCCCTCTACTTCAGTGTTGCCGTCGGCACGAATGTCACCGGCTCCTATCTCCCCAAGCTGATCAAGGATTCCTTCGAGCCACTCCTCGCCGGAAGCGATGGCACCTACTGGAAGGTGGGCCTGCTCTCGACGCTGCCGAGCATTCTCTCGGTGATGGCGATGGTGATCGTCAGTCGGATCTCCGATTCGACGCGGTCGCGGGCCACGCTCATCGCCGGGTCACTGACGGCCGCGGCGGTCGGCTGGTACTTCGCCTGGCAGGGGGGGGATCCGTGGACAAAGCTGGCTGGATTGTGTGTGGCCCAGGCGGGGATGATGGCGGTGCTGCCGGTCTTCTGGGCGCTGCCGCCGCTGTTCCTCGGCGGCGTGGCGGCGGCGGCAGGGATCGCCCTGATCAACTCCGTGGCCAACATCGGCGGTATCATCGCTCCGCCGATGGTTGGCCGTTTCGGCATCGGGCCGCTGGTGGCGGTCATGCTGTGGGGCGTCGCCATGGCGCTGATCGCGTGGCGGAAGCTCGAATGGCCGGTGCTGCGGGCAAGGAAGAACTTGGAGCACAACTCTCGTGGCTGACGGCCTGTTTGATCTCGAAGGCAAAGTGGCGGTGGTGTCGGGCGCGGCCAGTGGCATGGGGCGGGCCAGTGCGCTGGCGCTGGCTGCCCATGGGGCGACCGTGGTGATGCTCGATCGCGACGCGGCCGGCATGCTGCGGACTGGCGAAGCGATCGCCGCCGGCGGGGGCACGGCCTTCGCCCGCGAGCATGATGTCTCGAGCCCCAAAGCCGCCGAGGAGCTTTTTACCTGGCTCGATGGCGAGCTCGGCCGGATCGATTTTCTCGCCAACATCGCTGGCGAGGGAATCCTCGCCGACCCCCGCGAGCTTTCGGTGGAGCAATTGCGGCAGGTGCTCGAGAACCTTGTCGTCGGCCGCTTCGCCCTCTGCCAGCACGCCGGGCGGCGGATGCTCGCCGCCGGAAGCGGCTCGATTGTGAATACAGGGTCGCTGGCGAGCATGACTGCCCTCGGCCGCGGCCACATCGCCTACAGCATGGCGATGGGGGCGGTGGTGCAGATGACGCGCGAACTGTCCACCGAATGGGCCGGCGGCGGGGTCCGTGTGAATGCGATCCTCCCGGCGCAGGTCCGCAATCCGTCGCTCGAGAAGCGGATCGCCGCCGATCCGGCGATCGAACTGAAATGGCTCTCCGGGATCCCTGCCGGCCGGCTCGGCCGCCCCGACGACATCCAGGGGCTGATCGTGTTTCTCGCCTCCGATTCCAGCGCCTGGATCACCGGGGCCCTGATCCCGATGGATGGGGGCAACATGGCGATGAACGCCGGCGGTAGCCGAGGTTTTTCATCGCCGACGTCCTGACGGCACGTCTGCTCCGGCTCCCTCCCTCCTCTTGCCCGCCTCCTCTTGTTTGGCCACCCTGATGACGACGTCTGCCGCTGCCTCTGATATCGACATCCTCCTCGACCGCTTTCGGGCGATGCTCGTCATCCGTCTCACCGAAGAGGAACTCGCCCGCAGCCACACGCGCGGGCTCGTCCATGGCGCCTGCCACACGTATGTCGGCCAGGAGGCGGTGGCCGTCGGCGTCTGTGGGCATCTCTCCAACAGCGACACGGTCTTCAGCACCCACCGCGGCCATGGCCATGCCCTGGCCAAGGGGATGCCGCCGGCCGACCTGTGCGCCGAGCTGTTTGGCCGGGCCGCGGGCTGCTCGCGCGGCCGGGGGGGCTCGATGCACCTGTTTGCCCCCGAGATCGGGATGATGGGCACCAGCGGCATCGTCGGCCCCTGCATCCTCCAGGCCTGTGGGGCCGGCTATGCCGCCAAGCTGCGCCGCGACGGCGCCGTGGCGGTCGCCTTCTTCGGCGACGGCGCTGTCAACAATGCCGCCTTCCACGAGGGGCTCAACATGGCAGCGATCTGGAAGCTGCCGGTGCTGTTCGTCTGCGAGAACAACGGCTTCGCCACCGAAGTTCCCTTCAGCTACTCAAGCGGCATCCCCCAGGTTGGCCGCCGCGCCGCCTCCTACGGCCTCGCCGGCGTGGAACTGGATGGCAACGATCTCGTCGCCGTTCATGCGGCCGCCGGTGAGGCGGTTGAGCGGGCGCGCGGGGGAGACGGCGCCACGCTCCTCGAATGCCGCACCTACCGCACCCGGGCCCATTCCGAGGGGATGGGCGACTTCACCTACCGCACCCGCGAGGAAGTCGACGCCTGGAAACAAAAGTGCCCGATCGCCAGGCTCCGCGCTGTTCTCACGCAGCTTGGCGTCCCCGCGGGGGACCTCGCTCAGATCGAGGCCGATGTGCAGCGTGTCGTGACCGAAGCCCGGGCCGCGGCTGAGGCGAGCCCGGCGCCTGTGCCGGCCACGGCGCTCGAGGATGTTTACGCGGTCGAGGAGCCCTCGGGGCCGGTGCCGCCGCAGGCGATTGGCGTCAACACCGAGGGCCCGCCGCGGACCTGGGCGCAAGGGACGCTGCAGGCCCTCGACGAGGCGATGGCGGCCGATCCGTTGATTTTCGTGATGGGGGAGGGGATCGGCGTCCGCGGCGGCAACTTCGCCACGACGACGGGGCTATTTGCCAAGTATGGCCCGGAGCGCCTCTGCGACACGCCGATCTGCGAGCGCGGCTTCGTCGGCCTCGCCTGCGGCGCGGCGATGGCTGGCGCCCGCCCCGTCATCGACTTCATGTTTGCCGACTTCGTCCTCGACTCCTTCGGCGAGATCATCAACCAGATCGCCAAGATGCGCTACATGTCGAGCGGCCGGCTGCGGATGCCGGTGATCCTGCGGGGCTGCATCGGCATCGGTCACTGTGCCGCCACCCATCATTCCGGTAGCTACTACGGGATGGTTGCCCAGGTGCCGGGGCTGCGGGTCGTCGTTCCCTCCAATGCCGCCGATGCCAAGGGGCTGTTTACGCACGCCCTCCGCGGCAGTGATCCGGTCCTGTTTCTCGAGCACCGCGAGCTGATGGGGCACAAGACGCCGGTGCCCGAGGGGCTTTACGACATCCCCTTCGGCGTCGCCAACGTCGTCCGCCGTGGCCGGCATGTGACGGTGGTGGCGCTGGCCCGGATGGTGCAACTGGTGGCGAGTGTCTGCGATCAGCTCGCTGCCGAGGGGATCGACGTCGAGCTCATCGACCCGCGGACGGTCTCGCCGCTCGACATGGCGACGATCCTCGCCTCGGTGGAGCGCACCGGTCGGTTGCTGGTTGTCGATGAGCCGCCGGCATCGTGCGGCTTTTCCGCCGAGGTCGCCGCCCGCGTTGCCGACGAGGGGTTTGATTTCCTCGATGCCCCTATTCGCCGGCTGACCGGAGCGTTCGTGCCGACACCCTATGCCCCGTCGCTTGAGGCGGTCGTCGTGCCGAATGCCGACGATTGCCTCGCCGCAATCCGGGCGCTCGTCGCCGAGTAGGCGTTCTTCAGCAAAACAGCAAGGCAACCCGACACCGAGACACACCAAACGCCATGGCCAACGATATCCGCATTCCACGTCTCGGTTGGTCGATGGAGGAGGGGACGTTCGTGCGCTGGTTGAAGGCGCCGGGCGACCGAGTGAAGCCGAGCGAGCCCCTCTTCGAGCTCGAAGGGGAGAAGTCGGTCGAGCCGGTGGAGTCTATCGACGGCGGTGTTCTCCATGTGCCGGCCGGAGCCCCGGGGGAAGGGGCGGTGGTGAAGGTCGGGACGCTCATCGGCTGGCTCCTGGCCGACGGAGAAGCGGCGCCTGCCTACGCGCCCGAGGCGACGCCGGCTCCCACAGCGGCACCGGCCGCAGCGGCAAGCCATCCCGCGCCCGATACGCCGGCCGCGGCTCAGCCCCGATCTGCGCCACTCACGTCCCAGGCGCCCCGGCCGACTGGCCCGGTTGGCGGCCCGACCTCGCCGACGATCCGGCGCCTAGCGCGGGAATTGGGGGTCGATGTGGCGACGGTCGCCGGCTCCGGCCCTGCCGGGCGGATCATGGCCGACGACGTGTTTCATGTGGCCGTGGCAAGCGCCGGAAGCGCGACTGGGAGTGCCCCCGGAGGCCGCAGGCCTTCCACGCCGCGGGCCCGGGCCACGGCTTCCCGCCTGGGTGTCGACTGGGCCTTGCTCCCCGGCAGCGGCCGGGGGGGGCGGGTGCGCGAGGCCGATGTTCTCGGCGCGTCCCGGCCTGCAGTAGCCGCGGCCTCTTCGAAGCCGCCTTCGCGTCTGGCCGGCCTGCCGAAGCGGCGGCGGACGATCGCCGAGCGGATGCTCGCGAGCCAAGCTGAAAACGCCCCGGTCACGCTCCATTCCCGGGCCGACGTCACAGCCCTGGCCTCGCTGCGCAGTCGGCTGAAGTTTTCTGGCACGCTGCCGGTGCCTGCCTACACCGATCTCCTCGCCAAGATCGCCGCCGACGTGCTCCTGCGGCACCCCAGCCTGGCTGGCTGCTGGGACATTTCAGGAGCGCTGGTCTACCCCGACGCAGACGGCCTTCACATCGGGATCGCCGTCGACACCGAGGGGGGGCTGCTTGTGCCGGTCGTTCGCGACGTTGGCAGGCGCTCGCTTGCGGAGATCACGGCCGAGTCCCGCGCGCTGATTGAAAAAGCCCGTGCTCAAAAGCTTCCCGCTGCGGCGATGGAGGGGGGCGTGTTCACGATCACGAATCTCGGCGGCTTTGGGATTGAAGAGTTCACGCCGATCATCAATGGGCCGCAGACGGCGATTCTCGGCGTGGGGGCCATCCGGCGCGAGCCGGTCGTCGTTTCCGATCCGAGTGGCGCTGAATCGATCGGGATCCACGACCTGATGACGCTTTCGCTGACCTTCGACCACTGCCGCGTCGACGGCGGCCCGGCCGCCCGGTTCCTCGACGATCTGCGTCGGGCGATCGAGTCGCCGGAGGGGCTTGGCTGAAGGGGCGGCCGGCAGGCCTCGGGGGCGCGCTTGACCGGGGTGGCTGAACATCCGTATTTTGCAGGGGTCTCGTAAGGAGAGCATCGAATGGTACGTATCCAACTCGATACTGCGGCATGCAGCCAACTCCGCGGTGCTAGCGGAATGGTCGAGCTCTGTGACGGCGCCGGTCGCGTCATCGGGCACTTTGTCCCTGAGGGGGTGAAGCACGGCCTGCCACCGACCGAGCTCGTCGTGCCTCTCTCCGTCGCTGAGATCGAGCGCCGCCGTCAGGCCCGGCACGGTCGGACGCTCGACGAGATCCTTGACGGCCTCAATGACGAGCGTGCCCGGCCGGCGGATTCCCGATGAATCATGTCGTCTTTTGGTCCCCGGAGGCGGACAAGACGCTGCAAACGCTGATCTTGGACGCCGCCGACCGGGACGCGTGCCTCCTCTGGATCCGCGAAATTGATTTTTGGCTCGCCCGCGGCCCTCTCGATTTTGGGGAGTCGCGGTACGACACGATTCGGCTCGGTGTTGTCGCTCCGCTGGCCGTGCTGTTTGATGTTCTCGACGACCCACCGACGGTGATCGTGCTCGACATTTGGCGATTCTGATCCGATGTCAAAGCCAAAGGATCTCGGCGGTGCTCCATCCGTCACTGCGCCGCGGCTTCGAAGCCGCGCTTCCGCATCAGGGCGCCGGTGCCCGGATCCTTGCCGCGGAAGGCCCGGTAGCCATCGGCCGGGTCGACGGTATTGCCGACCGAGAAGACGTGACTTTTCAGCCGCTCGGCCACGGCCGGATCCCACGGCCCCCCCGCCTCGGTGAAGGCTTCCCAGGCGTCGGCGGTGAGGACGTCGCTCCACAGGTAGCTGTAGTAGGCGGCTGAATAACCGTCGCCGGAGAAGACGTGGTTGAAGTGGGGGGTGCGGTGGCGCATGACGATCTCGCGCGGCATGCCGAGGGCGGCGAGCGTGTCGCGCTCGAAGGCATCAGGGTCGGCTGTCGGCGTGGAGAGATGGAGCTTCATGTCGACCAGCGCACTGGCGAGGAATTCGACCGTCTTGAAGCCGCGGTTGAACGTCTCAGCTTTCTTGATCTTTGCCACGAGCGCCTCGGGGATCGGCTTGCCCGTCTCCACGTGGAGGGCATACCCCGAAAGAATCTCCGGGGTGGGGAGCCAGTGCTCGAGGATCTGGGAGGGAAACTCGACGTAGTCGCGGGCCACGCTCGTGCCGGAGAGCGACGGATAGCTGACACTCGAGCACAGCCCGTGGAGGGCATGGCCAAACTCATGGAAGAGCGTCGTCGCGTCTTCCCAGGAGATGGTCGTCGGCTCCCCCGGGGGGGCCTTCACGAAGTTGGAGTTGTTGGAGACGATCGTCGTCGTCTCAGCCTCAAAGCGCTCCTGGTTGCGGTAGGCGTTCATCCACGCCCCCGAGCGCTTGCCGCGTCGGGCGTAGGGATCGAAATACCACAGGCCGACATGCTTGCCCTGGCCATCCTTCACCTCCCACACGGTCACATCGGGGTGGAAGACGGGCACGCTCCCTTCCGGCACTGGCGTGAAGTGGAGATCGAAGAGCTTCGCGGCGGTGTGAAACATCCCTTCGCGGAGCTTGTCGACTTGGAGGTAGGGGACGATCTCCGATTCGTCGAGGTCGTAGAGCTTCTTCCGCACCTTCTCGGCGTAATAGCGGTAGTCCCAGGGCTCAATCACGATCTTCGCCCCTTCGGCGGCGGCTATTTGTCCCATATCGGCGACTTCCTGCTTCACCTCGGCGACGGCCGGCCCCCACACCTCCTCCATCAGCGCCATGGCGCGGTCGGGCGTTTTGGCCATCGAGTTTTCCAGGCGCCAGTGGGCGTGCGTGGCGTGCCCCAGCAGGCGGGCGCGGCGGGCCCGCAGTTCGAGGATCTGGCGGATCGTCGTGTTGTTGTCGGTGGCACCGCCGCCATCCCCGCGACTGACGAACATCTCGAACACCTGCTTCCGCAGGGCCCGGTCGTCGGCATACGTCAGGAACGGCTCGACGCTCGAACGGGTGTTTTGGATCGCCCACTTCCCCTTCTGGCCACGGGCCTCGGCGGCCGCGGCGGCGGCGGTTTTTTGTGCCTCTGGCAGCCCGGCGAGGCCGGCGGCGTCTTCGATGATCACGAGACCGTCGTTCTCGTCCTTGAGAACATTCTGGGAAAACTTCGTCGAGAGCGTGGCGAGCTCTTGATTGATCGCCGCCATCTCCTTCTTCGCTTCCGTATCGAGGGCCGCGCCGCCGCGGACGAAGTCGGTGTGGAGAAGCCAGGCGAGGCGCTGCTGCTCTGGGGAAAGCCCCGAAGTCTTCCGCGCGTCGTAGACCGTCTTGATGCGGTCGAAGAGTTTTTGATTTTGAAAGATCCGATCGGCGAGATCGGCGAGCTTCGGCGCCATCTCGCGTTCGACTTTCTGGACGGCATCGTCGGCGAGATTGCTCCCCCAGATGCCGTAGATCGTCTGCACCCGTTCGAAGTCGCGTGCGGCCCTCTCGAGCGGCTCAATCGTGTTGGCAAACGTCGGCGCGGCTGGGTTGGCGGCAATCGTGGCGACGGCGTCGAGCTCCGCCTCCATGGCAGCTTCGAGGGCGGGGCCGAGATCGGCGACACGGACCTGGTCGAACGGCGGCACGCCCCCGTAGGGACCGGTCCAGGGGCGGTTGATCGGAGTCGGTTCGGCGGCAGAGGTCATCGGTTGGGGGAGGCACGGGAGCGTCGCCGCGAGCACGAGCCACGGGATGGCCCGGAGACGGGATCGGCGGGCGGGCTGGAGGAAACGCTTCATGTGCCGGTGCTCCGGGGAAGGGAAGGGAGGGGCGGAACGATCATAGCGGCTTCTGGCATGGCTGCCGCCGGGGGGAGGGGATGGAAGGCCCTCGCCGTCCCCCACGCCCTGCCCGTGACGCCCCGTGCCTCCCCACGCTAGGCTTAGGAGGAAGTCAGTTGATGGACACCAAGGATGACGCATGTCTGATTCCCCGCCGCCGTCCGGCTCCGAGCCGGTGACGCGTGACGCCCTCGAGGCGATGGTCGCCCGGGCCACCGCATGCCTGCCGCAGCAGGGGCCGATCGGCGTCTTCGTGGCGCAGAATCCGCTCCAGGCGCTGGAGTCGATGCCGTTTGACGACGCGGCCGTGCTCGCCTCGCGCCTCCTCGAGGCCGAGCCCTATCTCTCCGAGGAGCGCTACCGGGCCGAACTCGCTTCCGGCCGGATCACGCCGGCCGATATCGATGCCGTCCTCGACGACGAGCACCGGGATGTCCCCTCCCAGACCCTCTGCGGGGGGCGGCTGACGCTCCGCCAACTTCACTGGACGCTCCTCCTCCATTCGATCGTGCGCGAGTCCGACACCGGGGCGCGCTGGGCCCTCACCGAAACCGGAGCGATCGAGACCCTGCGCAGCGATCTCGACCCGCAGGTCCGCTGGAAAATCCTCACCGAGTCGCTCGGGGAGGAATCGGTGCCGGGGCGGGAGCCGCGGCTGGTCTTGGCGGCCGACGAACAGGCCCGCGCGGCCGTCGTCGCGCAGATGTCTCCGCTGGGGCAGCTCGACGACGAGCGCGAGGTTTCGTCGGATCTGTGGCACGCGTGTCTGGAATCGTTGTCGATGACCCGCCCGGCGATGACGCCCGTGCAGCCGCCGGTGCGCTACCGTGATCTGATCGTTGCCCTCGAGCCGACGCTCGACACCGACAGCCTGGTCCATCCCCTCCTCATCCGCTGGTGCGCTGCCTTCCTCGACCAAGGGGTCGCCGCCTGGCCGATGCCAGGACGCGAGCTCGGGCTCCTCCAGGCGGTGATCGGGCTGTCGGCGCCCGGTGCCTGGGGAGCCGAACCGTGGGCCGTGCCGCTCGGAGGAGCGCTCTGTGCGGCCCGGGGGCGGGCCGCGCTCGACGTCATCCGCGCGGAGTTGGTCCGACTGGGGATCCCTGCCAACCGCTGGGAGGAATACCTGACGCGGTCGCTGCTGGCGCTGCGCGGTTGGGCGGGGATGATGCGCAGCCTCGAGGAGCGCCCCGACCGGGCGCCGGTCGTCGAGGTGCCCGCCCGGGTCGTCGACTTCCTCGCGCTGCGGCTGATCTGCGACCGGGTTGCCACATCGTGGGCGGCCGGCCGGCTTGGCGTCTCCCTCGATGACGCCGGGGATCCCCGACAGGGATTCGCGGCCTGGTGGGTCGAGCTCCAGGACCGCTACCCGTGGCTGCGCGGCCAAGGGGCGTTGGCCCGCTCGCTCCTCCTCCATCAAGTCGCCCAGCTCATCGGGATGACCCCGGCCGACATCCGGGAGCTGTCGGAGAACGAGCTCCTCGAGCTCGAGGGGGAGATCCGCAACTTCTCCCCGCTCACCCGCCGCCGCCTCCTCCACGCGGCCTATGAACGTCGCTACCGCACCGAGATCCTCGATGCCCTCGAGATCCATTCGCACTCCTCCGACAAGCCGCCGGCGGTCCGCCCCTGGCTCCAGGCGGTCCTCTGCATGGACGAGCGCTGTGAATCATTCCGCCGGCACCTCGAGGAGCTCGGTCCCGATGTCGAGACGTTCGGGACGGCGGGGTTCTTCGCGGTGCCGATGTCGTTTCGGGGAATCGACGACTGGCACGCGTCGCCGCTGTGCCCGATCGTCGTCCGCCCCGGCCACACCGTCGAGGAGGTGCCCGACGACGGTGCCGTCCTCCTCCACCACCGCCACCGGGCCGTGGCCCGCCGCCTCGGCCAGGTGCAGGAGGGGATCTCGTCGGGGAGCCGGACGCTCCTCGGGGGGAGCCTCCTGGCGATGGTCGCCGGGGCACTGGCGGCGGTGCCGCTGGTGGCGCGGGTCGTCTCGCCGCTGTTCTCCGATCGGGTATGGCGCTGGGCGAAGGCCTTCGCGCGCCCCCCCGTCCCCACGCGTCTCCTCCTCGAGCGGACCGACGACACGCCGCTGGCCGACGGCACGCGCGCCGGCTTCGACGTCGTCGAGATGGCCGGGTGCGTGCGGCGCGTCCTCGAGGACATCGGGCTGCGGACCGGCTTCGCCCGGATCGTGGCGATCGTCGGGCACGGTTCGTCATCCCTCAACAACCCGCACGAGAGCGCCTACCACTGCGGCGCCTGTGGCGGTGGGCCCGGTGGCCCCAATGCCCGGGCCTTCGCGCTGATGGCCAACGACACAAGAGTCCGCGCGCTCCTTGCCGACGGGGGACTGCCGATCCCCGATGACACGCTGTTCCTCGGCGGCATGCTCGACACCTGCTCCAACACGGTCACGTGGTACGACACTGCCCGCGTGCCGGCGAGCCACGCCGACGACCTCGCGCTGCTCCACCGGGCCTGCGAGCATGCCTGCAACGCCGATGCCCAGGAGCGCTGCCGGCGCTTCGACTCCGCGCCGACAGCCCCGACGCCGGCGATGGCGCGGGCCCATGTCGAAGGGCGGGCCGTCGACCTCGCGCAGGTCCGCCCCGAGCTCGGCCATGCCACCAACGCCGTCTGCGTCATCGGCAGGCGCCAGCGCACCCGCGGGCTCTATCTCGACCGGCGCGCCTTCCTTGTCTCCTACGATCCCTCGTCCGATCCCACCGGCGACATCCTCACGCGGACGCTTGCCGCCGTCGGTCCGGTTGCCTCCGGAATCAATCTCGCCTACTTCTTCTCCGCCGTCGACCGGTTCCGCTTCGGGTGTAACACGAAGCTTCCCCACAACATCGCCGGCCTCGTCGGTGTCATGGACGGTCATGCGAGCGATCTGCGCACCGGCCTCCCCTGGCAGACGGTGGAGATCCACGAGCCGATGCGGCTCCTGATCGTCGTCGACGCCCCGGCCGAGCGGGTCCTCGCGGCCGCCGAGCGGCTCCCGGGGGTGAAGCAGTTGTTCATCAACGGCTGGGTGCAACTGGCCGTCTGGAACGAAGACGGCACGCTCGACGTCTTCGACGGCGCCGTCTTCCGCCGCCACCTGCGGGAGAGCTCCCGACTGCCGATCGTCGATCGCTCGATCACCTGGTTCGCCGGGAAGCGCGGCCATCTCCCCCCCGCCCAGATTCTCTCCGCCTCGACGCCGACGCGGCGCCGCGGCCCAGGGGGCCCGCGCGCTGCCCTGATTGGGGATGGCGCGGCGGGGTGAGGATCGCCCTATCTGGGGTGGTATGATCGGCCGCGTCGGCCATGGCTGTCAGCCCCCGTCGGCCCCTCTGGAGCCCTCCTTTGACCAACGCCCGCTCTACCTTCCTGCCCGGCCGGTCGTCTCCTCCGGCCCGCCTCCGTCTGCCCTTCGGTCTGCTCCTGATGTCGATCTGGGGGGTGGGGCTCTCCGCCGCCCCGCCGGCCGCGGACGACTGGCCCTGCTGGCGTGGCCCGAGCCACGACGGCCAGGCTGCGGCCGGGCAGCACCTGCCGCAGACGTGGGGCGATGCGGCGAACGTCGTCTGGTCGGTTGATGTTCCCGGCCGAGGGAACGGCTCGCCGACGGTGGTGGGGAACAGGGTCTATCTCGCCACCTGCGACGAAGCCTCCGGCAGCCAGTCGGTGCTCGCCTACGAGCGGGCCACCGGCAAGCCGGTCTGGCAGCGGCAGGTGCATGCGGAAGGGGCGATGCGGAAGAATGAAAAATCGACCGGCGCCTCGACGACCGTTTCCGCCGACGGTGACCGCCTCTTCATCACCTTCCCCAACTCGGATGCCGTGTTCTGCACCGCCCTTGATCCTGACGGCACGATCCTCTGGCAGACGCGCGTCTGCGATTACGCCATCCACCAGGGCTACGGCGCCTCGCCGCTGGTCCACGACGGCCGCGTTTTCGTCGTCGCCGATCACAGGAATCGGGGCCGCGTCGCAGCGCTCGATCCGGCTACTGGCAAGGTGCTGTGGGAGAAGGAACGGCCACCGGTACCCAACTATTCCTCACCCGTCGTCTGGAGGCTTTTCGGCCGCGATCAGCTGATTCTGACCGGCTGCGACAAGGTTGCCGCGCTCGATCCGGCCACCGGTGACACCCTGTGGGAGAAGGAGGGGGCGACAACGGAGTGCGTCACGACCACCGTCACCGACGGCGAGCGCGTCTACTCCTCCGGTGGCTATCCCCGCAATCACATCGCCGCCTACCGGGCCGACGGCTCCGGGACGGTCGATTGGGAGAACGGCGAGCGCGTCTATGTCCCCTCGCTCCTCTATTCCCAAGGGCACCTCTACGCGATCCTCGATGCCGGAATCGCCGCCTGCTACGATGCCGCCACCGGCGCGGAGAAGTGGAAGCAGCGTCTCGGCGGCAATTTCAGCGCCTCGCCGGTGATGCTCGGCGACACGATCTTCGCCACGAGCGAGACCGGCCAGACGCACGTCTTCCGAGCGACGCCGGAGAAGTTCGAGGCGCTGGCCGTCAACCGGCTCGGTGACGAGACCTTCGCATCGCCGGCGATCAGCGGCGGCCGGCTCTATTTTCGTGTGGCCGTCACCAGCGGCGACCGGCGGCAGGAAAAGCTCGTCTGCATCGGCCAGCGGTGAGCCGCCGAATGAAGTGACGAGGTGGCAGCTCGATGGAGTCACGACGTTGACCCGCGGGGAGCCCGGAGGGGCCATCGCAGCCGATGACCAAAATCCACCCTCCGCCGCAGCCCGCTGCTGCTGCCCGATCGTGCCGCTCAACGACGGGGGGAATGCGCTAGGGCAGATCCTCCTCGGCCGTGCGGCACTCGCCCGACATCGGTAGGCGCTCGTGGAGAACGGTCCGAGCCCGGCCGCCTATTCGACGCGAACGAGCTTCATGATCCGCCCCGAGACGTTCCAATCCTGGATGTAGAGATTGCCGGCCGCATCCCAGGCCGAGCCGTGGGTGCCGTTGAAGATCCCCTCGATCCATTTCTCCTGGGGCACGTTGTGATTGGTGCGCGTCTCGCCGTCGGGGTTGTGGCCGAGAACGGCCATGATCGTGTTGCTCTTGTCGAGGATCACGAGCCGGCCGTTGAGGTCGGGAATGGCGACAAAATCCCCCTGGACGATCGCCGAGGTGGGCATCCCCAAGCCGGTGACCACTTCCTCCAGGAAGTTTCCATCGAGGTCGTAGTGGACCAGCCGCCCCTTCGGCTGGTGGTTGCGGTCGCAGACGAGGAGCCGGGGCGGGTCGTAGCGCGGATCGAGCGTCATCCCGTGGGCGGTGTTGAACTCCTTCATCCCGTTGCCGGCGACGCCGAAGTGCTTCAGATACTTGCCGCTCTTGTCGAATCGGAAGACATGATTCGAGGCGTAGCCGTCGGCGAGGAAGATGTCGCCATCAGGGGTGACGGTGATCGCCGTCGGCGCCCACTTGTCGAGATTGAGCCCCGATTCCTTGGGGATGCCGAGCTTGAGCACGACCTCCCCGGTGACGGGGTGAATCTTGATCCCCTCGCCGGCGACGTTGCGGGCGCCGTACAGGTATTCGCCTTCCCCTTCGGGGTAGATCTTCAGATCGTGGATGTTGGAGTAGGCATCGCCGAGGAAGCGGCGGACGAGCTTCCCGTCGGGGGAGAAGCCAAAGATCCCCAGGGAGGAGCTGGTCCAGATCGTGCCATCCTTGCCGACGGCGACGCCGCCGTGGGTCGAGCCGATCTGCGACTTCCCATCCTCGCCGAGGCCCCAGCCGGGGACGGTGTCGAAGGTCATCTTCCCGCATCCCATCCGCACCGGCTTCTGGTTCGCGGCAGCCTCTGCCGCCACCAATTGCGGCGCGGCGACGACGAGGGGGATAGCGACGAGGGTGACGAGGGCGAGGAGGGTGGTAACGAGGCGGCGGCGGATCGACATGGAACATTCCCCTTTTCGTGTGCAGAACCAGAGGAAAAGTATCGGTCCTGCCGGGGCCGCTGGCAACCTCCCTCTGCCGGCCCTCCCCGGGCCGGGGCCTACCGGCCCTGAGAGAACGTCAGCTCCGTGGCCTCTGCGAGGACGGGAAGTCGCAGATCGGCTCGTTCCGGAGGACACTCACGCCCCGAAGGGGTTGAGGACGTTGACCTTCGCCTTGCGGAAATCGGTGACGTTGCGGGTGACGACCGTCAGGCCGTGAGCCAAGGCGCTTGCGGCGATCAGGCTGTCCTTGATCGGCATGGCCGTTCCGGCCGAACGCATCTCCGCAAGGAGTTTTGCCCAGCGGAGGCCGGTCTCGGCTGTCCAATCGAGGCAGGTTATTCGGCCGACACCGCTTTCGAACCATGCTTCCAGCCGCTTGCGCCGCCCTCTCGACGGGAGCAGATCGATGCCGAACCTCAACTCACCGAGGATGATCGGATCGATGGCGATCTCGCGTTCATGACGACGGAGCCAGTCGACGACCGTCGCATCAGGGCGGGGCCTCGTCGGTTCGCTGAGAACATTGGCGTCAACGAGGTAGTTCACGGCGGCTCACAAGTCGTCGGTCGACTCTGAATCCACGCCCACGAAGAAGCCCTTCTCCGGGCATGAAAGCAGCCAGTCCGCGAGCCCCTCATTCGGCGACGGCTCGCACCGCCGCAGTCGATACTCTCCGCGGTCGATCCGCTCGATCTCGAACTCCTGGCCAGGCCTGATGTCATCCTGGAGCCGAACGGCCGCCGGAAGAACGATCTGCCCTTTGCTCGAAACGCGTGTGTGCATCGTGGTAAGATAGCGTCTTACCGCTGCGGGTTCAAGCCCGGTGGGTGGCTTCGCCGGATTGAGGCTCAGGGCGACTGCGATGCTTGGACCGTGACGCGATCGGCAGGTTCCGGCCAGCGCCGCACGACTCACCGGCTCTCGAGCAGGGCAAGGCGGCGGGTGAGGAGGGCTTCGATCCAGGTGTCGACGCCCGTGCCCGTCTTTGTCGCCACCTCGAGACGTTCTTGCGGGGATCGGTCGTGACGCCAGTTCGGGGATGACGGGGCGTCATCACCAGGGGAGGCGGCCGATGGATGGACAGCGGACCGTCCGGCTCGGTTGGTGGTGGGGGAATGACAGTCGTAGACTCCGTGGAGTTGATTCGAAACCGCCCTCGTCAGACAGGGCGTGGCGGCATCGCGAAGGGGCGAGCGTGACCGATTTTCCGGTCGGCTTGCCGGGCGGGACGGGGGGACGTGTGCGGGCTCTGATCCTTGGCTGTGGGAATCTCCTCCGGGGAGACGATGGTGTTGGCCCGGAAGTCGTGCGACGCCTCACGGCCCGCGGGCTCCCCGACGGCGTGGGCTGCATTGACGCCGCTACGGCGGGGATCGACGTCGCCCTGTGGATGCGCTCCGTGCCGCACGTGATCGTTGTCGATGCCTGTTGCTCCGGGAATGCCCCAGGGACGCTCATCGAACTCCGCGGCGCGGAGGTGGAGCCATTGCCTCCCCCCTCCGGTATCAGCCTCCATGCCCTCCGCTGGGATCAGGCCCTCGCCTTCGCGCGCTGGCGTTTGGCCGAGGAGTATCCGGCCGAGGTGACGGCGCTGTTGATCGAAGGGGAGCGATTCGAGCATGGCGAACCACTTTCCCCAGCCGTCGAGGAGGCGGTCGAGAGGGTGTGCGGGAGGATCCTCGGGGAAGTGCTTGGTGTCGCTGCTGCGGCCATCGATCACCCCACGGCGAACGCTCCAGCAGCGTCGCCCGCGCCGCTGTCCGACGAAGGGGGGGGCTGGCCGGCACCAGGGTGGCACGCTGGACCGCGGGTCGAGGCGGTGATGGATGGACAGCCGACCCCGTTCATGGCCGGCGACGCGCCGGGAATCGTCGTGCGGACAGCGACCGGGCTGCGGGCCTTCCGCAGCCGATGCGCACACGCCAGTCTGTCGCTCGACACCGCCTCGATCGATCGTGGGAGCGGGGCCCTCGTCTGCCGTTGGCACGCCTACCGCTTCGACATCGACACGGGGGGAGGCCTGACGGCGCCTCATCGCTGCCTTGAGGTCTGGCCGCTGCGGGTCGTCGATGGTCTGATTTGGGTGCGTCCGCCGGTCATGACGGGCACAGGACAGGATCCCGACGCGTCGGCCGAGTGGGGCCGGACGCATCCACCGCAGCGCGGGTGAATCGAAGGCGAGCCTGCGGGCGGGAAGGAGGGAACGAGACTCTTTCGGCGGGATCCGGATCGTGCCGATGCCCCTCGGTGAGCAGCTGCCGCGGATCTGCTGACGGCCGCGCTGGCGTTTGGGTATTCTGGGCCCCGGTGGGGAGCGGCTCGTGATCCCCTCTGCCCCGTCCTCTCCCCTGCCTGCGAGGTGTGCCTTGTCGCGTCCGGTCCAGCAGCGCTTCGAATCGCTCGGCCTCGTTCTGCCGCCGGCACCCGCGCCGGCCGGGGTTTACAAGCCGTGCGTCACGGTGGGGAACCTCCTCTACGTCTCCGGGCACGGCCCGCTCCTCCCCGATGGCACGCTCATGGTGGGGCGGGTGGGGCGTGATCTCGATGCCGACCAGGGGAAGGGAGCGGCCCGGCAGGTGGGGCTGACGATCCTCGCGACGCTCCTTGCCAACCTCGACGGGCTCGACCGGATCAGCCGGGTCGTGAAGGTGCTCGGGATGGTCTCTGCGACCGACGACTTCGCCCGCCATCCGTATGTCATCAACGGCTGCAGCGAACTGTTTGCCGAGATTTGGGGAGCCGATGCCGGCGTCGGGGTCCGCAGCGCTGTCGGGATGGGATCGCTGCCCGGCAACATCCCGGTGGAGATCGAGGCGATCTTCGAATTGGCCTGACGCGTCGGTATCCCCGGTGGAGCTCCATGCCCGTGATCCAGCGAGACGAGATCGTTGCCCGATTGGCCGCGCAGCGGGCGCTTCCTCTGTTCACCGGCACGGATGCCGAGGCGGGGATGAAGGTCCTCGGGGCCCTCGACGGCGCGGGGCTGCGGATCGTCGAGTTCACCAATCGCTCCGCTTCAGCGCTCGATGTCTTCGCCGAGCTGGTGCGCCGTGCCGCGACGGCATTCCCCGCCATGATCCTCGGTGCCGGAACGATCCTCGATGTGCCCCAGGCAAAGGCCTTTCATGCCGCCGGCGCGGCGTTTCTCGTCGCGCCGCACCTCGATGAGGAAGTGGGGAAGTGGTGCGCCGGGCGGGATCTCGCTTGGTGCCCCGGCACCGGCACCGTCACGGAGATGATCCGGGCCGACCGGCTCGGCGCGGCGGTGATCAAGGTCTTTCCGGCCGATGCCCTCGGGGGGCCGGCGTTTCTCAAGGCGGTGCGCGGCCCGTGCCCCAATCTGCGGCTCATGCCGTCGAGCGGGGTTTCCACCGATCCCGGGAATCTGGCCGGCTGGTTCGCCGCCGGTGCGCACTGCGTCGGGATCGGATCGCAGCTGATCGACCCGAAGGACGTGGCGGCAGGGCGCTTCGACGACCTGGCAGCGCGGGCGCGAGCGCTCGTGGCGGCCCTCCCCGGAGCTTGACCATGGGGCCAGCCGTCGTCGCCGTCGCTCTTTTGGCGCTGGTGCTCCTCGTGGCCTGGGGGAAGGTCCATCCCTTCCTCGCCTTCATCCTCGTCTCGGCCGGAGCGGCGCTCGCTCTCGGCATGCCGCCGGCCGACATCGCCGCAGCGGTGCGGAAGGGGATCGGCGCGGCGCTTGGCAACCTCGCGATCGTGATTGTCGCCGGGGCGATGCTCGGCAAGCTCGTCGTCGAGTCGGGGGCGGCGCAGCGCATCGCCCAGGGGCTCGTCGGCCTGTGTGGCGAGCGGCGCATGGCGTGGGCGATGGCGGCGACCGGGTTTATTGTCGGGATTCCGCTCTTCTATGGCGTCGGCTTCGTGCTCCTGGTGCCGATCATCTTCGCCTGCATCGGCCGCTACCGACTCCCGCCGCTGGTGGTGGCGATGCCGGCGTTGGCGGCGATGAGCGTCGCTCACGGGCTCCTCCCCCCCCATCCGGCGCCGACGGCGCTCGTGGTTGCCTTCAAGGCCGATCTGGGGAAAACGCTCCTCTACGGGCTCGTCGTCGCCGTGCCGAGTCTGATCATCGCCGGGCCGTTGTTCTCGCGCTTTCTGGCCGCGGTTCCCGCCCGGCCGCTCGAGGGGTTTCAGGGGAAGATGCTCGAGCCTGACAAACTCCCCGGCACGGCCGTGAGCATTTTCACAGCACTCCTCCCGGCGGTGTTGCTTGTGATCGCGACGATTCTCCAGTGGCGTCTTCCCGCCGACACTCAGGCGGCGTCGGTAGTCAAGTTTCTCGCCGATCCCGATCTCGTCATGATCCTCACCCTCGGCTTGGCCGCGGTGACGCTCGGGACGATGCGGGGGAAGACGATCCCGGAGGTGATGGGGACCTACACGGCGGCGATCAACGACGTCGCCTCGATCCTGCTGATGATCGGTGGCTCGGGGGCCTTCAAGGAGGTGCTCGTGCAGACGGGGGTCGACAAAGCAATCGCGGCGTCGCTCGGGGTGCTTCCTCTTGAGCCGCTGATTCTTGCCTGGCTGGTGACGGCGGCGATCCGGGTGTGTGTCGGCTCGGCAACGGTGGCGGGGCTGACGGCGGCGGGGTTGCTCGAGCCGCTGGTGGCCTCTGGCGAGGTCGAGGCGAATCTCATGGTCCTCGCGATCGGGGCGGGGAGTCTGGCGCTGTCGCACGTCAACGACGGGGCGTTCTGGATGTTCAAGGAATACTTCCAGGTGAGTCTCGTTGACACGTTGAAAACCTGGACCGTGATGGAGACGATTGTGTCGGTGGTGGGGCTGATCGGCGTCCTCGTTCTCGCCCGGATCGTGTAACGCACACGGAGTTGTCGCCGGGCACGGCCTGGCGTGAAAACGTTCGCACCCCACAGGAACACCAAAGATGTTTGCCATTGATGCGCATTTGGATTTGTCGATGAATGCGCTCGAGTGGAATCGGGATCTGCGCTTGCCCGTGGGGGAAATCAATGCCCGGGAGCGGGCGCGGGGGTGGACCGACAAGCCCGACCGGGGAAACGCGACGGTGGCGTTTCCGGAGTTGCGTCGGGGGGGATTCGGCCTTGTCGTCGCCACGCAGATCGGTCGGTTTGTCGCGGCCGACAACCCCCTGCCGGGCTGGCATTCGCCCGAGCAGGCGTGGGCCCAGACGCAGGGGCAGCGGGAGTGGTATCGGGCGATGGAGGAGGCGGGCGAACTCGTGCACGTTGTCGATCGCAGCGGCCTCGACGCCCATGTGGCGCGTTGGCAGGGTGCGCTTGATGCCGGGGCCGACACGGCGCGGCTGCCGATCGGCTACATCCTCTCGCTCGAGGGGGCCGATTCGATGGTCACCCTCGGGCATCTCGAGCGGGCGTATGCCTATGGCCTACGGGCGCTGGGGCCGGGGCATTATGGGCCGGGGCGGTATGCCCACGGCACCGATGCAAGCGCGCCGCTCAATTCCGCAGGGAAGGAGCTGCTCCGCGAGATGGAGAGGCTGGGGATCATCCTCGACGCGACGCACTTGTGCGATGAGGCGTTCTGGACGGCGCTCGAGGTCTATTCCGGCCCGGTGTGGGCAAGCCACAACAACTGCCGGGCGCTGGTCGATCACAACCGGCAGTTTTCCGATCGGATGATCAAAGCGCTCGTGGCCCGGGGAGCGGTGATCGGTGGGGCCCTCGATGCCTGGATGATGGTCCCGGGGTGGGTGCGGGGAAAGAGCCTGCCGGAGCCGCTCGCGTGCAACCTCGAGGTGATGCTCGATCATCTCGACCACATCTGCCAGATCGCCGGGAATGCCGATCATGTCGGGATCGGGTCTGATCTCGACGGGGCCTACGGGCGCGAGCAGTCGCCCTACGATCTGGAGACGATCGCCGACCTCGGGCGGCTGCCGGCGATGCTTGCCAAGCGCGGTTATACGCCGGCCGACGTCGGGAAGGTGATGCATGGCAACTGGCTGCGGTTTTTGCGCGGCGCGTGGCGGGCGTGAGACCGAGGGGAGCAAGATCCATGGCGATCATGCGGATGGTTGTGGTCGTCGTTGTGGCGATGCTCGCCTGCGGCGGGCCGGGGAACGCTTGTGGGGAGGACGGGGCGTTTGTGCCGACGGTCGAACAACGCTCGTGGTGGGCCTACCAACCGGTGGTCGATCCGCCGGTGCCGGATGTAACGCGGCGGGATTGGCCGCACGACGATCTCGATCGGTTTGTCCTTGCCGAGCTCGAGGCCCGCGGGCTCGGGGCCTCGCCGTCGGCCGAACGGGGAGTCTGGCTGCGCCGGGTGTCGATCGATCTGACCGGGCTCCCCCCCACGCCCGGAGAGGTCGAGGCGTTTCTCGCCGACGGCGCGGTGGGGGCCGAAGAGCGAGTGGTCGACCGGTTGCTCGCCACGCGGGCTTACGGCGAGCGACAGGCCCGTCGCTGGCTCGATGTCGTGCGCTACGCCGATTTCCACGACGGCAATCCGGCCGCGCGGAATCCGGTCTGCGAGCCGCTGGAAGCGTGGCGCTACCGCGACTGGGTCGTGGGGGCGTTTGCCGCCGACCTGCCGTTCGACCGCTTCATCGCGTATCAGATCGCCGGCGATCTCCTCCCGCCCCCCGACGGCCGCGACGTTCACCCCGACGGGCTCGTGGCGACGACGTTCCTCGTCAATGGGGCCTGGGACCGGGGGGATGCCGACAAGGAAAAGATGGTCAGCGACATGGTCGATGACCAGATCGACACGATTGGCAAGGCCTTTCTGGGGCTCGGGCTTGGGTGTGCCCGCTGCCATGATCACAAGTTCGATCCGATCTCCACCGCCGACTACTACGCTCTGGCGGGGATCTTCTACAGCACACGGATGCTCGAGGAGCTGGGGACGAAGGGGGGGGAGATCACGCTCCGCCGCCGGGCGCTTGTGCCCGCGGAGGAGGTGGAGCGGCATCGGCGGATTGCAGCCGAGCTGGCCGCGATCGACGGGGCTTTCGGCGCGCTCGACAAGCGCTTGCCCTCTGTTGCCCCCGACGACCCCGAGCGGGTGGCGCTGGCGGCGCGGCGCAGCGACCTCCTCCCGCAACTCCCGCCTTCCCCGCCAATGGCCTTGGCGGTGAGCGAAGGGGGAGTGCCGGGGGGATTGTTTCCCGGGATCCAGGATGTGCCGATCCACGAGCGCGGCAGCTATGCCCGCCTCGGGAGGGTCGTGCCGAGGGGCGTGCCTGCGTTTCTCCCCGGCCCAGCGCCGCAGCCGATCTCCGCGGGGAGTGGCCGGCGCGAGCTCGCCGCCTGGATCGCCTCGGGGGAAAATCCACTCACGACGCGCGGAATCGTGAACCGGGTGTGGCAGTGGCACTTCGGCACGGGGCTCGTCTCCACGGCCAACAATGTCGGGCTCCTCTCCGAGCCGCCGTCGCATCCGCGCCTCCTTGATTGGCTCGCCTGCCGGTTTGTCGAGGAGGGCTGGTCGCTCAAAAAACTCCACCGCCGGATCGTTCTTTCCGCTGCCTATTCGCAATCGTCGGCCGCCACGCCGGTGGGCTTGGCGGCCGATCCCGCCAACCGCTGGCTGGGGCGGTTCACGTCGCAGCGGCTCGATGCCGAGGGCCTCCGCGACGGGATGCTCGTCATGGGCGGAAAGCTCGATGGCGCAGGGGAGGGCCTCCTCGGGCCCGGGAAGCCGGCGACCGCCGACGTTGCGGCCCCCTGCCGGTCGCTCTACCTCCAGACCTGCCGCTGGGATCGGAGTGGCTATGCCGTCCTCTTCGACGCCGCCAACTGCGACGCTTCGGTCGAAAACCGATCCGTGAGCACCGTGGCGCCGCAGGCACTGTTTCTCATGAACGATCCGTTTGTGAAGGGAATGGCGGTGGCGTTTGCCGAGCGGCTGTTCCGGGATGTTCCCATGGACGTGGCGGGGGCGACCGAGCGGCGGATCGAGAGGGCCTGGCGCCTCGCCTACGGTCGGGCCCCCGACGAGGACGACTCCGCGATCGCGCGCGGGATCGTCGCGCGGGGGGATGCCGAGCCGGTGCCGGTCGGCTGGATCGATCTGGCTCATGTGCTCCTTTCCAGCAACGAGTTTGCCCATGTCGACTGAAGGTCCGCCGAAGCCCGATCCGGTCATGCCCATCGCATCCCCGCTCTCCCGTCGCGCGCTGCTCGGCCAGGCGGGCTGTGGTTTCGGTGGCCTGGCGCTCGCCGATCTCCTTTCCAGGGAGGAGGCCCGGGGGGAGGCACGCGGGGCGGCGCCTCTCGCGCCGCGCCCACCCCACTTCCCCCCCAAAGCGAAGCGGGTGATCTTTCTCTACATGCCGGGGGGGCCATCGCACGTCGATCTTCTCGATCCAAAACCGCGGCTCGTCATCGACAACGGGAAGCCTTTGCCATTTGCGAAGCCGCGGCTTGAACGGACGAAGACCGGCAATCTCCTCGCCTCCCCCTGGAAGTTCGCCCGCCATGGGAAGGCGGGGATCGAAGTCAGCGAGCTGCTCCCGGGGTTGGCTTCGCGGATCGACGATGTGTGCGTCGTCCGTTCGATGCTCGCCGACAACATCAACCACACCGGCGCCGCTCTCCAGCTGTGCACCGGTGAGCAGGCATTTTCACGGCCGGCGATGGGGTCGTGGCTCACCTACGGCCTCGGCAGCGAGAACGAGAATCTCCCCGGGTTTGTCGTGGTCTGCCCGGTGAACGTCTTCCAGGGGGCGCAGCTGTGGGCCTCGAGCTTCCTCCCCAGCAGCTACCAGGGGACGCTCGTCCGCGATCCCGCCCGGCCGATCGCCAACCTCGCCGTCGGTGATCGCCATCAGCGCGCCACGCTCGACGCGCTTCATGCATTGAATCGACGGCATGCCGCCGGTCGGGCGAAGAGCGCCGATCTCGAGGCCCGGATCGAGTCGTTCGAGCTTGCCTACCGGATGCAGGCCGAGGCGCCGGAGGCGTTCGACCTGACGCGTGAGACCGCGGTGATGCACCGCCTTTACGGCACCGACCGCCCCGAGACGGAGCTCTTCGGCCGCCAATGCCTCCTCGCTCGCCGGCTCGTCGAGCGGGGAGTGCGGTTCGTGCAGCTCTTCGACGCCCCGGTCAACAACGCCTGGGACCACCACGGCGGCCTCCGCGACGCCCTCCCGAAGCGCTGCCGCGCCGTCGACCAACCCGTCGCGGCGCTCCTCGGGGATCTCAAGGCCCGCGGCCTCCTCGGCGACACGCTCGTCGTCTGGGGAGGGGAGTTCGGCAGGACGCCGACCGCCGAGGGAACCGACGGCCGGGAACATCATCCGTTCGGGTTCACGATGTGGCTGGCCGGAGGGGGCGTGCGCGGGGGGATGGTCCATGGGGCGACGGACGAATTCGGCTGGCACGCCGAGCGCGACGTCGTCCACATCCACGACCTCCACGCCACGATCCTCCATCTGATGGGGCTCGACCACGAGCGGCTCACGGTCCGCTGGGGGGGGCGTGATTACCGGCTCACCGATGTCCACGGCCGTGTCGTCCGCCCGATCCTCGCCTAACCGGTGGTCAGTTCGCCTTCGTCGTCTGCCGGAGGAGGAACTCAAGGAGGTGGGGGACGTTCTCCTCGCCGATGAGCTCGGTGACGTTGGCGGGCATCGGCGAGAGCCGGGAGACGCTTGTCTCCTCGATCTCTGCCGCAGGGACGCGGATTTCCTTGCCGAGAGTGTCGGCGAGGATGAGATCTCCGCCGTCGTCGCGGAGCTTGAGCCCCGAGATCGCTCGGCCATCGGTCGTGATCACGGTCGTGAGCCGGAAGGCCTCGTCGACGTTGCGGGCCGGATCGAGAATGTCCTCGAGGAGCCGCTCGCTTCCGCGCTGGCCGATGCCGTCGAGCTGGGGCCCGATCGCCGGACCGAAGCCGCCGAGCCGGTGGCATTGGGCACACACCTTGTTGAAGAGGCCACGGCCGGTGTCGACCGACGCCTTCCCCTGGCCGTGGGCCGTGGCGACCCGCTCGATCTGCTGGCGGATCGCCTCGTCGGCGGCCGGGAGATCGCGCGTCAGCTCGGCGAGCCGGGCCTCGAGATCGGCGAGGTTTGAGGCCCGCAGCCGCTCCGACACTGGACCGTATTGGAGGACGGCGGCTGTGGTCTTGCCGGCGGCGACAAGCTGGAGGAGGCGCTCGGCTCCTGCCGGCCGCGAAGCGAGGGCCCAGGCCGCGGCTTGACGGAGCGACGGGGAGGCATTCGCAACCACCTCGCAGAGCGTCTCTCGATTCGTGTCGACGTCGGTGCCACCGAGTTGGCGGAAGACCGCCTCGCGGAGCGGCGCCGGCTCCCCCGCATCGAGGGCCACTGCCGCCAGATGGGGCCCAGCCCGGTCGGGATCGAGGGCGAGGAGCGTGCCGGCGGCGGCGACGCGGACGTCGGGGGAAAGGGAACGGTCGGTGAGCGCCGCGGCGACGTCGCCTGCCGGCGCGGCGGAGGGCAATTGCTCCACCACTTTCAAGCTCACGAGCGTCTCTGCGGCATGACGCCCCTCGTGCCGGGCGAGAACGCCGGCGGCGAGCTTCCCTCCCCAGTCGGCGAGCGTCGTGCCGGGCGTGAGTCGCTTTCCGGCCTGGCCGAGGCCGTCGAAGAAGGCAGCGAACGACCGCTTCTCCGCGCCGGCATCGTCGCCCGAGGCGTCGCGCGCCAGGGTCAGGGCCACCGCCTCGGCGATCCGCTCATCGGGGCAGAGCCGGGCGACGCCCGACGAGGCGCGCTCGAGGAGCGCGCCGCCAGACCGCGCCATCACGAACGCCTGCCAAGCCGCCTCGGCGTCGGGCACCGCCAGCAGCACGTCGATGAGCCGCTCGCGGTCGCCGGGGAGGAAATGCCATGTGGCGAGGTCGGCTGGGGCCACGGCACGCCCGCCGGCGGCGGA
>CALQRA010000040.1 GCA_943332855.1 Candidatus Kuenenia stuttgartensis
ACGGCTCGGGGAGGAAGTCCTCCGCCGAGACCCTCCTCCACTGCCTCGTCGCCGAACTGGTCCCCTCCGTCGGCGCCGTGACGGTAGCAATCAGCCCAGAGGGGCTCTCTTGACGCACGTGGAAGGATCGCTCTCAAGCCCCCTTTTCACCCACGGATTCTGCCGAGGAGCCTGAGTTATAAACAGGATTCAACCCGATCTCCCAGCTCTTGTGCCGCAGGTCATGGCCGATCGAACGGAAAAAGTCGAAAAGCATCTGCTCGAGTTCGCGGGCACGCTCGGGCTCGGTCTCCACGCGGTTCTTCGCCTCGGCCGAATCGCTTGGGAGGTGATAGAGCTCGCTGGTCTTCGTCTCCAGTGTGTGGACTAATTTCCAACCGTCTGGCGTGATGATCGCGCGTTTGAACGTGTACTCTCGATAGTCTGTTTCAGAAAAAAGATTGCGCGGCGCAGATTGCCCTTCCATCTCAGCAACGAGACTGCGGCCGCGCAGTTGCATTCGGACCTTTTCCGAAAGTTTAATTCCTGCCAGGTCTAGTATCGTCGGCATCACGTCGATGCTGCTGATTCGCTCGTCGATGACACGCCCACCGGCTTTCCCCGGCAGCTTGATGATCAGTGGGACGTGAATCTGTTCGTCGTACAGCGTGAAGCCGTGATCGAAGCGGCGGTGCTCGTAAAACTCGGTCCCGTGGTCCGAGGTGAGCACGAAGATCGTCTTGTCGGTCAGGCCGAGTGCGTCGAACGCCGCCAGGAACTTCCGGAACTTTTCGTCCGCCCGGGCGATTTTTTCGTCGTAAATGGCCCGCCAGAAGTGGACGTCGGCGTCGCGCAGCGTGACGTGGCCATTGGCGAGACCCTCCTCACGGAGGATTTCCTGCTCTTGCACCGAACCGATAAAGCGTCCGTCGTAGTCCTTGTCGACATATCGATAGTCGTAGCCTCCCTCCGGCGTGGCCTGACCGTGACAGTCATACCCGTGCAGGAAGAGGAAGAACTTTTCGTCCTGATGCTCCTTGAGCCATTCGAGGGCCTTGGGCACGCTCTGGTCAAAACTGCCAAAGCGTTGCTTTTCGTAGAAGTACTCGTCAAAGCCTTGTTCGTAACCGAATCCGCCACTGACGCCGGCGTTGCCCGTAAAGCCGCCGGTGGCGTAGCCGTTCTGTTTCATCACTTCCGCGAGCGTCGTCAACTGCGGGGCGAGCTCACGAAGACGGGCCGGCTGCTTTAACTGCGCGTTGTAGATGGCGTACTTGTTCGTCATCCGATGTTCGGAGGGATAGACGCCGGTGAACCAACTCATCGAAGCAGGCACCGTCCAAGAGGCCACCGACCGCGCTTCGCTGAAACTGTAGCCCTGCCGGGCGACAGCGTCGATCGTCGGCGTCACGTTTCGCGAATATCCCAGGCTACCGACGTGCGCCGCCTGCAGAGCGTCGAAACTCACGAACACAACATTGCAATCTTTGCAGTCGGCCGGCTTTGCCAGCACCGGCACTCTGGGAGCGGGCGGCGCGGGAGGCGGAGCAGGAGGGCGCTGGCAACCGTTCAACAGCAGACTAACGGCGACGAACAGAAAGTAGCGAATGCATGTGCTCCTTGGGCTTGACGACACTACGGCGAGCGTGCGACTCGAAAGCCGGCGTGATTCTTGCGCTCGCCGGGCGCCACGCCGAGCCGACTCGACGAGCAGCAGTTCTGCTCGGTCACGAGCCACGCGCCACCGCGTTGCACCCGCTGGCGCCCCTCGGCCGGACCCCGAGGATCGTCCAGCGGACCGTCATCATAGGGTCCGTACCAGTCCCAACACCACTCCGACACGTTGCCATGCATGTCCCAGAGCCCCCTTGCGTTCGGCTTGTAACTGCCGACTTTGACGGTGTGGCCCACGTAGAACCCCTCTTGGGTTGAGGCGTAGGAATTATCCCCCTTCAGGTTCGCCATCGAACCGTTCGTCGGTTCACCGTAATTGAGAGGAGTGACGGTTCCGGCCCGGCAGGCGAATTCCCACTCGGCTTCGGTCGGTAATCGATAACCGTTCGTCTCCAGCGACGTCACGGCGGCATTCGTGATCGAGTGCCCCTCACGAGTGATGGTTTCCATTGTGTAAGAAGGAACTAAGCCTTCATCGTTGCTGAGCTGATTGCAAAATGCGATCGCGTCGTACCAGCTGATTTGCTCGACGGGAAAGGCGGTCGTCTCCATGCCCTCGACTTTGTCTGCTACCGGGTCCGGCGACTGCTTGTTTCCCGAGCGAGCCTCGGCGAACCCGCTGGGGTTGACTTTCATGACGTGTTCGTACTGCTTCTGTGTGACTTCGTGGGTGCCCAGCAAGAACGACCGCGTGATCCGCTCGGGATGGGGAGTCTGGTTGTTCTGCCGCGGGTACTGATCCTCGGGAGTCCCCATGGAAAACTCGCCACGCTCGATGACGGCGAATGTCATGTCGGTCGATGTGCTGACTCCCGCGGCGCGGAGGACTTCGAAAATCAACTGCTCTGCATGAAAGCGGACTTCGAAATCTTTGCTTTCGAGCGCGGCTGTGCGCAACTGTGGCAGCACGGATTCGCCCACCTTTTCCAATTCCTGGGCTGCCGCCTCGCGCCGGTCGAATTCGTCGGAACGAAGCTCCTCGATCAGCGCCGCAATCCGCTCTGGTACGACAGCTGCGCACCTGCTGCCAATGCCGATGGCGATGAACGTGGCAAAGACCAGATTTGCAGACAGCGACTGAGCGACGAGCATCGTTCGACTCCCTAACAAAAGTCATCCATGACCGAACCGGCTGCGGGGCAGCCGGGAAAAACGGTCCACTTGGAAAACCTCCGGTTTTCTCGAGTGCTACGCACTCGCGACCGCCTCGTGCGGTCGGGCCGGCATTTTATCGACAGCCAGCTCACCGAAACGGGGCGGGGCGAAGAAGAGGCTGCACGGGGCGGGGCGAAGAAGAGGCTGCCTTGCCAGGATTCTAACGCGCCGCCGGACCGGCTGCCCGATGGCGTCGCAGACTCCGCGCGACCTTTTTCATCGGTTCGAGGCGACTCCGCATGGCTTCGGTGCTCCACGAGTCGAGGAACTTTCCCACCGCCGTAGGTCCCGCGTGATCCCAGCAGCGCTGGAAGGGTTCGCTGAGCAGATGAGCGCTAACGCTCTTGAGGTTGGAGCGAAGCAGGTCGGCGAGCTTGGCGGCCTGATGCTCAGCGAGGTTCTCTCGATCGACGATGCCCCAGTGAACCTGTATTTCACCGAGCCAAGACACGGACTCCCAGGTCGTGGCAACGGCGGCTGCCGTCTCCTTTCACGACAACCGCTTCTCCCAACCTGATGATGGAGGCGGCACGCAATCTCTCGACGATCATGCGGGCGATCCTCGGAATCGGTGGTCCGAGGAGCCTGCAGGGCCTCCTCGCGCTTCTGAAAACCGCCGGGATTCACGTTCGAACGGCTCCTGTCGGCTCTGGATTGCCTTGTGGCGGCGCTGGTCGCGGCCGTGGCGCAGTGGTCGCGAGCCATCGGCGGCTGATGATCAGACGGTCAGAGACTCAAGAATCGACTTTGGCCAAGGGTTGCTAAGCCTTTGATGGGCAACACCTTGCGATTCTCGGCACCGTGGCTCCCGGCGGCCTCCGGCGGTGCTATAATTCGGGGTGGTTTTCGGGCGGGCACCAGCGTCCGCGTTTCGGCGCCGTGAGCATCTGCAAGGGAAACACCATGTCCCCGTTCCACCGTTTGGGTCGCACGACCTTCGCCTGTTTGGGCTTGCTCGCGCTTGCCGCCCCCACCCGCGGCGATGAGCCGGCCCCCGCTGCCGCCCCGCACCTTTCCTACAACAAAGACGTTCGGCCGCTCCTGGTCGAGCACTGCTTCTCCTGCCACGGGGCCGACAGCGCCTCCCGCAAGGCCGGCCTGCGGCTCGACCAGCGCGACGCGGCGATCGAGTTCGGCGCCTTGGTCCCGGGCGACCCCGACTCCACCACCTTCCTCGACCGCGTCTACTCCGACGATCCCGACGACGTGATGCCCCCGCCGGCCGCGAAGAAGCCGCTGAGCACAGAGCAGAAAGAGATCCTCACGCGGTGGGTGAAGGAAGGGGCCGAGTACGAGCCCCATTGGTCCTTCATCGCGCCAAAGCGACCGGAACCTCCGGTGGTGAAGCAAGAGGCGTGGGTCCGCAATCCGATCGACCGGTTCGTTCTGCAGCGCCTCGAGGCCGAAGGGCTCGCCCCCGCCCCGGAGGCCGACCGGCGCACGCTCGCCCGCCGCGTCGCCCTCGATCTCACCGGGCTGCCGCCGGAGCCGGCCCTCGTCGAGGCGTTTGTCGCCGACCGCTCCCCCGACGCCTACGAGCAGCTCGTCGATCGGCTCCTGTCGAGCCTCGATTGGGGCGAGCACCGCGGCCGCTACTGGCTCGATTACGCCCGGTACGGCGACACCAACGGCATCCACATCGACAACTTCCGCGAGCTGTGGGCCTACCGGCAGTGGGTCGCCAATGCGTTCAACCGCAACATGCCGTTTGACGAGTTCACGATTCTCCAGCTCGCCGGCGACTTGGTGAACGCCGAGACGCCGTCGCTACCGCGCGAGACGCAGCTCGACAACCAGATCGCCAGCGGCTTTAACCGCTGCAATATCACGACGAGCGAAGGGGGGGCGATCGACGAGGAATACCGGGTCATCTACTGCCGCGACCGCACCGAGACGACCTCCGCGGTGTGGATGGGGCTGACGACTGGCTGCGCCGTCTGCCACAACCACAAGTTCGATCCGTTCTCGCAGAAGGAGTTCTACGAGCTGTCGGCGTTCTTCAATAACACGACCCAGCCGGCGATGGATGGCAACGTCCACGACACGCCGCCGATCGTGCCGGTGCCGAAGCCGGATGATCTCCCCCGCTTCACGCAGCTCGAGCAGGAGCTCCCCGCCGCCCGCGCCGCCGTCGAGGCCCGGAAGGGCTCGGCCCGGCCGGAGTTCGATGCCTGGATCACCGCCGCGAGTGCCGACACCGTCCGCACGCTCCTTCCCCAAGACACGCCCGCAGCGGAGCTCGGTTTCGCCGAAGGGCAGGGGAGCGTCACAAAGGTGAAGCTCGCCGGTGCCGACAGCGACCTCGCCCTCACCCCCGAGACGACCTGGCAGGCCGGCCCTCCGGGCCTGCAGGGGCTCCTCCTCAATGGCAAGGCGGCCGAGCTGCCGAGCCTCGGCGACTTCGAGCAGGATCAAGGCTTCAGCCTCTCCTTCTGGGTCCGCCCGCCGGCCAATGACACCGCCTACGCCGTCGTCGCCCGGATGGACGTCGCCAACGCCCACCGCGGCTGGGATGCGTGGATCCAGAGCCGGCGCCTCGGCATGCACATGGTTCATGCCTGGCCTGACGACGCGATGAAGGTCTCGGCGAAGGATCAGCTCCCCGCCGACGCCTGGACGCAGGTGGCGATCACCTATGACGGCTCGGGCCGCCCCGAGGGAATCAAGGTCTTCTACAACGGCAAGCTCCAGGGCTTGAACATCGAGACGAACGCCTTCAAGAAGAACACGATCAAAAATCAGGTGCCGTTCACGATCGGCAGCCGGTCTCCCGGCACCCCGGCCCACGCCTGCGGCTTGGCGGGGCTTTCGGTGTGGGGCCGGACGCTTGCCGACGGCGAGATCGAAGGGCTCGCCCGTGGCCAGGCGCTCGCCGACATCGTCCGCCTCGATCCGGCCGCCCGCCCCGCCGCAGCCGGCCCGCTCTACGACTGGTGGCTCAGCACCGCCGACGAGCCCTTCAAGGTGGCCACGGCCCGGGCCGCGACCCTCGACGCCGAGCAGGCGGAGATCCGCCGCCGCGGCACGGTGGCCCATGTCATGAACGAGAAGCCGGAGATGGCGAAGGCCTTCGTGCTTTCCCGCGGCGAATACGACAAGCGCTTGGACGAGGTCCAGCCCAACACCCCCGCCGTCCTCCCCGGCTTCCCCGAGGGGGCGCCGCGCAACCGGCTCGGCTTGGCCCGTTGGCTCCTCCTGGCCGATCATCCCCTCACCAGCCGAACGACGGTCAACCGCTTCTGGCAGGAGGTGTTCGGCACCGGCCTCGTCCGCTCGAGCGCCGATTTCGGCGTCTCGGGTGAGCTCCCCAGCCATCCCGAGCTGCTCGACTGGATGGCGGTGGAGTTCCGCGAGACCGGCTGGAACGTCAAGCGGCTCTTCAAGCTCATGGTGACCAGTGCCGCCTACCGGCAGTCGGCCGCCACCACCCCCGACAAGCTCGTCAAGGACAACGCCAACCGGCTCCTCTCGCGCGGGCCGCGCTTCCGGATGGATGCCGAGATGGTGCGCGATTATGCCCTCGCGGCCAGCGGCCTCCTCGTCCGCCAGATCGGCGGCCCGAGCGTGAAGCCCTACCAGCCCGACGGCGTCTGGGAGGCGGTTTCGATGGGGGGCAACACGAACATCTACAAGCGTGACTCTGGGGAGAATCTCTACCGCAAGAGCATGTACTGGTTCTGGAAGCGGACGGCGCCGCCGGCGTCGATGGAGATCTTCAACGCCCCGTCGCGGGAGACCTGCACGATCCGCCGCGAGCGCACCAACACCCCGCTCCAGGCACTCGTCACGCTCAACGACCCGCAGTTTGTCGAGGCCGCCCGGGCCCTCGCCGACCGGGCCTGGGAGATCGGTGGCCAGACCGACGACGCGCGGATCGATTTCCTCGCCCGGCGTCTCGTGGCCCGCCCGCTTTCGCCTCAGGAAATGCCGATCGTGAAGCAGTCGCTCGCCGACCTCCAGGCCTACTACGGCGCCCACGCGGAAGAGGCGAAGCAGCTGATCACGATTGGCGACTCGAAGCCCCGCCTCCCTGACCCGGCGCAGCTTGCCGCCTGGACGATGCTCACGAACGAACTGATGAACCTCGACGAAGTCCTCTGTAAATAAACGAACCCGTTGCCGCTCGCGGAATCTTCTCCGGGTTCCTGAGAAAGGTTCCTGAGAAGGGTTCCGTTCGATCCTCAATCGCCTCCCGTTGGCCCATAGGAGTCTTCTCCATGAACCCGCTCCCTTCCGACCTCGCGGCGCTCGGACAAAACCTCACGCGCCGCCGGTTCTTCGAGCGCGGCAGCCATCTCCTCGGCGGCGCGGCACTCGCCTCTCTCATGGGGGAGAGCCTGGCCCGTGGCGATGCCGGTGGGGCGGCCATCGTGGGGAATGACGGCGTGGCGCGGGTGCCCGGTGCCCACGGCCCCCACTTCGCCCCGAAGGCGAAGAACGTCATCTACCTGCACATGGTCGGCGGGCCGCCGCAGATGGACATCTACGACTACAAGCCGGTGATGAACGACTGGTTCGACAAGGATCTCCCCGAGAGCATCCGCAACGGCCAGCGGCTCACGACGATGACATCGGGGCAGACCCGGTTCCCGATCGCGCCGTCGCGGTTCAAGTTTGCCCAGCATGGCAAGAGCGGGATGTGGGTCAGCGAACTGCTTCCCCACACGGCGAGCATGGCGGACGAGATGTGCTTCATCCGCAGCATGCACACCGAGGCGATCAACCACGAGCCGGCAATCACCTACATGCAGACCGGCAACCAACTCCACGGCCGCCCCTGCCTGGGGTCGTGGGCCAGCTACGGCCTCGGCTCGCTCAATCAAGACCTCCCCACGTTCGTCGTCCTCGTCGCCAAGCCGACCAACACTGAACAGGTGCAGGCGATCGGCGCCCGGCTGTGGTCGAGTGGCTATCTCCCCGGTGAATACGCCGGCGTCAGCTTCCGCTCCGCGGGCGATCCGATCCTCTACATCAACAATCCCTCGGGAGTTTCCCCCGAGGTGCGCCGCAAGACGCTCGACGGCCTCCAGGCCCTCAACCAGCGGACGCTCGAGCAGATCGGCGATCCGGAGACGCGCACCCGCATCGCTCAGTACGAGATGGCCTTCCGGATGCAGTCGAGCGTGCCCGACCTGACGAATCTTGCCACGGAGCCAGAGAGTACGTTTGCCCTCTACGGCGAAGAGGCGAAGAAGCCGGGGTCGTTTGCCAACAGCGTGCTCATGGCCCGGCGGATGGTGGAGCGCGGCGTGCGCTTCGTGCAGATCTATCTTAATAACTGGGACACCCACGCCAACGTCGCCGTTCGGCTGCCGATGCAGTGCAAGGACATCGACCAGGCCTGCCACGGCCTCGTCCAGGATCTCAAGAGCCGCGGCCTCCTCGACTCGACGCTCATCATCTGGGGCGGAGAGTTCGGCCGGACGATCTATTCCCAAGGGGGCGTGTCGCGCGAGAACTACGGCCGCGACCACCATCCGCGCTGCTTCACGATGTGGATGGCCGGCGGCGGGTCCCGGGGCGGCCAGGCCTACGGCGAGACCGACGACTTCTCCTACAACATCGTCAAGGATCCGGTTCACATCCGCGACTTCCATGCGACGGTGCTGCAACTGCTCGGCTTCGACCACGAGCGCTTCACCTACCGCCACCTCGGCCTCGACTTCAAGCTCACCGGCGTCGACCACGCCCGGGTGATCCCCGAACTGATGGCGTGAGCCGACGGGGCCTGCTAAGAGGAGCCGAGGCGGGGCATCGCCGCTGGTGCCGTTCCACGCGGCTGGCTACAATTAAAGTTTCGTAGCCTTTTCTTGAATAGCGACCTTCGGTATTCAAGTTTCGCACCATGGCTCGCAGAGTCAGCGGCATCTATCGGACGACGACAACGGCCGGGGAGAAGGTGCGCGGCGACGCGTTCCTGGGCTCACTTTCCAGCCGGCTGGACGCGGGCCCACCTTGGAGCCCCTCCCAGCTATAATGGTCCCCTTGCACCTCCCCTGCCGGGATTCAGGGGTGGATCGATCGTGACCTTTGGGGGATCACCATGCGCGATGGCGCCAATGCGGTTGGATGGCGACGATTCGGCATCGCGGCTGTGGCCGCTATCAGCCTGACAGGGATCGCGTGGCTGGCCGGTCGGGTGACCACGGCCGCCGACGAGACTCCGCCAGCGGCCTCTCCCGAAGATGCCGCAGCCAAGGCCGCCGCCGAAAAGGCCGCCAAGGAGAAGGCTGCCAAGGACGAGCGCGAGGCGGCCTTCCGCACCGCCCGCGAACTGCTCACGCCCGAGCCGCGCCCGGCCCGCCCGGCCCTTGCCCAAAGCAGCCTGCCGCTGCAACTGCTCGATGGCGAGCGGGTGGCGTTGGTGGGAAATTCGACCGCCGAGCGCATGAACCTCTTCGGGCAGTTTGAAACGCTCCTCCACCAGCGCTTCCCCGACAAGCATCTGGTCGTCCGCAACTTCGCCCGACCGGCCGACGAGGTGGCCAATCGTCAGCGCGGGGGCGATTACACGGCGCTCGACGATCCGCTGGCGGCTTTCGGCGCCGACACCTTCCTCCTCTTCTTCGGCTTCAATGAATCGTTCGCCGGCCCGGAAGGGGTGGCGGAGTTCCGGACCGGCTACGAGAAGCTGCTCGATGACCTGGCGCGCCGCTATCCGCGCGACGACACTGGCGCTCCCCCCCGGTTCGTCATCGTCTCGCCGATCGCCGTCGAGCCCTCGGGCGATCCGCTCCTCCCCGATGCCGCCGAGCAGAATGCCGCTCTCGCTCTCTACCGCGACGCCGCCCGCGACGTGGCCAAGGCCCGGGGGATCGCCTTTGTCGATCTCCTCGGCGAGACGGAGCGGGCCTTCACCGCCACCCCCGGGCTGCAGTTCACGATCAATGGCTGCCATGTGAATCCCGCCGGCGATGCGCTCGTGGGAAACCTCCTCGACCGGCTGCTCTTCGAAGGGGCCGGCCAGGCGCCGGTCACACCCCTGACGAAGGATCGCTTCGAGAAGCTCCGGGCCGCCGTCATCGATAAGTCGTGGATCCATCTCCAGGACTACCGGATGATCAACGGCTGGTACGTGTATGGCGGCCGCCGCACGTTCGACACCGAGACCTTTCCCCGCGAATACGCCAAGCTGCGGCGGATGGCAGCGGTCCGCGATGCCTATGTGTGGGATCTCGTCGCCGGCCGGACGGTGGCCCCGACGCCCGACGATTCGGCCACTGGCGATCTGCTCACCCCGCCGACACGGTTCGGCGTTCCCGGACAGGCCTACAGCGAAAACCAGGCCGGCGGACCGGTGATCGTGCCGCCAGCCGACCTGATCAAGTCGTGCACGCTCCCCCCCGGCTTCGAGATGAAGCTGTTCGCGGATGAATCGCGGTTTCCCGAGCTGGCCAAGCCGGTGCAATTGTCGTTCGACGGCCGGGGCCGGCTGTGGGTGAGCACGATGCCGAGCTATCCGCAGTGGCAGCCGGGTGATCCGCGCCCGCAGGACAAGCTCGTGATTCTCGAAGACACCAATCGCGACGGCACGGCCGACAAGAGCACGGTGTTTTATGACCGGCTCCACTGCCCCACCGGCTTTGCCTTCTTCAATGGCGGCGTCCTCGTGGTCGACCAGCCGCGGATCCTCTGGCTCAAGGATGGCGATGGCGACAGCCGGGTCACGCCTGGCAATCCCGCCGACAGCATCGTTCATGTCCTCGATGGCTGGGCGACGGAAGACACGCACCACACCGTCGGCGCTTTTGAATCGAGCCCCGCCGGGCTCGTCCACATGCTCGAAGGGGTGGCGATGAGCACCACCGTCGAGACTCCGTGGGGCCCGTTCCGCAACTCCGGCTCCGCCGGCGCCTACGTCCTCGATCCCCGCACCTGGCAGATCAGCCACTTCGTCACCGCGGGCTACGGAAATCCCTGGTGCTATGTGTTCGATCAGTGGGGGCAGGGCTTCTGCGGCGACGGCACCGGTGCCAACCAACACTGGGACACGCCGCTTTCGGGCAAGCAATACCGGGGCCGCAAGGGGATGAACCCGGTCTTCGACGTCGAGGGGATGCGGCCGGTGGTGGGGAGCGAGTTCCTCAACACCCGGCAGTTTCCCGACGACGTGCAGGGGCAGTTTCTCTATGCCTGCGTCATCAACACCAACGGCATGCCGCGCTGGACCTTCTCCGACGACGGCGCCGGCTTCAAGGGAGTGCGCGTTCGGCACGACCCGGCCGACCCGAAGACGGCGTTCGATCTGATCAAGAGCACCGACAAGCACTTCCGCCCTGTCGATCCGCAGATCGGGCCCGACGGCGCGCTGTGGTTTGGCGACTGGGCCAATCCGCTCATCGGCCACATGCAGTACAGCCAGCGCGATCCCAACCGCGACCATGTCCATGGCCGCATCTATCGCCTCTTCTACACCGACAAGCCGCTGCTCAAGCCCGAGACGCAGGTCGGGAAGCCGTTGGCTGTCGTTCTCGATCAGCTCAAATCCCCGGAATGGCGAACACGCTGCCGGGCCCGCGATCACCTCCAGTCTCTCCCACCGGCCGAGGTGCTCCCCGCCGCCGCCGCCTGGTTTGAGGCCAACGCCAGCGACCCCGCCGCCGAGCGACTGGCGTGTGAAGTGCTCTGGCTGCAGCAGAGCTTTCATGCCGTCGACGGCGCCTTGCTCCAGAAATTGCTCGAGACGGCCACGCCCGAGGCCCGGGCCGCGGCCACCCACGTGCTCGCCGACGAGCGCCTTCGGTTGGAGGGGGCCGAGGCGATGCTCGTGGCGCAATCGCTCGATCCCCATCCGCGCGTTCGGACCGAAGCCCTCCGCGGCTTGAGCTTCTTCCCGACGGCGACGGCGATGGCCGCGGTCGTTGCCGCGGCCAATGCCGATCCCTCCGATCGATTCCTGGCCTACACGGCCGATGCGGCGGTGGGGGCGAATGTCGACGTGTGGCGCGGCCAGCACCTCAAGGGGGAATTGGCCGCCAAGGATTCACCCGCCGCCAGGATGCTCGACAGCGTGATCGCGCTGGATAAGAAGGCTGCCGAGGTGGTCCCCTACCTGCAGATCCTGCTCAGCAGGGAGCCAACTCCTGAGGAGCAGCGCTCGAAGGCGATCCAGGCGATCGCCGACGTGCAGGGGGGCGATGCCGGCAATGGTCAGGCCGTCTTCCGCCGGCTGTGCATCAGCTGCCACAAGATCGGGGACGTGGGGGCTGATTTTGGCCCCGAGATGTCGAAGGTGGGGGAGCGGCTGACCGGCCCGAAGCTGGTCCAGTCGATCATCGATCCCAACGCCGACATCGCCGAGAAGTACCTCTCGACGTCGGTGCTCACCCACGAGGGGACGAGCATCACCGGCCTGGTCGTCAGCGAGACGCCCGAGACGCTCGTGATCTTCGACGGCAAGGAGCAAAAATCGATTCCGGTGGACCAGATCGATGAACGCACCATCCTCCGCCAAAGCAGCATGCCGGAAGGGCTGGCTGGTACGCTCTCGCCGACCGAGTTCCTCGATGTTGTCGAATACATGCGCCAACTGAAGTAACAGGGGCGCTGCGGCGGGCTTCCTGTTGGCTGTCTGAAGTGATCCCGATTGCCGTCTCCTCTCCAGTCTTTCCTGCTCGATCTTATGGAGCATCTGTGATGTCTGCACTGATTCGTATGGTTGCCGTTTTCCTGCTGACAGCGGCGTTCCTCGCCCCCCCGGCCCAGGCCGCCGGCAGGCTCGAGATCCGCGAAGGAGACCACCTCTGCATCATCGGCGGCGGCGTCGCCGACGCCATGCAGCACACCGGCTGGCTCGAGACGTTGCTCCACTCCCGCTTCCCCGACAAGCGACTCGTGATCCGCAACCTCGCTTACGACGGCGACGAGGTCGATCCCGCCAAGCGGCTCCGCTCGGCCGATTTCGGCACACCCGATCAGTGGCTCTCCGGCGCCGCGCCGATCCCCAATCCGGGCGGCCTGAAGACGAAGGACTTCGTCCGCGAAAACCGCTTCGAGCTCACCAACACCCGCGCCGACGTGATCTTCGCCTTCTTCGGGGCCAACGAAGCCCACGCCGGCCCCGCGGGCCTGGAGGCCTTCAAGACCGAGGTCGAGAAGTTCCTCAAGCACACCCTTGGCCAGAAATACAACGGGGTTTCCGCGCCGCGCGTGGTGATGTTCTCGCCGATCGTCCATGAGAATCTCGACCGGGCGCACTGGCCCGACGGCAAGGCTCACAACGCCAACATCGCCCTCTATGCCAAGGCGATGGAGGAGGTCTGCAAGGCGGAGGGGGTGACCTATGTCGACCTCTTCACCCCGTCGCGCGAAGCCTGCGAGAAGATCAAGGAGCCGCTCACCAGCGACGGCATCCACCCGACTCCCCGCGGCGACCGCGAGATCTCCCGGATCATCGACGAATCGCTGTTTGGTGCCGCGCCGGCCCGCGATCCCAAGAGTCTCGACCGCCTCCAGAAAGCCGTCGCCGATAAAAACTTTCACTGGTTCAACCGCTACCGCGTCACCGACGGCTACTCCACCTACGGCGGCCGGGCGTGGCTGAAGTTTGTCGAAGATCAGACGAACTACGAAATCGGCCAGCGCGAGCTCGATTACCTCGACGTCATGACCACCAACCGCGACAAGCGGATCTGGGCCACGGCCGCCACCCTCGGTAATGCCAACGCCCCGCTTCCCAAGGTCGAAGAATCGGGTCTCCCGGAGCTCATTCCGGTAATCACCAACAAGCCGGGCCCGCTCCCCGGCGGCAAGCATGAGTTCCTCTCTGGCAAGGATTCGATTGGGAAGATGACGGTCCACTCCGGGATGAAGGTCGAGCTCGTCGCCGACGAGGAGATGTTCCCGGAGCTGATCAATCCGGTGCAGATGGCCTTCGACACGAAGGGGCGGCTGTGGGTCGCCGCTTGGCCGACCTACCCTCACTGGCGGCCCGACGAGCCGATGAACGACAAGCTGCTGATTCTCGAGGACACCAACGGCGACGGCCGCACCGACAAGATCAAGACCTTTGCCGGTGATCTCCACAACCCGACCGGCTTTGAGTTCTGGGGGAAGGGCGTGATCGTCGCGCAGGGCCCCGACATCCTCTATCTCGAGGACACCGACGGCGACGACGACTACGACATCAAGACGCGGATCATCGGTGGCCTCGACACCGCCGACACCCACCACACCGCCAATAGCTTTACGTTCGATCCGTCGGGGTCGGTCTACTTCCAGGAAGGGACCTTCCACCATTCCCAGGGGGAAACGCCGTGGGGCCCCCCGGTGCGCGTCGCCAACGGCGCGGTCTTCAAGTATGAGCCGCGGACAGGGAAGTTCGGCCTCTATACCTCCTATGGCTTCGCCAACCCTCACGGCCACGCCTTCAATGCCTGGGGCGATGACATCGTCGTCGACGGCACAGGCTCCGTTCCCTACTGGGGCTCGGTCTTCTCGACGCGACTCAATGGGATGGACAAGCATGGTGGCGCCCCGAGTGTTTACAACCAGCGCACCCGCCCCTGCCCGGGGATCGAGTTCCTCTCCAGCCCCCACTTCCCGGCCGAGCTCCAGGGGAATCTCCTCGTCGGCAACGTGATCGGCTTCCAGGGAATCCTCCAGTACAAGTTCGCCAAGGGGGACGGCAGCTATCCCGAGGCGACCGAGGTCGAGCCGATCATCTCGTCGAGCGACCCGAACTTCCGCCCTGCCGATCTCGAGATGGGGCCCGACGGCGCCATCTACTTCACCGATTGGCAAAACCCGATCATCGGTCACATGCAGCACAACCTCCGCGACCCCAGCCGCGACCGGATCCACGGCCGCGTCTACCGGGTGGTGATGGATGGCAAGCCGGTGGCCAAGCCGGTGCCGATTGGCGGCCGCCCGGTTGCCGAGCTCGTCAAGCTCCTCGCCGATCCGATCGACAGGGTCCGCTACCGGGCCAAGCTCGAGCTCGACGGCCGCCCCGAGGCGGAAGTCGTGCCGGCGGTGACGGCCTGGATCGCAAAGCTCGATCCGAAGTCGCCGTCCTTCGAGCACAATCGGCTCGAAGGGCTGTGGGCGCTGCGTCACTTCGATCAGGTGCCGCTGGCGCTTCTCGAGCAAGTCCTGACCAGCCCCGATGCCCGTTCGCGGGCTGCCGCAATGCGCGTCGTGGCGGGAGTTGCCGATCGGGTGCCAAAGGCCCTCGAGTGGGTCGTGCGCGGCGCCGGTGACGACAGCGCGCGCGTCCGCCTCGAGGCGGTCCGCACGGCGAGCTATCTGAAGAACCCTGCCGCGATCGAGGCCCTCGCTGTGGCGGGCGACTTCCCTGCCGATCGGCACATGGATTACGTCAAGAAGGAATCGGCCCGCGTCCTCGAGCCGGAGTTCCGCTCGGCCCGCGAGGCGAAGGAGCTGATCGCCTTCTCGACCGACGCCGGCAGAAGGTTCCTCTACCGGTCGCTCTCCAACGACGAGCTGGCCGCCGAGCCGCGATCGCCGGTGGTGTTCCGCGAGATGCTGCTGCGAACAGGGCTCGACGAACGGCTCCGTCAGGAAGCGATCGAGGGGCTTGCCGCGGCCGACACCAAGAGCGTCGTCCGCGTTGCCGTCGACGCCTTGAGCGAGCTCGACGCCCGCGAGGGGGCCGTCGATTCGGCCACCGTGTTCGATCTGATCCGGGTGTTGCTCTCGCGGCCCGCCAGCGAGCTGGCCGAGCTCCGGGGCGACATGGAGCGGATGGCGACCTCCGCCCGGCGGCCGCAGCTGCGCCGGATTGGCTATGTCGCGCTGACGGCGATCGACGCCCTCGGCGGCGGCGATCCGAGCGCGAAGGTATGGGAGCTGGCCAAGGCGGAGCCGCGCCGGCTCGTTGACATGGTCGAGGCCCTGCCGCTGGTGAGCGACCCGGGCGTGCGCACGAGCCTCTATGACCGCGTCCTCCCGCTCGTCGACGGCTTGCCAGGAGCGGCCGCCGTGAAGCCAGGGACGGTCGGCCGGTTCGTCCGCGTCGAGCTTCCCGGCACGCAGCGGACGCTGACGCTCGCCGAAGTGGAAATCTACGCCGGCGACGACAATCTCGCCCGCGCCGGCAAGGCGACCCAGATCAACGTCGCCGCCGGCGGCGAGCCGGGCCGGGCGATCGACGGCAACACCGACCCCGAATATGGCAAGAACAGCCAGACCCACACCCAGGAAGGGATCGAGAACCCGTGGTGGGAGGTCGATCTCGGCAGCCCGAAGGGGATCGACCGGATCGTCGTCTTCAACCGGGGCGACGGCCTCGCCGGCCGCCTTAAGGGTTTCAAGCTCTCGATCCTCGATGGCGAGCGCCAGGAAGTCTTCAAGGTGGAAAACCAGCCGGCACCTGAACGCTCCGCCGAGATCGCCGTTGCCAGCGAGGAAGCCCGCCTGACGGCCGCCGTCCGCCGGGCTGCGTTCGGGGCGCTGGCCGGCGTCCGTGGCCGCGAGAACGAAGTGTTCGAGCGGATCGCGCCGTTTGTCATCAGCGGGGAGGATCGTGATGCTGCCATCGCGGCCCTCGAGAAGATCCCGCTCGCGCAGTGGCCCGCCGCGCAGGCGGCGCCGATGCTCGACGCACTTCTGGAATCGATGCGGACGGCGACCGTCGAGCAGCGGTCGAGCGATGCCGGCCTTGCTGCCTGGCAATTCGCCGAGAATCTCACGACGCTCCTCCCGGCGGCCGAGGGAAAGGCGCGGCGTGCTGACCTCGCCGATCTCGGGGTGCGCGTCGTCCGCATCGGCACGGTCTACGAGCGGATGAACTACGACAAGGAGACGATTGCCGTCCAGGCGGGCAAGCCGGTGTTGTTTGTCCTCCAGAACGCCGACGTCATGCCCCACAACTTCGTCGTCGCCAAACCGGGCTCGATGCAGGCCCTCGGTGAGATCGCGGAGAAGCTCTCCCAGGAGGCGTCGTTTGCCAAGCGGGCCTTCGTGCCGGAATCGGCTGATGTCCTCGTGGCGAGCACGCTCCTCCAGCCGCAGGCCTCCCAGAAGCTCACCTTCAATGCCCCCACGGAGCCTGGCGTCTATCCGTACGTCTGCACCTACCCCGGGCACTGGCGGCGGATGTATGGGGCGATGTATGTCGTCGATGATCTCGAGGGGTATCTGGCCGATCCGGCGGCCTATCTCGCCGCCCATCCCCTCCCCATCAAGGACGACCTCCTCAAGGACCGCCGCCCGCGCACCGAGTGGACGCTGGCCGACCTCGAGGGGAGCGTGAACGGGATGGAGAAGGGACGGTCGTTCGTCCATGGTCGCGAGCTGTTCCGAACGACGAGTTGTGTCTCCTGCCACAAGCTCGGCGAGGCGGGGAACCAGTTCGGCCCAGAGCTTGCCAAGCTCGATGCCAAGATGGACGCGCTCGAGATCACGAAGCACATTCTCGACCCGTCGCTGCGGATCGAGGAGAAGTATCGCTCGACGACGATCGTCACTGACGACGGCCGCCGGCTCACCGGCCTCGTGGTCGCCGACACTCCAGCGGAGCTGGCGCTCGTGGAGAACCCCGTCGCCAGCGCCGAGCCCGTCCGGATCAAGAAGACCGACATTGAGGAGCGGGTGACATCCGTGGTGTCGATCATGCCCAAGGGGCTCCTCGACAAGCTGACTCGCGACGAGGTCCTCGATCTCGTCGCCTACGTGACAGCGCGGGGAGAGGAATCGAGCGCCCTCTTCAGCCCCGACGGCTGCCCGCATCACAACGACGCAGCGCCGTCGCAGGGAAAGTGACCGACGTCACCGTCTCGAGGCACGGCCGGTGGCGGGGAGCCTGTTCCCCGTCACCGGCGACTCTTCCAGGGAAGGAACTGATCCGCCGATGGATTCCGAAACCGAGCGCCCAGGATCGCGGGTTCGCCCGCTCGACGCTGTCGAGCGACGCGTCCTCGGTGTCCTGATCGAGAAGGGGAAGACGACGCCGGAGGCCTATCCGCTCTCCCTCAACGCGATCATCACCGGCTGCAATCAGAAGAACAACCGCGACCCGTTGATGAACGTCGACGAGGATCAGGTCGGGCGGGCCCTTGAAACGCTCCGTGCCGCCGGTGTCGTCGCCGAGATCTACGGCAGCGGCCGCGTTCCCCGCTACCGCCACTACGGCTATGAGTGGTTCGGTGGCATTGAGAAGGAGGATCTCTCGATCCTTGCCGAGCTCCTGCTGCGGGGCGAACAGAGCGAAGGGGATCTGCGCGGCCGTGCCAGCCGGATGGACCCGATCGCCGATCTCCAGATCCTCCGCACCAAGCTCGATGGCCTCGCGGAGCGCGGGCTGATCATCTGGCTCTCCCCCCCCGGCCGCGGCCGGGTGCTGACGCACGGACTTCTCCCGGAGGAGAAGCTCGAGAAGGTGCGTGCCAAGCTCGGCGTGGCCGGGCAGTCGTTTCCCGCCGGAGCCTCCGAGCCGGTGCCAGCGCCGACTGGCGGATTCGACGACGACCAGGAAGATGACGAAGATGACGCCGCCACCGTGGCGGTGCCCCGTCCGGCAGCGTCTGTGGCTGTGCCCCCATCCGCTCCCTCGATCGCGCTTGCAGCGCTTGTCGAGAAGATCGCCGCCCTGGAGGGGGAAGTGGCGGCATTGCGGTCGCGTCTCGACGCCCTCGAATCGGCCCTCGGCAACTGACCCCGATCCGTCGTTCAGCAGGAGTCTCCTCATGCACCGCCAGATTCTCTCCCTCGCCATCCTTCTCCTGGCGCTCGCCACAGGCCCGCTCCAGGCCAATGACTGGCCCCATTGGCGCGGGCCGCTCGGCAATGGTGTCTCCCTCGACGCCACGCCGCCGGTGGAGTTTAGCCCGACGAAAAATCTTCTCTGGAAGGTGGAGATCCCCGGCCGCGGATCGTCATCGCCGGTGGTCCAAGGGGATCGTGTCTTCGTGACTGCCGCCGTGCCGGTGGCTGGCAGCAACGACATCTTCGAGTTTCGCGTTCTCTGTTTCGACCGGGCCACGGGGAAGGAGCTATGGTCGAGGACGGCCGTCACGGCAAAGCCCCACGAAGGCACCCACCAGACCAACGGCTTCGCCTCCGCCTCCCCCTGCACCGATGGCGAGCGGGTCTACGCCCACTTCGGGTCGCGCGGGCTCTTCTGCTACACCCTCGACGGCGCGCCGGTGTGGAACCGCGACTTCGGCGACATGAAGGTCCGCAACGGCTTCGGCGAGGGGAGCTCCCCGACAGTCCACGGCGATCTCGTCCTCGTCCCCTGGGATCACGAGGGGCCGTCGATGCTCTTCGCCGTCGACGCGCGGACAGGAAAAACTGCGTGGGAGACACCACGCGACGAGCCGACCGGGTGGTGCACGCCGCTGGTCACGGTCGACAAAGGGGGGCGGAAGCAGGTCGTGATGAACGGGCAGAACGCGGCCCGGGGCTACGACCTCGCAACGGGCAAGGAGCTGTGGCGCTGCGCCGGGCAGACGCAGCGTCCGTGTGCCTCGGCCGTGGCCGCCGACGGCGTTGCCTGGTTGACCAGCGGCTTCCGCGGCGCCTTCCTCGGGGCCTTCGATCTTGCCGGGAGTGGGGATCTCGAAGGAGGGAAGAGCGTTCTCTGGACACGCTCCAAAGACACCCCCGACGTCGCCTCCCCCCTCCTCTCCGATGGCCGACTCTGGTTTTACAAAGAAAAGTCGGGGCTCCTCACCTGCGTCGATGCCGTCACGGGCAAGCCGTTGTGGGAGACAGCGCGGGTCGAGGGGGTGAACAACATCTACGCCTCGCCGATCGCGGCCGGGGGGCACGTCTACCTCACCGACCGGCGCGGCACGATCGCGGTCGTCGCGGACGCGCCGGTGTTGAAGGTCATCGCCACAAACGACATGGGGGAGGGCGTCGATGCCACCCCCGCGGCAGCCGGCAACCAACTCTTCGTCCGTGGCGAGCGGCACCTGTTCTGCCTGGAAAACCCGTGACCGTTGACGGCCGTCGTTATCCCTGCCCGTGCGATCCGGCCCGGCGGGGCCCTGATTGAAAAAAATTATGAAACAAAACCGCCGCCGTGGCCTCAAGCCACGACGGCGGTTTCTTTCGACGGATGTCGACGTGGCCCGCTGGCCTTCGCGATTACTTCTTGTGGGCCTTGTGGCAGGTGCCGCATGACTCGGTGAGCTTGGCGAACTCGGCCGCGACACCGGCGTGGTCCTTCGCGAGCGCCTTGACGAGGACGGCGTCGCTCGCCGTTCGGAGGATCGTCGAGGCGTTGGCCCAGTCGGCATCGGGGCAACGGCCGTCGTCCATGAGCGTGTAGGAGATCTCATTGAGCACCGCGGCGTGGGTCGCGACTTTCTCCCAAGCGGCGTCGTCGGCCGGGGCCTGCTTCACCGCCTCGCCGATCGCCGCACAGTGCGGCTGAACAATCCCGCCCATCAGCTGCTTGGTGGTCGCTGGACGAGTCTTCCCCTTCTTCACTTGGGCATCGGCCACGGCGGCCACCAGTGTCAGGGCCACCGCCACACCGGCCACGAGCATGATCCGCTTCATGTTTTCTTCTCCGCTTCAACGGCACTTCCGCGGGACCGCGCCGGCCCCACCGTCCCGGCGACGGATTCGGTCCGTCGGCCAGGGTTCGCGAGTTAGTGTAAGGCCGGGACGAGAGCCACACCGCAGCCCCGGCCGATACTCGCGTCGCGACAAGCATCCGATCGCCGGCGATCGGCCTGCCGTTTCACCCCCCCGGGCGGAGCGAGGGGCGCAGAATCCCCAGTTCGAAGCCGAGCGCCACCGCCTGGGCCCGATCGGCGGCCCCGAGCGCGGCCAGGATCGCCGACACATGGGCCCGCGCCGTGCGCTCGGAGATTCCGAGGAGCGAGGCGATCTCGTCGTTGGAATAGCCCTGTCGGACGAGCCCGAGCACCTCCACCTCGCGCTGCGACAGCGGGCCTTGCCGGGTACCCAGTGCCGACGCAGGGGGATCGATCACGCCACCGGCATGGACCGTGCGGATCGCCGCCGCCAGCGCCTCGTGATGGATGGTCTTCACGAGATAGGCGCGGGCACCGGCCATCATCGCTATCCCGATGTCCTCGGGGGCCTGCGAGGAGGTGAGCATGATGACACGGGCAGCAGGAAATTCTCCCAGCAGGCGTCGGAGCGTGTCGATGCCGTCCATCCGCTCCATGCTGACATCGAGGAGCACGATGTCGGGGGTGTGCTCACGGTAGAGATCGATCGCCGAGAGCCCGTTCTCGGCCTGGGCGACCACCGCGAACCCATGGCTCATCGTGAGCACGCTTGAGAGCCCCACCCGCATCACCGGATGGTCGTCGACGAGCATCACGCGGATCTCGGGGCTTCCACCGGAAGTGCTCACGGACTGAACTCCCCGAAAAGGATTCCGACGGGCGGGTCATCGGGGATTCCGGGCAGCATCCCAGGGATGCTCCCTTCACTCCACCGATGACCCGCCGCGCGGAAAACGCCCCGTTGACCGACGGTGAACCTGCTTACGACCACCGTCCGTCCGATCATGGCCTCCGGTACGACGGCCGCGCGGGACGCCGAACACTCGACCAAGAACCGGAACGCTTTCCTTTGCGTGGCACACACCGTGCGCCACATCCTGCCATCGGATTTGACCGTGTCCCGGGGCGGGCTTCCTGCCGACGGCCCCCGGCACACGGGTGGGGTAGCCCGATGACTCTTCTGGTCTATCCTCGCAAGCGCCCCGAATCCATTGGCGGATCCTCCAATCGTTGGCGGAAACATGACTGCCCCCTCGGGCAGTGCCTCCTGCCACACGACCGCGGCAATTCGACGGAAAAAGGCCGGCAGGCAAACGGCTGGCTCGGCCGGCATCAGCAGAGCAGGAACACCGCCGCCGACAGCGCAAGCAGCACCAGTGCCGAAATCACGAGCCAAGGCCGCCCGAGCGCGGGCTGCTCTCCGCCGTCGCCTCCGGCCGGAGGAACGGTGGAAACCATCGCCAAACGGTGGAGCGCATCCATGACATCACCTTGGTCTTCACTTTGGTCTTCACTTGGTTCGAGGCCAACCCCCGGGCGGGCCATCCAGCCGACGCGGGGCGGTACGCGGGGCGGGGTGTGATTGTTCGCTAGCACGCTGCCGGCGGCCATTGGCCGATCCGCCAATGGCGGCGATTTTCCCGGTCGACGGCGGCGGGGCTGTTTCAGCTCCGAGACGTCGGCGTGGTCCGGACCGGGTCGGTCTGGCCATCGAGCTGCCTGTCATAGTCGCGCCGCATGACGGTCGCCTCCACGGCGGTCCCCTCCCCGGGTCGGCTCGTGACCGTGAACGTCCCGCCGAGCCGTTCGGCCCGTTCGCGCATCCCCTGGAGACCGAAGTGACCTTCGTTGGCCCCGCGCTGCTTCCCGACGACGAATCCCCGGCCGTTGTCGCTCACCCGCAGGTGGATCCGACCGTCTCCCCGATCGTCGAAGAGGTCGAGATCGATGGTGCTCGGGGCGCCGTGCCGGAGGGCGTTGTGAACCCCCTCCTGGCCGATGAGGAGGAGATTTCCGGCGACAAACTCGGGGAGGTCGCCAAAGGCTCCCTCGACACCGACCGAGATCTTCACGTCCCGTCCGGCGCCGATCCGGACGACGAGGTCGCGCAGCGCCTCGCCGAGCGACTTCCCGCCGAGCGACAGGCTCCGCATCGCCCACACCGCCCCCTGCACCTCGCCGGCGGCATAACTGACCATCCGCCGGGCAACGTCGACATGCCGCTTTGTTTCGTCGCTTGTGCCTCCCCCGCCGGTCAGGCAGGCATCGAGCTGATACCCGATCCCGCCGATCGTCTGCTGGAGGGTGTCGTGGAGGTTGGCCGCCAGACGCGTCCGTTCCCGCAGTGTCGCCTCAAACTCCACCGCCGCGTCGCGGCGTGAGCGCATCTCGGCGGCCAGGAGCCGCTGCTGCGCCGCCAGTTGCCGCCGCAGCAATGCCACCCACCCCAGCGCCGTCGTCAGGATCATCACGGTGGCGACAAGCCCCGCCAGAAGCCGGGCCGGGGTCCACCACGGAGGGGTCTTGAGGATGCGGAGATCGTCGGCCGACCGCACCATGAGTCGGACGCGCTGCGGAGCGCCCCCTGCCGTTGACTGCAGCGACACTCCCCAATCGATCGCCACCACCCCGGTCACCTCGAGGACCGTGCCGGGAGCCGTCGATTGAAAAGGTGCAAAAGAGGCTTCATCCGCCTCGACATTGACGATCATCTCCGCCGACCGGAGCACGAACAGGCCCCCGGTCACCGTCGGTTGGGCCTGGATGAGCTGGCCTTTCGTGCGGATGAGGCAGCCTTCGTAGTCCCCCGGCGCGGCCTGGATGTCACCGGCGGCGGAGGCGGCGTTGACCCGGAGGATCGATTCCGGGGTCACCATGAACGGCAGCGGGGCCCCGCCATGGTCGATCTTCCGCACCGCGGCACTGCGGATCGACGCCACATGCCCCGAGCGATCGACAAATCCCGCCACCTCGACCAGATCACCGGGCTCAAACTGCTCCTCGGCCCCTTCCGCCTCGGCCCCAATCTGCACCGTCACCCCGTGGTGGCCGTTTTGGAGGTGGAGCGTGCGGCCGGGAAGTGCGTGGATCACCGTCCCGAACGTCTGGATCCGATGCCCGCCCCCGAACGAGGGCCGGTAGCCGCCGATCGACTCAAGCGTCACGGCCGACTTGCTGAAGGTCACGCCCCCCGTAACGATCGTGAACCACTCCGCCCGATCGACGATCACCCACGGCCGCAGCGCCTCTCCCCGCGTGTTGCTCACCGTCTTCGCTGGCCCCGACACGATCACGACCGCATCGACAAGCGCCTCAAGATCGGGGCCCAGCACCCCCGCGGCGACGACGGCGGCAGGAATCTCGGCTGTAAACAACCTCCCAGCCGTCTCCAGCTCCAGGAGCACGCGCTCCCCATCGTGCCAGGCCTGCTGCACGATCCCCTCGACCTCGACCAAGCGGCCATGCTCGCTCCCGGCGAGAAAGGCCTCGGGATCGCACCGCCTCGGTGGCGGAAGGGCGTGGTGCCCATGACTCACGAGCCCGGAGGCGCTCACGATCGGGGCATATTCGCCGGGCCCGACCCGGCCCGTGATCTCCACCTCCTCGCCAACCGCGATCGCCTCTGTCGATCCGACGGCGCCCCCCCCGAGATCGACCACGATCCCACCACCATCATCCTCGACGACCAGTTCGCGAAGGGCTGGATCGACGTGGATCACCGTTCCCCGCACCGTCACCTCCGGCCGCGTCTCGAGCGCCGTCGGGGTGAGTGTCGTCACCATGGCAATCGGCTCGCTCTCGCCCGCAAGGGCTGTCGCGAGAAACACCGCCACGGCCTGGATGAATGGGGGAGCGATCATTTCCCCATTATGGCCCTCCGTCCTTCCTCTTGGGGGCACGCCCCGCCCTCGGGGGATCGAGATCACATCTGCCGCGGGAGTCAATTGGCCGATCCGCCAATCCCGCCCTCAAAACCGAGCTTTTTGCGATGATTTTTCGCCGTTTTTGGGCGCGTTGAAAAGCGTCTGGGCGCAATTGCTGTCGGATCTCGGCTGGAAGCAGGATGCCCTGCTTTCCGCCACAGCAGGCTCGCAGAGCACGCAACCCCAGATGTTTTTCTTCGAGGAGCAAGCAGGAACATGAGACGGGTCATGGTGATGGTGGTGTTGGCGGCAGCGATCGTGGCAATCGCAGCGACCGAGTCGGAGGCGGCCGGGCTCTTCAATCGGGGAGGGAGCGGCGGGATTCTCGCCCGCCTCAACAAGCCGCTCGTGCCGGCACAGCCCGGCCTGCCGACGGTCAGCCCGCTGGGGCTGATCTCTCCCCGGTTGAGCAATGCCGTGCTCATCTTCCAGAAGGGGGGCTTCACAACCCCGGCCGGCCGACTGGCAGCCCTCGGCGTGGTGTCGCCGCGGATCAGCCCGGCGGTAGCCCTCGTCCGCACGCCGCCGGCCACTCCCCAGGCCAAGCTCAACTACGGCCTCTCGATTCTTTCTCCCCGCATGGCCACCCTGCTTGGCTTCTTCCGCGCGGCCCGGACGCTTCCCACCGGCTTCACCGCCCGCTGACCGCCGATTCGAGGCCAGCTCGCTGCCCGAAAACAAAAAACCCCTCCCGGATGCGTGAGCACCCGGGAGGGGCGTGAAGTCTGCCTGTCCAGGGCGGCCCCGGAGGGCCCCCTTGGATCATGCGACCTTGGGCATCACTGAACCGCAACGACCGGCGACTTGACCGTCTTGGCGGCGACACCGGTGCCCTGCGTCACCTGGACGAACACCGACTTCGGCACCACGGCCAGCGCCTTGGCGGACTTGAACGAGAACACCCGGGTGCCGGCGAGGGCACCGGGGGTCGCGTTCACCGTGCCGAGGAGCACCGGCGGAGCCAACGGGGTGGCACCGGGGGTGTACACCGACACCGTCACCACGGCCGTCCGGGCGAGCGTCAGCGGCAGGCCCGAGATACCGCCACGGACATTGATCACGCCGCCGGGGGAGGCGACGCGCTCGATGCCGATCGCCAGACCGGGGGCCGTGGTCGCCTGACCGACGACCTGAAGCTGAAAAAGAATGAACGCACCCGAGCCATCGTTCGACGGATAGCCGGTGCAGATCGCGCTCGCACCGGGAACCGCCAGAGCAGCATTGATCGGCAGGCCGAGGTCATTCACCACGACGCCGAGCGGCAGCCGCGGATCGGTGTTGAGGAGGCACTTGGTGCCGTTGACAACAAATCCGGCGACGCCGTTGGACGTGATCACGCCCGTAAGCGACGCGATCCCCGGACGGATGTCGATGGTACCAACGGTGATCACGCCGGCCGCGCTTGTCGCACCGGTGGCCTTGATGAAACTCCCGACGAAACCGGACTGCGTCCGACCCGGCAGCGGGGCCGGGTTGAGCAGATCGGCATAGGTCGGGCCGAACCCGAATCCCGTGATAAGGGGGGCATTGGGGGCAGCCTTGAGATCGAGAACCGTACCGCCGACGGTCACGTTCACGCCACCGAGGCCGTCGCTGGCGACGGCGTCCGCACTACCTTCGACGCCAAACACAACCTGCGCTGAGGCGTTGTTCGCCGACGCAACCACCGCAAGGGCACCGAGCGCCAGCGAATAAACCATGGAACGAAACATTGGGATCCTTTCGAAAGGGATTGAAACAAACCGTGTCGAACCACACACGCCAGCCAAGATCCATTTCCTGCTGAGACGTGCCGACCTCGAACTCCCCCGATTCACTCCCCGCAAAGGGATGATCGCGCCGAGCCCTACCAGCCGATGCCGCACTGTAACTATTCACAAAATCTTTTACAAGCATCTATTTTTCTTTACCAGTCAATAAACCCCTTACATTGCAGACAGTTATTCACCTCACAGAACCGTTACGGAGATCGCGGTCGACTTACTTCTTTGTTAACTCTTGCTTTCGCAACACCGCATTGGCCACGACCGCCGCTGCAACGCCCCCACTGGCAGGCGCGAGAACGAAAAGGCCCTGTTGCCTCCATCGCAATCAGGCCGTCGCCGTCTGGCAGCATTCGCAGTCGCAACGCGAGCGCAGGCTGCGGCAACAAAAAAACCTCCCGGTCACCGCAGTGACGGGAGGTCTCTTGGTTGGAGCTTGGATCGCGTGCCGACGAACCAGGTCAGAAAACAGGCACGACGTCCGACGTGACCGTTGCCCCGCCGACCGTCACCCGGACAAACGCCGTCTTCGGTGGCACGCTGAAGGTCTTTGCCGTCCGGAAAGAGAACGTTCGTGTGCCCACGAGCGCTCCCGGATTCGAGGCGGCAATCCCGAGCGGAATTGGGGGGGCCTTCGGCGTGGCCCCAGAGACGTAGACGGTGACATTCACGACCGCCGTCCGCGCCAGCGTGAGCGGGAGCCCGGAGATGCCGCCAACGACCTCGACTAAGCCGGCATTGATCCCCCCCCGCTTGAATCGTGCCGTCACGATCCCCACCTGGAGGCCGGGCGTCGCCGCCGGGAGGCCGATCACCTGGATCGAGGAGCAGTAAAGGAGATTCGAGCCGTCGGTGCTCTGATACCCTTCCGCTGCCGCCTGGATGCCGCGGACGGCCAAGGCGGGGTTGATCGGCAAGCCGAGGTCGTTTGTGAGCCGGCCGATCGGCAGCCGGGGATCGGTGTTGAGGACGCAAGCAGCGCCGTTGACCGAGATCGTCCCCCCGGTCTTTCCAAGGGTGTTGGCGGTGACGACACCGACGTGTTCTACCGCGAGGGGTTGAATATCGACGATCCCCGGCGTGATCACCCCGTCGGTGGTGATGCTCCCCATCACATCGAGAACGCAACCGAGAATCCCAGGCTCGACGCGGCCGGGGAGCGGCGTTGGATCGAGCAGATCGGCGTACGTGTCAATCCCGGTGAAGACTGGCATCCTGGGGGGCGCCTTGAGATTGAGAACCGTCCCACCAGCGCCCACGAGCACTCCCCCAGCGCCATTGGAGAGGACCGACGTCACTACACCACTGGAAGTGGCCGGAAACTGCGCCGCGGCACTCGTTGCCAGGACGGCTGCCATGAGGGCACTTCCGGCCAAGGAGAAAAGAAGCGAGCGGACCATTGATTCGCATTCCTGGAAGGGGACAGTAGCCATCAACCGCGGCGATCCCACACAGCCGGCTCAAGA
>CALQRA010000041.1 GCA_943332855.1 Candidatus Kuenenia stuttgartensis
CCGCCCGTCGCGATCGACCCGCATGCCGTCGGCGCCGCTGTCGTCGGCGGTGTCGGGGACATGAAGATGGTCGTAGCGCTGTTTGTTGGCGAGGGTCCCGTCGGCGGCAATCGAGTAGCTGGAGACCCAATGGCTGCGGCTGTCGGCCACGTAGAGGAGGGTCTGGTCGGGGGAGAGACAGAGGCCGTTGGCAAACAGCAGGCCGGTGTCGACGACCGTGTCGGTCCCTGTGGCACTGATGAAGTGGACCTTGCTCGCCGTCCGGCCGTCGAGGCCCGGCTCGGTGGCGTAGATCCCGCCGGCGGCCGTGGCGACGAGGTCGTTGCCCCGCCATCCTTTCGCCAGCACCGCCGGCTCACGCTGTTGATTCCAGGCGAGGATCGCTTCGTCGGCAACGCTGGCAGCGACGAGGCGCCCATCGGGGGCGAAGCTCTGACCGTCGCCACGATGGGAGTCTTCGAGCCAGGTCTCCGGTTGCCAGTCGGCCGTCAATCGCCACGTCTTCCCCTTGCCAACATCGTTGTAAAACACCTCCCCATCGGCGTTGACCGCGGGGCCTTCCGTGAAACCGTAACCCTCGCCGACGAGCATCCAATCCTCGCCGGGAATGAGGATCTCCTGGAGTTGCGGGCTTCCCGCCCCGCGCCCCACCGGCGCCGGCCAGCCCTTCCACAGCCATTCCATCCCAGCGGGGAAAACCTCCGTGGGATGGTCGTTGCTGTGGCCCCCGTCTCCCCACACGTGGTTCACTTCATAGCCGGCGAAGACGAGTGATCGCTCGAGAGCCTGATTGGCGATCCACCAGTCGCCGCCGTAGATGTTGAGATCCTGGGAACCATCCTGGAGGAAGATGCGGATCGGCTTCGGCTCGACCTTCCGCACGAGGGTGGCGTATTCGTTGCCACCGCGCAGCCCGACGTACGTGCCGATGCCACTGAACACCCGGGAGAAGGCGTCGGGGCGTTCCCAGGCGGCGGTGAAGGCGGCGATCGCCCCGCTCGAGGTGCCACCGATGGAGCGGTCGTTGCCCGACTGCGAGAGGACGATCGCCCGCCCGTCGGAGGCTTTCCTCGTCTCCACATCGGGAAGGAGCTCATCGAGGAGGAAGCGGGCGTAGGCGTCCCCCAGGCCGTCGTATTCGTAACTGCGGTTGTAGCGGTCGAGGGCGCCGTCGCGGCCGGCCGGCACCCTGCCGTGCATGATGAACACGCCGATCGTCACCGGCATCCGCTCCTCATGGATGAGCCGATCGAAGACCTGCGGTGCGTTGAATTGGATGCCGTCCTGATTGACATGGACGCAGGCCGGAGTCCGGCCGTCGTACTGCGCCGGGACATACACCCAGTAGTCACGGACCGTCCCAGGAAACACCCGGCTCCCCTCGAAGCTGAACTGAAGCACTTCTCCCTTGGGGGGCTCCTCGGCACCGTCTACCCGGGATGATGCCTGGGGGGAAAAGAGGAGCCAGGCGGCAATCAGGACGGTGTGGAAGGGAAACAGCGCAAACGCGGCGTGACGGCGACGGACCATGGAAGACGACCCCCGGGACGGTACCCCGTTTCTGTTTGGACGCCGGGTGATCGGCAGCCGCGACGGGGGGCGGTATCATAACGGCCGCCGGTGGAGCGCGCTTTCCTCCCACCGTTTCCCGGAGCTTTTTCAACCCCGACCCATCTGCGGTTCCCCGAACCGGCCGGAGTGTCGGGGAGGCCCGCGGTCAGGTTCATCGCACCGGGCGATGCGGCCGCGATCGACCTCAACTGCCGTCTGCCCAGAGGGGGGTGTGATCATGCTCGACCCGACCGCCGACCGTCGATATCCGCCCCGGCTCTGGATGGCGACGGTGATCGTCGGCTTCCTCGCCGGCTTGATCGTCAGCCTTGCCCCGTGGCAGGGCGTGAGCGCGGCCGAAGAGCCGCCACGCTCGAGCCCGGCGGCAAAGGCGGCGTACACCACCGCCGCCGCGCTCCAGAACCGCGGCGCGTGGGATCTGGCCGCCGAGGCGTGGGGCACGCTCCTGCGGGATCATCCGCTCGATCCGCTGGCGGCGAAGGGGCGCTACTACCTCGGGCTCTGTCGGCTCCAGGAGGGAAAGTGGCCGGAGGCCGCGGAAGCCTTTCGAGCGGTCGTCAACAGTCGCGAGCAGGACGGGGGGGCCGATGCCGAGACGGCGCTGGCGGCCCGCTGGGAACTGGGGCGGGGGGCGTTTGCCGTGGCCCAGGGGGCGCCGACGGTGCAGTCGTACAGCGACGCCGTCGGGGCGCTGCGGGAGTATCTCGCGGCGATGCCGGACGAGGGGCAGGCGGCCGAGGCGTCGCACCTCCTGGCGGAAGCGCTGTGGCAGGCCGGGGACCGGGCGGCGGCCGTCGGGGCCTGGCTGGAGTTCGTCCGCGACCGCCCGGCGTCGCCCCGGCTCCCGGCGGTGCTCTACGCCCTCGGTGTCGCCCAGACCGAGATGGGGGAGGCCGACGCCGCCGCGGCGACGCTGCGACGGCTGGCTGAATCGTTCCCGGCCGACGAACTGGCCGACGAGGTCGCAATCCGTCGCTCCGATCTCGCCCTGGCCGCCGAGGAGCCCGCCGAGGCGGCCCGGCTCGTCGTCGACATCGCCCGCCGCCAGGACGGGCCGCGCGTCGGTGATGCCCTCGAGCGCCTCGGGCGCGCGCTGTGGCAGCAAAAACGGTATGCCGCCGCCGCTGCGGCCTACGACCTCCTCCTCGCCCGTGACCCAGAAGTCGCGGTGGCCGCGCCGGCCCTTCTCTCCGCCAGCGCTGCCTGGAGCGAGGCCGGCAGGGACGAGGAAGCGCGACAGCGCCTCGGGCAGCTGCTGACGCTGGCGGGGGCGCCGGCGGCGATTGCGGCCGAGGGGGGGGCGAGGCTGGCGCGGATGGAATTGGACGCAGGTCGCACCGAGGCTGCCGTCACCGTGGCGGAGGGAGCGCTTGAGCGGGCGGCGATCGCGGGGCGCGGCGGTGACCCGGTCGATGCTGCCGTCATCGCCCGCCTCGAGCTTTCGCGCGCCGAGGGGCTCGTCGATCTCCCTGGCCGGCGCGACGAGGGGCTCGACGTTCTCAATCGCCTTGTGGAGGAGCATCCCGGCGATCCTGCCGTGGCGCCGGGCTTGGGCTTGGCAGCGTCGGTGCTCCTCACCGCGGGAAGGAGCGACGAGGCGATCGCGGCGGCCGACCGCTTCCTCGCGCTCCCTGTCAAGCAACGCGGCGAGACTGCGGCCGATGCGGCGACGGTCATCGACGTCCGCGCGATCCGGGCGGAAGCGCTGCTGGCCGGCGGCAATGCCACTGCGGCGGCAGAAGCCTTCCGCGCGCTGGTGTCGGATGCCGGCGACGATCCGCGGGCGCCTCATCTCCGGCTCCGGTGGGGCGCCGCGCAGGCCGCGGCCGAGGACTGGGAGGGGGCCCACACCACGCTCGGGCCGCTGACGGTGAGCGGCGGCGAGGCCCTCGCAGGGGACGATCGCCCTCTCGGATTGTTGCTCGACGCGACGGCGCTGGTCGAGCTCGCCCGGGCCAGGGAGGCGGTGGTGCTCCTCGAGCGGATCGCCCGGGATCATCCCGCCTGGCCGCGGCTTGTCGAAGGGCAACTGCTCGCCGTGAGGGCCCGGCGCGAGGCCGGGGATGCGGCTGGAGCCGTGGAGATCGGCGAGCAACTCCTGGCGGGCAACCCCGCTCCGGCGATCGCCGAGCGCGGCTGGTTTCGGCTCGGCCAGGCCCGCGAGGATGCCGGGGATCCGGCCGGCGCCATCGAAGCCTTCGTCGCGGCCCGCCGGATCGCACCGCAGGGCCCGCGGGTGGCAGCGGGGCTGTTGGCGGAAGGGTGGTGCCATGAGGCGCTCGGAAGTCTCGACCTGGCCGTCGGGTGTTGGACGGAGGTCGTCGACCACTATCCCGACTCGGCGGCCCTCGTGCCCGCGCTCCTCGCCCGGGGCGATGCCCGGCAGCGCTTGGGGATGCCCGTCGAGGGGCTCGCCGACGCCGAGGTGGTGCTCGGCCTGGCGGCGGCCCATGACCAGTTCGTCGATCGGCGGGTCGATCGGCGGGTCGATGCGCCGGCCGTGGCCGAGGCCCGGTTCCTCGCCGGCCTCTGCCTCGCTGCCGGCGGAAAGACGACGGCGGCGATCGACACCTTCTCCGCGCTGCTCGCGGCCACGCCCGACTTCCCGGCGGCCGATCGCGTCCTCCTCGAGCTCGGGCTGGCCCGATCGCTGACCGGGGACGCAGCCGGGGCAGAGCTGACCTTTGAGGAACTGGCACGCCGGTTTCCGAACAGCCCGCGCCAGGCCGATGCCTGGCTCGAGCGTGGCGAGATCCGGTTTGCCGCCGGCGACTGGGAGGGGGCGACCGGGGCCTACGGCCAGGTCCTCGCCGCCGCGCCGCAGCGGAGAACGCTGTGCGAACAGGCCCGGCACAAGCGCGCGTGGGTCTTTGCCATGCAGCAGGATCATGCCGGCGCGGCCGGGGCGTTTGCGGAGCAACTCGCCGAGGACCCCGACGGCGTCTGCGCCCCAGATGCCGAGGCGATGCTCGGCGACGCCCTGTTCCGGCTGGGGCGGGTCGATGAGGCCGAGAAGGCGTTGGCCCGGGCGCTGTCCAAACCGTTGTCGCTGTCGTCGCCCGACCTGCTCGGGCTGGCGACGGTCCGTGCGGCGGAATGTGCTGCCAAGGGGGAACGCTGGGAAGAGAGCTTCGCCGTCGTCGACCGCTGGCTGGGCGCGGTCGGATCGGCTCCCGGCCAGGAGCCGGTCGGGGGTGCGACGGTGGCCCAAGGGAGATTTGCCCGCGCCTGGGCGCTGCAGAATCTCGGCCGGCTGGAGGCGGCACTCTCCGAGTTCTGCGCGCTGGCCGACGCCGGCCTGGAGGCGGGGAGCGGGGATGGGCGCGGTCCGGGAGAACTGGCCGCCCGGGCCCGGCTTATGGAAGGGGAGATTCTCTTCGAACAGGGGCAGCACAAGGAGGCGATCGCCGCCTTCTTCAAGGTCGCCTATGGCTTCGGGGAGACCGAAGCCCCGGCCCCTTTCCACCCCTGGCAGGCCCAGGCGACGTTCGAGGCCGCTCGCTGTTTCGAGGTCCTTGCCAAGCCGGAACAGGCCCGTGGGTTGTACGCTGAAGTGGTCGATCGCTATCCGGCGTCGCCGTACGTGGCGGCGGCGCGGAAGCGGCTCGACGCCCTGGGAAGCGCCGTGAACTGAGCCTCCGCGCCTCGCCGTCCCGGTTTCCCCCGACACTGCCCCGTAGGCCCCGCCATGTCGATCAACGTCGGTAGCCTGAAGTCGCTGTGGGAGTTGTTCCTCGCCGGCGGTCCGCTCATGTGGCCGATCACGGTGATGTCGTTCCTCGTCGTCGCCTTCGGACTGGAGCGATTGGTGGCGCTGCGGCGGGGGAGGTTCGTGCCCACGAGCTTGGTCCTGAAGCTCCGGCTGATCGCCGATGGCTCGGCGTTCGACCCGCGGCAGGTAGCCGGATGGTGCGATGCCCATCCCTCCGTCCTGGCAACGGTGGTCCGCGCGATGCTCACGCGGATCGGCAGGCCGCTCCCCGAGGTCGAGCATGTCGTGGAGACGACCTGCAATCGGGAGGCCTCGCGCCTCTATGCGAACATCCGCCCCATCAGCCTCGCGGTCACGATCACCCCGCTCATCGGGCTCCTCGGCACGGTCCAGGGGATGATCATCGCCTTCTACACGACGGCGAATCTTCAGGCGGGGGCCAACCGGTCGGCGGAACTGGCCAGCGGGATCTATCTGGCGCTGATCACCACCTTCGCCGGCCTGTGCGTCGCGATCCCGGCCGCGATTGTCGCCCATTACCTCGAGGGGCGGATCCTCGCCGGGTTCCGCCGGGTCGACGACGTCGTCGCCGGCCTTCTTCCGGCGATGGAGTCGCTCGAGGGACGCGGCGGGCGGGGGGCGGCAGCCCAAGATCGCGATCAGGGCCCGGCCCGGGGGGCGCCATGAGTGTCCGCATCGACAAGGGGCGGCTCGGCACCGGGCTCGATCTGACGCCGATGATCGACATCGTCTTCCTCCTGATGATTTTTTTTCTCGTCGCCAGCAAACTCGAGGAAGATGACCGGGCGATCGACGTCATCCTTCCCCAGGCCTCGGCCGCCAAACCGCTGACGAGCCGGCCGCGCGAGTTCATCATCAACATCGACCGCAGCGGCAACACCTTCGCCGGGTCGAGGCCGATCGGTCCTGAGGCGCTCGTCGGGCTCCTTCGTCAGGCGGTCGCCGACAATCCGGGCCGCCAGAAGGTGACGGTGCGCGCCGACGAGAACGTCGCCCACAAGCATGTCGTGGCCGTGATGGATGCCTGCGTTCAGGCCGGGATCGAGGACTACCGCATCCAGTCGGCGCCGGAGGTATCCGCCGACCGGCCGGCCGGAGTCGACGGCGGCGTGACCGACGACCGGTAAGAGGCGACCATGACCCCGGCGATCGATAACCCGCGACCGTCCCTGGCATCGACCCTGGCGTCAAACCGTCGTTGGCGGAGCCGCGCCCGGCTGGCGCTGGCGGTGATTGCGAGCCTGGCCCTCCACTGGCTCCTCCAGCAGGGACTGGCGCGGACGGTGATCGCCGTCCGCCCGCTCGACGGGATGTTGGCAGAGCGGGAGCCTTCCTACCGCCCGGAACTGGCCAGCGACTTTCCCCTCCACGACGAGACAGCCACGCGCGAGGCGTTTGCTCACGAGCGCCCGCTCGATGTCCCAATCGCCATCGATGCGGCTGCGCCGGCGTCGGCCCGGGGGCCGCTCCGCGAGGGTGAGCGGGCCGTGGCCGAGGGGGCGGTGGCGGAGGGGGCAGAGGCGCCGGACGTCGCCGCCACCCGGATCGATCGCCCCGTTTTCGAACCTCCGGTGCCGGGCCCGGCAGCGCTTGGGGATCCGGAGCGGAGCGGAGCAGAGATGCCCGCCGGAAGCGCAGCGGCTGAAACGCTCCCGGCCGTCGTCGGGAGTGATGCCGTCGAGGCCCCTGCGGCCGCGCGGCGGGAGCGGTCGAGCGCCAGCGACGAGCCGGCCGTCGATCCGGAGTTCTCGCGGGGGCGCGCCGTCATTGATCCACCGGAGACCGTCCCCTCTGGGGAACCCATCGCCGTCATCAGCCCGCGCCGGTTCGCGCGGGCCGCTCCCGGGGCAGATGCTCCCCCCGCCCTGCCCCGCTCCCTCCGCCGGACGGATGTGGCGGAGCCTGGAGCCGGGGAAGAGACGGCGCGGGTCGAGCTTCCCGCGCGCGGTGACGCGGGGATGGCCGGGGAAGAGCGCGCCGCGTCCGCCGGCCCACAGCGAGAGGGAGCCGGTGCGGACCTTGCTGCCGGGCCCCGCCCGCGTTCCGCCGGTCGGATCCCCGATCGGGGGCGAGGGAGTGGCGCGGTGGCCCGCCGCGGGGGCGCCGCGATCGGCGCGGAGGAGGAGACGCTGTCGGCGGCGGCGACGGCCCCAGGGGCAGCGTCGGAAAGCGCGCTGCGTCCGCGCACGAAGCCTCTGGTCGGGGCCACCGACGTCGCCGGCCCGGCAGCCGTGGCGACTCCGATGCGCCGCGCCGGCACGCTCCTCCTGCCGGCCGAGACGCGCGTCCGCGAGACTGCCGGGGCCTTTGCCCGGAGGTGGCGTGAGAACCGGGGGGAATCTCCGGCCGATGCCCTCGTGGAGCGTGGCCTCGAATGGCTCGTTGCCGCCCAGGAAGAGGACGGCCGCTGGGTGCTCGGGGCCTATCACCCCGCAGGCGCTGGCGGCGCGGTCCGGCTCCGCTCGGACACCGCCGCCACCGGCCTGGCCCTCTTGGCCTTCCTCGGCGCTGGCTACGATCATTTCGACGGCCGCCACCGCGACGTCGTCCGCCGCGGGCTGGAGTGGCTCGTCTCGGTGCAGCAGGCCAACGGCGATCTGTACGTTCCCTCCGATCCGGTGTCGAACAGCTGCGCCTGGCTCTACAGTCACGGGATCGCGACGATGGCGCTGTGCGAGGCGGTCGGGATGACGGGCGATCCGCTTCTCCGGCCGGCGGCGGAGCGCGCGATCGGGTTCATCGTCGCGAGCCAGCAGCCCGGTCGGGGTGGGTGGCGCTACCAGCCGCGGGCCGATTCCGATCTTTCGGTGAGCGGCTGGATGCTCGTCGCGCTCCGCGCCGGGACGCTCGCCGGCCTGTCGGTGCCGGCCGAAACCTACGCCGGTGTCCGGGGGCTCCTCGACGAATCGGCCAGCCCCGACAGGGCTGGGCACTATCTCTACAACGCCCGCAATCCCGGCCAGCGCCCCTCCGATCTCTCGGCCGCCTCGATGACGGCGCTGGGGTCGTTGATGCGCCTCCACACCGGCACGCCGCGGACCGACGAGCAGCTCCGCGCCGCGGCGGGTGATCTGGCGGCGATGACACCGGCGTACGGCACGCGCCAAGCGCGGACGCGCGACGCCTACCTCTGGTACTACTCCTCGCAGGTTCTCGTCCAGACCGGTGGCCCGCAATGGGATGCCTGGTATGGTCGACTCTGCACCGTGCTCGAGGCGGAGCAGGTCGACGATGGGGATGACGCCGGCAGTTGGGAACCGCTCGGCACCGTCCCCGACCGCTGGGGCGCCTTTGGTGGCCGGCTCTACGTCACGGCCCTCCACCTCCTCGCGCTCGAGGTTCCCTACCGCCACCTGCCGACGTACGGTGTTACCGACGTCGACCGTCGCTGACCTCCAGCACGACCACCTCCAACTTCACCGCACGAGCCATGCCCCGCCACGCCGACGACTTCGACGCCGATGATGAGTTTGGGGAGGACATCGACGCTTGTCACGACGAAGGCGATTCGGCCGTTGACGACGACGACGACGATGCAACGATCCCCTGCCCGTTCTGCAAGGCGGAGATCTGGGAAGACGCCCCCCGCTGCCCAGCCTGCGGCAACGAGCTCGGTGGGACCGACATGCCGGCCCCACAACGGCCGTGGTGGGTGCTGATCACGGCGGCCGTGCTCCTCTATCTCTTTGTGCGGACGCTCTTCCCTTGGTGAGCCGATCCGGCGACCGGTACGTCATCAAAACGGCGTGGGGATCAGCAGTGCGTGGTGGTCGAAGAGGGCGCGGCGACCGAAGGCGTCGATCGCCGGAGTGAAAAAAAGAAGAAACACGTACAGCGCCAGCAACGGCAGGAGAATCGCCGTTACCGGCCAGCGAAGGAGGAGCCAGCGGCGCGCGGGGCGCGATTGGGCGCGGTGGGTGGCCCAGCCGACCGCGAGGCGCGCGGGGTAGATCGTGAGGATGAAGATCGGCGTCAGGAAGAGAACGGCATCGCGCGGCGCCGCCACGATCTTGAACAGATAGAGGGGGAGTGAGAGCCCATAAAGGATGAACAGGGCCAGCAGCATCACGATCGGTGCCCGCCGCCACAGTTCGCGGACCGCCCCCAGGTCACGGAACATGGCGAAACGCTGTTCGGCAGCGAAGCGTGCCTGGAGAAAGGGCACCCAGGCGAGGACGATGGCCAGGAGGATGCCGCCGAGGAGCGTGACGAGCACTTGGCCGGGCTTCGACGTGTCGCGAAGCGAGGAGAAGAGGATCGTGGGGACGAGGAGCCAGAGGAACGCGCCGAGGAATCCGCGCAAGCCCAGGGAGAAGAGCTTCCCTGGCCGGATGGCGTCGATGACCTCCGCGAGGGCCTCCGAGGCGGTCCTCCAGGCGGTGCCGGCGCGGATGGCACTGAGAAGTCTGTGGCCATTCCGCACTGGCCTGAAGAAGGAGGAGAAGCGTCCGCCGGAGAACAGTGCCGCGATCAGATGCAAGCCGACGAGGAGAGACGCGGCGACGCGGACCGCGGCCCAGGTCCGCGCCGACGGCCCGTCGGAATCGACAAGGGCGGCATCGGCGGCGGCCTGCGTGACCAGGCGGATAACGAGCAGCCAGAGCCAGGTGCCGATGACGATCCCGCCGAGTCGGGGGAGCGCGCCTGCGAAGGGAATGCCGTCGCGGAGTCGACCGGAGCGGACGACGCGTCCCTCTGCCTCGAGCATGGTTCCCAGGGCAAGGAGGTTGACGATCGGGATTGCCGCCAGGATCGCCAACAGGAGGAGGAGGCTCGCCAATCCCACGCCGACGGTGACGAGCCATCCAGCCGCGCGGAACGGATGATGCCAGGGGGAAGGACAGGGAGGGAGTGTGCCGAACTCGGCCGGCGAGACGTTCGTTTCCGCTGCCGTCGCCACGTCATGCCTCCGCCCGATTTCTTGCCCTCGCAGGAGAGCATAGCCTGACCGCACCCGTCCGCACGCGGCCTCATTCGCGTTGAGATGCCGATCTCCTGCTGCGTGGATGGCCGATAAGGGATAGAATCGGCTGAGGGAGCGTGCCATGACCGACCAGCGATTCCACCGATTTCAACTGCCCAGGCAGGCACTTCCGGCCGTGGCGCTTGTCGTGCTCGGTCTCCTCGTCGGCGCGGCGGCCAGGAATCCTTTGGCTGTCCGGCGTCGGGCGCAAGCCGCATCGGCGGTGACCGACCGATCGGCCGGGGCGACCCTGTCGACCGATGCCACCGTCGCGGCGATCGATCGGCTCCTCGCCGAAAACCGACGTGCCAATGGGGTCGAAGCAGCGGCCGCTGCCGACAATCTCACGATCCTCCGCCGGCTGTGGCTGGCGCTTGGCGGAACGATCCCGTCGCTCGAGGAGATCCGCCGGTTCGAGGCCGACACCGCGCCGGGGGCGGTCGATCGGGCACTGGCGACGCTCCTTGCCGACCGTCGGTCGGCCGATGCGCTCGCCCGCCGTCTGGCCTCGCCCTTGGTGGGGGATGAGAAAGGCGAGTTCATCGTCTTTCGCCGCGACCGCTTCACGACGTGGCTTGCCGATCAGATCGCGGCCAACCGTCCCTGGGACCAAACGGTGCGCGAGATGGTCTCCGCCCGTGGTCTGTGGACCGACACCCCGGCGGTGAACTTCATCACTCAGGCGGCGGCTAACGGCGTCATCGATGCCGACAAACTCGCCGGCCGGGTGTCGCGGGTGTTCCTCGGGGCACGGCTCGATTGTGCCCAGTGCCACGATCATCCGTTTGCAGCCTGGAAGCAGGGGGAGTTCGAGGGATTGGCCGCCAGCTTCGCCCAGGCGAAGCTCTCGCCGGTCGGCGTCGAGGATGACCCGGCGCGCGTCCACCGCATCGACCGCACGTCGGTGGCGGCGCTGGCGACCGCGATGACCGGAGCGGGGCGGAACGTGCCCCCGCGGGTGCCGTTCGGGGCGGAGTGGCTCGGCTCCGGTGGCACGCACCGCGAAAACCTTGCCGCGTGGGTGATCCACACCGACAACCGGCGCTTCGATCGGGCGATCGCCAATCGGATGTGGAGCCTCCTTTTCGGCACGGCCTGGCACGAGCCGGTCGACGACATCCCCGAGCCCGGGCCGACATCGAGCCCCGACGACCTCCTCGACCTCCTCGCCGACGATTTCCGGGAGCATGGCCGTGACCTTCACCGCCTGATCAAGGTGATCGCCGCGACGGAGGCATTCCGGTTCGCGTCGACCCATCCCGATCTTGAGTCTGCCGAGGGGGCCGCACGGGTAAAGGCCACGTGGGGGGCTTTTCCACTCACCCGGCTGACCCCTGAGCAGATGATCGGGGCGATGGCGGCGACGACGTCTCTGCAGACGTTTCAGAGCCACTCCCATCTCCTCACACGCACGATCCGATTCTTCCGGGAAACCGACTTCCTCCGTGAGTATGGCCAGGTGGTCGATTCCCAGGGGGGCTCGCTCCCGGCGACGATCCCGCAGGCGCTGGTGCAGATGAACGGCAAGTTCGCCCGGGAGATGGTCGAGGCAAACGTGGTCACGGCGACCGGGCGGATCGCCGGCATGGCCCGCGACGATGTCGCCAGGCTGGAGGTGGCGTTCCTCGTCGCCCTCACGCGCCGTCCGACGTCTGAGGAACGCGAATCCCTCCTGCCGCTGATCACCCTCGCGGAGACGAAGGGACGGGGGCTCGAGGATGTGATGTGGACGCTCTTCAACTGCCCCGAGTTCTCTTGGAATCATTGAGGCTCGAGATGCCAACACGCTTGCGGACATCGGTCGGGCCACGGTACGAGGGGATCGGATCCGCGCCGACCGGGCGGCGCTCCGTGCTCCTCGCCGCGGCGTCACTTGGGCTGTCGTTCGCACTGCCGGCGCTTCCGGCCCGGGCGGCGCGGCGCCGTGGCAGCGAGAGGCCCCGGTCGCTCTTGGTCGTGTGGCTTGCCGGCGGCCCGAGCCAATTGGAGACCTTTGATCCCCATCCCGGGCATGCCGCCGGAGGGCCGACGCAAGACATTTCCACGGTCATCCCCGACGTGCGGATCGCCGCCGACTATCCCCGGCTGGCGGAGGTTCTCGATCGCTTTGCCCTCGTCCGGTCGCTGGTGTCGAAGGAGGGAGACCACGAGCGCGGTCAGTACACCGTGAAGACCGGCTACCGTCCCGACCCGACCGCCATCCATCCGGCTCTCGGGGCGATCGCTGCCCACGAGCTTCCTACGACGGGCCTCGAGCTCCCGCGATTCATCGCGCTGGGGGGGGCGGAGTTCCCCTCGCGCGGCGGCTATCTCGGTAACGAGTTCGATCCCTACCGGGTGTTCGCGCCGGGGCAGAAGGGGCAGAATCTCGTCCCGCACGTCCCGGTGGACCGTCAGTCGCGCCGGCTCGGCGCGCTCGACAGCCTGACGCGGTCGTTTGAGACCGGTCGGGGCGAGGCGGTGCGGCGCACGTTCCACGAGCACACGCTCCGTGAGGCTCTTACCCTCATGACCTCGGAGCAACTCGCTGCCTTCGATCTCGACGGCGAGTCGGAATCGGTCAAGGGGCTCTACGGCGACAGCGATTTCGGACGGGGGTGCCTCGTCGCCCGGCGGCTCATCGAGGCGGGAGTGCGGAGCGTCGAGATCACGCTTCAAGGCTTCGACACCCATGCCCGCAACTTCGCCGGCCACTCCTCCCAGGCGAAGCTCCTCGATCCGGCGCTGGCCGCGCTCGTCGGCGATCTGGAGGACCGCGACCTCCTTGAATCGACGGTCGTGCTCGTGATGGGGGAGTTTGGTCGCACGCCGTCGATCAATCCGCTCGACGGCCGCGACCATTGGCCCCACGGGTTTTCCTGTCTCCTCGGAGGGGCCGGGATCGCCACTGGCCAGGTGATCGGCAGCACTGATCCCGAGGGGGTGGCAAAGCAGCCCGCTGATCCGGTGGAGATCCCTGATCTCTCGGCGACGGTCCTGGCCGCCCTCGGCATCGACTTCGCGCGGGAGGTGGCGACGCTGGTGGGCCGGCCGATGAAGCTCTCTGCTGGCACTCCGCTTGCCAAGCTCCTCCGCGCTGAGGCCTGAGGCGAGCGGCTGCTCTGGCTGTCGAGCGCCGGCGCGGATAGGCTTTTCCTAACGTTGGGGAAGCTCGGGGGGGGAAAGCGATGCTCAATCTTTTCGGTTCAGGCGCGGGGCCCGGTGCACGGCCGCAGCGATTCTGCGATGGCCTGTCGCGCCGCAGCCTCCTCCGCATCGGGTCGCTTGCCGCCATCGGCGGGGGCGCATCAGGCGGTTGGTCGCTCCCCGCGATCCTCGCCGCCGACGCGGCCGCGGGGCGCCGAGCGAGCCCGAAATCGGTGATCATGATCTACCTCGTGGGGGGGCCTCCTCACCAGGACATGTTCGACCTCAAGCCTCAGGCCCCGCGGGAGTTTGCCGGGCCCTGGCGGCCGGTGCAGACGAACGTCCCCGGGATCGAGATCTGCGAGGCGTTTGAGAACCTCGCGAAGATCGCCGACAAATACACCCTCATCCGCTCGCTCATCGGCAATCAGGCCGACCATGACGCGGCGCAGGTGTTTCACGGCCGCGACACGCGGAAGGGAAAGCCGGCCGGAGGCTGGCCGCAGTTTGGATCGATGGTCTCGAGCCTCCTCGGGGCTGCCACCCCCACCGCGCCGCCGTTTGTGAGCCTTTGCTACCCCTGCACGCACGGGCCCTACAACGAACCGGGGGCCGGGTTTGCAGGCGCTGCCCATTCCCCGTTTCGGCCGCTGGGGCCCGCCCGCGACGAGCTCGTTCTCAAAGGGATCTCGCTCGACCGCCTCGAGGATCGACGCGGCCTCCTGAAAAGCGTCGATCGGCTCCGCCGCGATGTCGACGTGACGACGAACATGCGCGGGATGGACGTCTTCACCGAGCGCGCCCTCGGGCTGCTGACATCGTCGCAGCTGGCCGATGCCCTCGATCTCTCCAAGGAGGATCCGCGCGTTGTCGAGCGCTATGGCTCCGGCGATCCGACGGTGTTCATGGATGAAAACGGCGCCCCGCGCGTGCCCCAGAGCATGCTCGTCGCCCGGCGCCTGATCGAGGCCGGTGTCCGCGTCGTCACGCTCAATTACAGCAAGTGGGACTGGCACGGCGGCCCGGGCAATTCGATCTTCAAGCGTGAGGCGGAGGATTTTCCCGTCTTCGACCAGGCGCTCTCGGCACTCGTCGAGGATCTCCACCAGCGCGGGCTCGCCGACGACTGTGCCGTGGTGGTGTGGGGGGAGTTCGGGCGAACGCCGAAGATTAGCGACATCGTCGGCCGCGACCACTGGCCGCAGGTCAACTGCGCCTTCCTTGCCGGCGGCGGGATGCGGCATGGGCAGGTGATCGGCGCCACCGACCGGATCGGTGCCGAGGCGATCGCCCGCCCCGTCACGTTCGGTGATGTCTACGCCACCCTCTTCCACCATCTCGGGATCGATGTCCAGAGCACGACGCTCACCGACAACCAGGGGCGCCCGCAGTATCTCGCCGACGACGGCGGGACGCTGATCCGCGAGCTGGTCTGACGTCTCCCCCGTCTGGCGGAGCCCGCGAGCAGGGGCGCGGCACGGTCACGGCTGTGGTCGTGGTGTCAGGCCGGGCCGCTTTCAGGCCTGGCTTCAATTCAGCGGCCAACTCGCGGCGAGGACGAGCAGCATCGCGACGGTGAGGATGGCGAGTGGAGGCAAGGAGCCGTTTCCCGAAGGGGCGACTGGAAGACTACACTGCCTGACCCGATACCGGTGTCGTCCTCCGGGCCAACTCCGATGGCTTTTTTCCCCCCCGTCGCTACGCCGAAGTCGCCCGAGCAACTCCGTTCGCGGGCTTGGTTCGCGCCGGATGATCTGCGGAGCTTCGGCCACCGCAGCCGGATCGCCCAGATGGGATTCGCGGGCGAAGAGCTCCGTGACCGCCCCGTGATCGCGATCCTCAACACCTGGAGCGACCTGGCCCAGTGCCACACGCATTTCCGAGAGCGCGCCGAGGAGGTGAAGCGGGGCGTCTGGCAGGCGGGGGGCTTTCCGGTTGAGATCCCGGTCCTCGCGCTCTCGGAGATGTTCGTCAAGCCAACGGCGATGTTCCATCGCAACCTCCTCGCGCTCGAGGTTGAGGAGGTGTTGCGGAGCCAACCGATCGACGGCGTGGTCCTCATGGGAGGCTGTGACAAGACGGTTCCGGGGCTCCTCCTCGGCGCGATCTCCGTCGATCTCCCTGCCATCTCTCTCCCCGCCGGGCCGATGCTCGCCGGCCGGTTTCGCACGACCCGCCTCGGGAGCGGGACGGATGTGTGGAAATACTGGGCCGAGCGGCAGGCGGGCTGCCTGTCGGAGTGTGCCTGGCGGCAGATCGAGGAGGGGATCGCCCGTTCCCCCGGGACCTGCATGACGATGGGGACGGCGTCGACGATGGCCGCGATTGTCGAGACGCTCGGCCTGGCGCTCCCCGGCTCGGCGACGATTCCCGCTGTCCATTCCGCCCATGCCCGCCTCGCCGCCGAGTGTGGCCGTCGCGCGGTGGGGCTGGTGTGGGAAGACCGCCGCCCCGCCACGATCCTCTCTCCGCAGGCCTTCGAGAACGCGATCATCGCCGACATGGCGCTGTGTGGATCGACCAACGCCATCGTCCACCTCATCGCGCTGGCCCGGCGGGCGGGCATTCCCCTTTCCATCGACGACTTCGACCGGATCTCGCGCGACGTGCCGGTGATCGCGAACCTGCGCCCCGCCGGCGAGTATCTCATGGAGGATTTTCATGACGCCGGGGGCGTGCCGGCCCTCCTCTCGCGTCTCACTGCAAAGCTTCACCTCGATGCCCCCACGGTCACCGGCCGAACGCTGGGGGAAAACATCGCCGGGGCCGAGGTCCTCTCCGACGAGGTCATCCGTCCGCTCGACAGGCCCCTCGACTCCGCCGGGGGAACGTTCGTGCTTCGTGGCAACCTCGCCCCCGATGGCTGCGTCATCAAGCCGACCGCCGCCGACCCGCGCCTCCTCGTTCACTCGGGCCCCGCCCTCGTCTTCGACTCCTACGCCGATCTCAAGGCGCGGATCGACGCACCCGATCTCGACGTCACCCCTGACACGATCCTCGTCCTGCGGAATGCCGGCCCGATCGGCGCTCCGGGAATGCCCGAGTGGGGGATGCTGCCGATCCCGAAAAAGCTCCTCGAGGCGGGCGTCCGCGACATGGTGCGGATCTCCGACGCCCGGATGTCGGGCACGAGCTACGGCACCTGCGTGCTCCATGTCGCCCCCGAGTCAGCCGTCGGCGGCGTGCTCGCGCTGGTACAGACCGGCGACCGGATCGACCTCGACGTCCCCGGCAGGCGCGTGCACCTCGCCGTCGATGATGCCGAGCTCGCTCGCCGCCGTGCCGACTGGACGCCTCCCCCGCCCCGCCACACCCGCGGCTATGGCAAGCTCTTCCACGACCAGGTCACGCAGGCCCCGGACGGCTGCGACTTCCGCTTCCTCGAAGCCGGCCCGCCGCCGCCAGAGCCGGATATCTTCTGATGCGCCGCCGCGGCACCTGGCTGTGCCGAGGCGACACCGGACCACAAGCGGACGATCAGCGGGCCACAGCGTGCGCCTTGCCGCCCCCGGTGAGTCGGAGACGGTCATGGGAGAGTGAGAAGATCAGCGCGTTGAAGGCCGTCGTCCAGCGGTGACCTTCGCTTCCGTGCTGGAGATCAAAATGTATTTTATTCCGCTCTAAATGGCCCGGATTCGAGACGAACCGGCCGTCTGGCAACCGGATGAGATCAAAATCGAACTTGATGTCATCCATCGCCTTGCGAAACATTTTCCGATCGAGCGCTGCCAACCCGATCAACCCCCATGCTTTGCCCATGCAGGACGACGCGTGTGAGCAAAAGCATTTTGTTGGGAAGTCACGGACAAGGATGTCGCGGACCTTACTGGTGTACTTCGGTCGTCTGTTCTCCATGTGAAGGGCGACGGCCAAAACGCCGGTGCGTCCGAATGCGCCTTTGGCATTTCCTGGTTGATTGGGTTGCCCGCCGTACGTCATTTGGCCGGACGGACTGGCCACTTCAATGTAGTCTAAGGTCTTCGCGATGTTATCGCGATCGACGGCGACGCCACACTCACCGAGGAGTTGCCACGCCACCAGAGCATTGGCAGTATTGACACCCAGATGGAGATAAGGTTGCTTCCAATCGACTGTTAATCGCTCGTGACTGAACCAATACGGCGGAAGCGGCTCATAATCCGGATTGTTCGGATCGTGCCACTTCTGTCGCAAGGTCGCGCGGGTATCCGGGTCGATGTTGCGGAACTGGAGATGATTGATCTCGCCGTTGATATACTCGAGGGTGGGAAGGACGCGATCGTCATTCGACGCGAGATAATATTCGCTGAGAAACATCCCACCGTACATGACTTGCCAGCCTGCAAGGCCAAACCTTAAGTGTCCTTCGGGGGTACGCTCCTTGGTGAAGTACTCGAGCATATAATTCACGGTGAGGTCGATATTCTTCTCGTACTTTGGATTGCCCGTGGCCAGCCAGTCCAATCCGGCGACTGCAGTGAGGACGAGGTAGCCGGAATTCGGGTCGCCCTCCAGCTTTCCACTTGGCCGCTGATGCCTGGCCAGCCAGTCGCATGCCTCCTCGAGGATGACGGTCGACTTGTGGCACTTGGCGGGATAGGTGCGGCTGAAACTGCCGCACTTCGGCGTCGGGAAACGGACCGACATCGGTTTGCCAGCTCGCAGGATGTCGAGCACGATGTCTTCTCCCTCGGCTTCGCTCGCGTCGATGGCCGCGCCCATGCGTCGGCTGAAGTTGTGATTGAACCTCTTTCCGTTGACACCGACGATTTCATCGTCGAGCTTCAACTTCTCTTCGGCAGGACCGTTTGTGAAGATGTATTTGACGATGCCCGAACTGCTGTGGCTTTCCGGACGATTGGGGACCAGGTGATCGGTCTTCACCCGAGCGCCGACAATCCCGAGACTGATGAGTGTGGGGTCGTCGGTATCCTCGTTCCACGGGATTTCCTCGTTCGCCGAGGCTAGAGAAGCCAGCAGCAGGAGGCACAACGCCACCATCCCGCGGCCCGCGGTGATGATCCGCTCACAGCGGATCCCCTCATCGCCAAGGTTGAGTTTTTCGGCACTCCGCACGCTGCTCATGGAAGGCTCCCTCCGAGGAGTTTCTTGCTGACCAACCCCCGAAACGTTTCGGCTCGGGTGGTCGCCGCGAAAAGTTTGTCGAACAGCCGCCAACCGGTCAACCGACGGTGGCGGAGTGCTTTTTAGGCTGGGACTTGGGCCCGTTGTGAACTGGGAATCCGTTGCCGCCTTCCGTTCGGGCGAGCGGCTGCCGGCGCTGCGACGAGCATCGCCGCCGGGATGGCGGTGGGTCGAGGAAGCGCTGGGGCATGAGCGGAGCTCTCCCTGCGCCGGTTTCCTCGCCCGGCGGCGCGGCACGTAGACTGTGGCCACCTCCGGGTTGCCACCATGATCACGACGCTTCTCACCCCCACCCATCTCGCCACCTCCGTGATGGCCGTGCCGCCGCTCTCGCGCCGGCCCGACTGCACGCTCGACGAAGAGGCCAACGAGCGAATCGTCCGCCATCTCGAAGCGGGGGGCGTGCGGCTCCTCCTCTATGGCGGCAATGCGAATCTCTACCATGTGCCCCTTCCGGAGTACGAAGCGATCCTCGCGATGCTTGCCCGGATCGTCGGCCCTGTCACGCTTGTCATTCCCTCGGCCGGGCCGTCGTACGGAATGCTCCTCGATCAGGCCAAGATCATCCGCCGGTTTGCCTTCCCGACGGTGATGGTGCTCCCCCAGCAGGGGATCACGACGAGCGTCGGCGTTGCCACGGGAATCCGGCGCTTCGTCGAGGCGGCCGGTGTCCCCGCCCTCCTCTACATCAAACACGACGGCTTCATCGAGCCGGAGGAGGTGGCGGCGCTCGATCGTGACGGGCTCCTTTCGGGAATCAAATACGCCACGGTCCGCTCTGACGCCTCCGTCGATCCCTACCTTCGCAGGCTCGTCGAGGTTGTCGACCGTGGAAGAATAATCTCCGGGATCGGCGAGCAGCCGGCGATCATCCACATCCGCGATTTCGAGCTCGGTGGCTTCACCAGCGGCTGCGTCTGCGTGGCCCCCCGTCTCTCGCAGCAGATGCTCGCAGCGATGCGTCGCGGCGCGTGGGAGGAGGCGGAGCGGATCCGTTCCCTGTTCCGGCCGCTTGAGGATCTCCGTAACCGGATCAATCCGATCCGCGTCCTCCACCGGGCCGTCGCGGGGGCCGGAATTGCCCCGACCGGACCCCTCCTTCCCCTCCTCTCCAACGTCGACCCCCACGAGGAGCCGGCGATCGACGCCGCTGCGGCCGCGCTCCTCGCGGCCGATCGTGCCGCCTTAGCCTGAACTCCCGGAGACCGTTCCCATGAAAACCATCGCTTTCCTTGGCACCGGCCGGCTCGGCAGCGGGTTTGTCCACAGGCTGCTCGGGCTCGGCCACGCTGTGCATGTCTGGAACCGCTCCCCCGCGGCGGCAAACGCCCTGGAAGCCCACGGTGCCAAGGCCTTTGCCACGGCGGCCGAAGCGATTGCGGGCGTGGACCGGGTCCATCTGGCGCTCGCCGACGACGCGAGTGTCGACGCCGTCCTCGAGCCGCTCTTTCCACTCCTTCCCGCCACCACCTGGATCATCGATCACACCACGACGGCGCCCACGCCCACCGGCGCCCGCGGCCGGGCCTGGGCCGCGCGGGGCAAGACCTATCTCCATGCTCCGGTCTTCATGGGGCCGGCCAATGCGGCCGAGGGCTCGGGGATCATGCTCCTCTGTGGCGACCCAGAGGCCTGCGCCGTCATCCTTCCCGATCTCGAGAAGATGACCGGGAAGGTGTTTGAAATGGGGGCCGATCCGGCCCGAGCGGCGACCTTTAAGCTTGTCGGCAATCTGTCGCTGCTGGGGATGACGGCGCTGGCCGGTGACATCGTCCGCCTCGCGGCGGCAGCCGGTGTCGAGCCGGAAGATGCGGTGGCGATGTTCAAGGCCTTCAACCCCGGCGCGATGTTCCCGGCCCGGGCGGCGAAGGTGGCCAGTGGCCCCTTCGAGCCGGCGTCGTTCACCGCCAGCATGGCGAGGAAAGACGTCCGGCTGATGATCGAGGAGGCCGCCCGCGGGGGCGTCGAGCTGACGGTCATGCCGGCGGTGGCGAAGCGTTATGACGAAGCAATCGCCGCCGGCGAAGCATCCCTCGACTGCGCCGCCCCCTTCCGCTGGCCGCTCGAGTGAGCGGATGGCGGGGCGACGCTTGCGGAGGTAAGCAACCGCATGTTTCTGGAGTGTCGGGGCCGTACTCGCCGCAGAACACCATGAAAATCCCGTCTTGAGAGCGGCTTTTTCATGGTCTGCAAGAACTGGAATGCCGCTGAACTCGCCCGAAGGGACGGCGTCAACGAGTCAACGCTCCGTCGGACTTTGACCTCATGACCAGCATCTTCATGGTACGACAGTTCTCGAGCGCGGTCTCTTCCGGTGTAGCGGTGATTGATGCAGCATCGACGCAACGAAACCACAGACAGGAAATGTTGTGATGCGATCTCCAATGACGCTCGCGGTCCGTCTGCTGGTGATGGTGTGTTCCACGGTCGGCGTGACTTCCACCGCACAGCCGGCTGAAATCTGTGGAATCACCGTAACACCGCATGTGGTGGCCGAGTCGATGAGGTACCGACGACCACGTGACCCGGAACGTGCGGCCAAAGTGCAGCTCTTCATCAAGGGCTCGGCATTGCCGCGGGTGTTTGACGGAAAGACACCCGAGGATCTCCTTCAATCAGGAGCATGGGCGTGGCACGATTTGGGAACAGCCGTCCAGGGGCCGGAGGACTCTCTGAGTGTCTGGACTTGGAACGGCAAGTCGTCGCGTTGGGGGGCAGGACAGGCCTGTGACGTGGAGGGAGACGGCTTGGGAAAGACCTCCATTTCGATCGCGAAGCCTACGCAATGGATTTCTGCGATCACGTTTTTAGCGATCGGCGAAGAGTTGCAGCCGCGAAAGATGGTGGCCCACGTCGTCAATGATTCAGATAGGCCGCTGAAGATCTCGTCGGTTCGATTCTGGCTGCCTCGCACGAGCGCCACCTGGCAGACTCTTTTTGCAACCCCGACGCTTGCGGTTGACGTCCTAATTCCCCCGAGAGAGCGTGGGATCGTGAACGTCTCTGCGCAGCACCCGTGGCCCTTGACCTACGCGGCCATCGAACTGACGGCGGAATCGGGGTCGTTGTGGGGGCATCTGCGAATCAAGGCAGAGCAGTTCGATATCAGTGGCGGGTGGATCGGTGATCATCTGGCGAACGAGTCCTATTTGAAACTGCTCACCCGACTCCATGTCAATTGCGGGCAGATTGAGAAGGTCCGCGGGTATACGGACAACCCGGAGTTGACTTCACGCTACCCGATGAAGCTGTTCAATCGCCTCTGGCCGCTCGAGGACTGGGACACCGATCAGTGGCTCCCGAGGATTCATGCGGTCGAGTTTCTCGGGGAGCCCCAATATGGCGGCGGACGCCCCGTCGCTCCCCAAGAGGTGTTCGAGAAATTGCTGCCGTACCGCCCAAGCCGACTGGCGACGAGCGTGACACACTCCGAAGAACGGGTGTGGCGAGACTATGCGGGCCTCTCCGACTATCCCCACTTCGACGCCTACCGGGTCGTTGCACCAGCGGCTGATTTCTGGCGAGCCTATGATCGGTGGGAAGGAAAACAGATCAGTTGGGGGGCACCGCTGGAAACGATCGGCGACCTGTGTCGTTCCCTCCGGGAGCTCAATCGGCCGATGCCCGTGGCCCATTGGTCTCAGGGGCCACACCACGGCTGGGGGGGTGGGTTTGGCGTGAACACCCGCAAGCGCCGATCGCCAACGCCGGATGAGCTGCGCGCCCAGGCGATGCATGCCTTGTCGACCCGGATCACGTCGTTGTATTGGTTCAACCTGAGCCTGAAGTCACTCCTCGCCTTTCCGGATACGTGGGAGCCAATCTCGCGAATTGGCCGTGAAATCCACATGCTCTCGCCGTTCTATCTGTCCGGCGATGCCTTTGCCTTTGAAAGGCTCGTGGACGCCGAGGGGAAGCCGGACTGGGACTGTGCGTCGATTGTCAGTGAAGAATGTGCCGTGCTGTTTGCCAACGACTTGGCGTATGTGCCAGATCCCGAAGACAACACGTTTCACTTCGGCGAGCCGCGTGATTTCTCGTACGCGTATCGGTTGCCCCATTGGCTCCGCCAGCCAACGGACGTGTTTCGCGTCGATGCCGACGGCGTCCATGACGTGCCGTGGTCTGCTGAGGCAGACGGAGTTCGCATCCACCATCGCTGCTCACGGGATGCCGTGTTTGTGGCCACGAGGCTCCCGGGCTTGCGTGCCACAATTGAGGATCGACGCCAAGCGGCGATGCGCGTGGCAAATCTCCATCAGGTGGAGATCGAAGAGCTGAAGGCCGCGCTCGAGGAGCGGAGAAACCAGTGACGTTTCGCTGGCCTGGTACGCCCGAGGGCCCTCCGCAGCACAGCCGAGCTCTGCGCTACTCGTTGGGAAGCGTGAGCTCGTAGACGCGGACGTAACGCGGGTCGTCCACCCCCGGGATCGGCGGCGTGGCGAGCCGGGCCGAGCGGCCGTCTTCGGAAGGCACGTAGAGAAACGGCTGTCGCGTGAACGGATCGAGCGGCACGTGGGCCGACACGGCAGCGAGCGTCGCCGGAAACCGGCCGCCGTTGCGCGCCGCCGCATCACGGAGCGCCTCGACCACTTCGAGCATCCGAGCGCGGCGACCGAAGGAGTGGATCGGGAGATACCACTTCAGCGGATTGGCAAGGTATGACAGGAGCCCCTCGCCCATGGTCGGCTGGAGCCGATTGCCCCGGGCATCGAGTTCAACGAGCGCTGCGATCGCCTCCGGCCCCTCGAGTCGCCATGCTGACTCGGCGGTCTGGTGGATCTGCCGAAAGGTGACGAGCAGGAAACGCATCGCGATCTCGTCATCGGACGCCGTCTCGAGATCGAGATCGGCAGGCGCCACCGTGGCAAACGCTTCCCGGCCAGCGGTAGCGATCCTGGCCCGGATGGCCGCACTCTTTTCCGGCGTCGGTGTGCCTTCGTAGCTCATCCAACGATCGAGCCAGCCGTCCAACACCCGGGTCCACGCCGCGTCATCCCCCGCCTCCGGAATGCCGGTGCGCAGCATTGGCATCGATCGTTCTTCGATCACGGCCTCCCACTGGAGCGCCTCGATGCTGCGGCCAAGCGAATCGGGGAGCAATGCGATCGCCCTGTGGAGATTGGGGGATCCGGGGGCCCCGATGACCCGTTCGAGGCCGTCGAAGGCCTGGTCGGCGATCACGGCGGCGATCATTTGGATAACGATGAACCGCGTCTGGCCGAGGTGTCGGGCACAGGTCAATTGGACGAGCACCCCCTCGCGGGCACCGTTGAGATTTCCCTTGGCAATTTGCTGAGTCACCCAGACGCTCATGCCTGTGCCGACGAACACGCGCAGCCCCGAAGCGTCGGGCAAGAGAATCCCATCGAGGGGTTCGTCGTCAATCGGGTAGTCCCAGTCGGCGTCCTTCATAAAGGCCGCCCGGCGCATCTGCGCGGCGAAGCGATCGAAGGGAAAATCGGTCAGACGCGGGTCGTCTAGCGCAAGCGGGGGGTTATCGAAGAGATTCCGGTACTCGTTGGTCATGAAGCCGGTTTCTCCCCACGGCATCCGCAGGAGGACGACCGCGGCGTTGCCCGGCTTCAGGTCGGGCGCTTCGGGGAGAAGGGGCCGCGACGGCCCATGGTCTTCGATGGCCTGGGGGTGGAGCGTGAGCTTGATCGTCGTTGGCTCCTCTGCGCAGACCCCGGCAGCCATTGAGCCGAGGAGGATGGCATTGAGAAAGCACAACGTGGAGAGACTCGTATGGAGCTTCATGGCGACACCATCTCAATCTTGTAGGTGCGGCGTTGTTGGGAATCGTCCGGGAGGCCGGGAATGTCGGGCATGGAGAGGGTTGCTGTCGTGGGCGCGTCGCCACGGATGTACGTGAAGGGCAGGCCCGCGACAGGATCGCGGCGGGCGGCATACACGAGGTCGGCAAGCGCCGCCGGGAGCTCTCCGTCGTGCGTGGCGGCATGATGACGGAGCGACTCGACCGTCCCGAGCATCGCCGTGCGGCGCGAGAATCCCTTGAAGAAAAGGAAGTCCTTCAAAAATCCGTTGGCGAGGGGCCAAGAGTCGATGCCGAAATCCCACGCCCCGGCGAGACCGTCGAGCTTCGCGAGTTGCCCGATCGCCTCAGAGGGAGGAAGAGCCCACGCCAGGCGCATCTGCCGGCCGATGTCGGCATGGTGGTCGAGGATCGCTCGCATCACGGCTGCCTCGGGGGAGATCGCCATGGCGGCATCAGCGGACAAGATCCCTCGCTGCACGAGCCTCTCTCGCCCCAAGGGGGCACACCGGAGGATCAGATCAGCCCTCTGCTCGGGGGTGAGCGGGTTCTTGGAGTCCTCGATGAGATCGAAGTAGTCGCTGGCGATCTGCTGCCATGCCTGATCGTCGCTGTCGTTGGGAATCCCCATCTTCAATCGAGGGAGCGAGAGCTCGAGAAGCCGCGTGTGCCATTCCAGCATGCTCGGTCCGTCGAACAGGAGCGGGGGCAGGACGGAGAACGACCAGCAGAGATTGGGACAGCCCGGTTGTGCAACGAGGTATTCGAGGTTGTCGATGGCGACCGTGCCAACGGCGTGAGCCTGCATGGCGGTGATGAAGAACGGCGCATTGCCCATGTGCCGGGCGCAGGCCAACTGCGTACGGATCCCTTCTGTCGCGGCGGTGAGATTGCGTTCGGCGAGTGTCTGTTTGATCCAGATCGTCAGGGGCCGTTCGAGAAGTCCTCTGACCATCTGCATGTCGCCGAGATAGACGTTCGCACCGACTTCGCGCACGGGGTGGTTCCAATCGGCATCCCGGATCAAGCCGGCCCGGATCATGTCGGGAATGATCCCGGCCACCTCCGTGGCAGCGATCCGTGGGTCGCCAACGGGCAGCCGCGCATCGTCGTAGATCGTGTCCCAACTGTTCCAGTATCCCTGCCGCTCGGCCATGAGCCCGTTGAGCACCACGGCTGCGTTGCCTGGCCCAAGATCGGGATCGGCGGAAAGGAGCCGGGGTGGCGCGGCGAAGGGGTCGATTCGGGCCGGATGGAGCGCGAGGACGATCTCGACCGGATCGTCGGCCATCGCTTCGCTTGAGATGGCGAGAAGGAATGCCGCCACGGCGACACATGATGCCGCGAGGCCGTGCCGACAGTGCGATCTGATAGGGCCGATCATGAAGTCGCTCCGGAGAGTCAGAGGTCGATCGAGTCCAAACCGAGCATCGCGTCGCGGATCCGCAGTGGCGGTCGGTCCGGCGGAGGGGCAATCCCGTGCGGCGCTGGCGGCACGCTCGGCGCGGCGAGAAGTTCCTCGAGACGGCCCAGTGGCACCGAGGCATAGAGCCCTTCGCGAGGTTTCTTTTGCCGCGCGGTGACCGGCGCGGGGCGGGGAGGCTTGGCGTCTACAGGTGCGACGGCGGGGGGCCGGGAAGTCGCCACTTCCGTGTCGGCATCGCGAAGCGTTGGGGAGGGCGAAAAAGCTCCGGCGGTGGCGAAGCCAACCAAAAATGCCGCTGCGGTCGAGGTGACGAGCGGGAGCCAGGAGCGGATTCTCCCTCCGGCCGCCGGAGTGACACTGCTGGCCGCCGCCTTGCCGGCTTGGTAGCCGCAGTCCCAAAGGAGGCGATCGCGGTCCTGCGGCACCGCCGCAAGCGGAATGCCGCGGAGGAGCGCTTCGGTCTCGGCCCGATCCGGTCGGGATTCATCGAGCGGCTCGTCGTGGCTGTTCATCGTCAGTCGTGCCTCCTGTTACTGCGCCATACCGATCGCGAAGCAGGTCGAGGGCGCGGCCGTAGTCGCGCCACACCGACGCCTTCGATCGCCCCACGAGCCCGGCGATCTCGTTAAATCCAAGCTCGCCCCAGGTCCGTGCCACGATGACCTCCCGGAGTTCGTCCGGGAGCGCCAGCAGGAACGCGGCCAGTTCACCCGCTTCCGCCGTGATCCACGCCGTGCCCTCCCTGCTCTCGCTCCCCGCCGTCATCCGCTCGCGCCGTACGCGGCGGCCGGTCGCGCGGCGCTCATTCGAAGCCAGATGACGGGTGGTGGCGTAGAGCCAGGCGACCGGATTGGCCGGGGGTGTCACTTGGCCAGAGAGCCTCACGAACGCTTCCTGAACAACGTCCTCCGCGGAGCCGTCCCGAAGCCCGCTCCAGGCGACCAAGGCCCCGAAGTGCTGGCTGAGCAGCCCCGACAGCGTTTCCGGGGTGATGCCCATGGCAGCTTCGAAGTGGAGGGCGTCGGTCGGGGCTCCACACATGAGACACCGCCGAGGGGCCGCGTGTTTCAGGAAAGGCTCAATAAAAGCTCACCCCGCGACCCAATTCCGCTCAGGGCGGCTCTTGAGGCCGTTGGCTTCATGGTCGGGCTGGCCGTTGGCCGTGAGGAAGGTCTCCGTCTGCGGGTCGAAGCGGAGCTTCCGCTTCAGGATCCAGGCGATCGCTGCGGCGTGGCAGGCGACGTGCGCTCGCCGCATCACCTCGGGATTGGCGGCCGTCGGCTTTCGCGACTTCACGCAGTCGAAGAAGTTGCGGGCATGGAGGGCGGCGTCGGTGCCGGCGAGTTTTTTGGTGGCCTCGCCAACTTCCGCTTCGAGGCCGGGGGAGACGTCAGTGCCGCCGGCGTCGCCCGTCTCGACCCAGCCGGCATCGCCGACGAACTTCACCGGGCAGGTGCCGAGCTTCGTGTTCCAGTTCGGGGCGCGGTCGCCGAACGGGGTGGGGAGGAAGTCGATGACG
>CALQRA010000042.1 GCA_943332855.1 Candidatus Kuenenia stuttgartensis
ACCATGTCGCCGTAGGCCGTCGCCAAGCCCTGGGAGCCCAGGCCACGTTGGGCGTACGACTGCGCCAGGCTCTGCCCCGCCGCACCCCCCAACGACACCATCACATCGCCGCCGGCTGCCCGCAGCGCGTTGATCTCCCCTTGGATGGCGAGCGCCTGCTCGTTCGTGCTCCCGGGCGTGAGCACGTCGTACCCGGCCCACCCCAGCTTGCCGGTGGGCGTGGCCTGCATGAATCCCAGCGTCAGGAGCCCGACGCCGTATTGCCGAGCCAGGCCGTCGAGGTCTGGCACAGGGTACTGCCCCATATCGACGTAGGGAGCGAAGAACTGCTCCTTCCACAAGTCGACGCCCGGCGTCGCTGGCGTTGTGGTCGGTGGCGTCGTCGGCGTGGTTGTCGGCGTCGTTGTGGCACCAGTGGCCGTGAGGACGAAACCGGAAGGTGCGTCCGTGCCGACCCCGGCGGTGAAGCCGACGCCCTGCACCGCGCCGATCGCGAGCGTGCTGTCCCAGGCGAGCCCCTTGATGACGTACTGCGAGCCTGTGTGACTGACGATCTGGGCGTTCCAGATGCTGTTGATCGCGCGGCTGTAGTTGAAAGAGAGCTGCCAGTCGGTGAGCGTCGCCTTCGTGTCGTTGGTGAGCGTCAGCTCCCCTTGAAGCCCCGATCCCCAGTCATTGGCGGTGGCATAGCCGACGGAGAAGGCGAGCCGTTGCTCGAGCTGATCGAAGGTGGCGAGCACCGGCTGATCGCGGCGGCGCCGACGGGGCTTGGGGGGGCTGCGATCGGCGAAGAGAGAGCGGGTCAGGCGGCGGCCGAGATTGTGGACATGATTGCGCGCGTTCATGGAGCACCTTGTGGGCGGAGGTGGAAGAGGGCCTCACGTGGATGGTGGCGACTGCGTCAGGGCATGAGTGCCCCGCACAAAAGCCGCGTCCACGTGCGGAAGGAAGAGAAGAAAAGCCTGGATCGATGCATCGCGTCTGCGGACGTCGGTCTGCCCCTGAAGGACCGACGTGGAGCGGTTTTGAACCCCCTTTTGCTCTGTGTCGCATTCTCGATCGCTGCGGCTCGGCAGACAAGAAATCGCCGTTGCATCGAGCCGGTGGCGATCAGCCGAGCGCAGATCGCCGGGCACCGAGCGTGGATGTGCGGGCAGCGGCCGGGCCAGGGCGATCAAGCCGCCGCTGGACAGCTCCCCGATTCATGCGCTGTTCACGGAACGTTCACGGCCCGTTCACACGGCGCGCATCGGCAGCGACTTTTGCAGCGGCAAACTGCACCTCGAACGTTGCGCCGCCGCCGGGGGTGGGGTGCCAGATCACATCCCCACCGTGGCCGCGCATGATGCTCCGGCAGACGGCCAAGCCGAGACCATGACCGCCGGTCGCCGTCACGCGCGACGGGTCTTCGCGGAAGAATCGCTCGAAGACCTGTTCGGCCCGGCTTGCCGGGATCCCCTCCCCGTGGTCGACGACGCGCACGACGATGCGCCCGCCGGCCCGCGCCATGACGATCTCGACGTGCCCGCCGACCGGGCTGTATTCAATTCCATTGGCGAGCAGATTCACGAACACCTGGTGGAGCAGGTCGGCGCTGCCGACGACCAGGGCGCTGTGGGAATCGACCTCAATCGTCACCTGCCGCGCCTGGGCCAGGCTCTCAACCTGCGTGGCAGCCTCCTCGACGATCGGCTCGAGGTCGAGCGTTGCAAGCGGCCCGTCGGCCGCGGACTCTGCCTTCGAGAGCGCCAGGAGGGCTTCTGAGAGCTTCTGGATCCGCAGCGCGAGCGCGCGGCAGTGTTCGACGGTTCGCGCCAGCTCGTCGGTTGTTCGCGGCCGCTGCTGCGCGAGGTCGGCCTGGACGAGGATGCCGTGGATCGGGTTGAGGATTTCATGGGCGACGTCGGCGTTGAACTGGGCCTGGGAGATCCTGATCGCCTCGAGCCTGTCGAGCATGGCATTGAGGGTGGTGGCCATGCCGACAAGCTCCGAGTCGGCCTCGGCCAGATCGATCCGGGCTGCAAAGTCTCCCGCCGCGATCGTCGCTGCGGTGCGGGAGATGCGCGCCAGCGGCATCATCATCCGGGAGAGGATCCACCACATGGCCAGCGCCATCGGCGGGATCGCGAGTGCGACCGTCCAGACGTAGAACCAGAGCGCCTCCCGCATGGCCTGGGCAAGTGGCTCCAGCGGCGTGCCGACCAGCAGCACCGTCCCGTCGCTCCCCCGGCAGATGGCCAGTCGGGCCTTGCCATCGGGCGTGGTCTGGATGGTTTCCTTGGAATCGCGCCATGGCTCCCCCCGGGCGACATCATCGGGGAGCCGCAGCGCTCCGAGGAGTGTTCCATCCTCGCTCCATGCGCCGGCAAACCACGGGAAGGGCCTCGCAGTGACCGCCGACGGGATGAACAGTCGCATCGCGACGGAGGGCTTCAGGTCGCTCGCGGTGCGGAGGTCGGGGAGCGCGAGTTCCGGGAAGGCGAGGTCGGGCGCGAGGAGCGTCTCCGGGGCAAACTGTTGCCGGGTCTTGAACGCGCCGAGCCTGGTCCACAGCTGCGTGTCGATGTCGCGGAGGAGGATCTCCCGCGTCACCTCGTAATTGACGGAGCGGATCGCGATCCCGATCGCGATCAGAAACAGGGCGATCGAGATCGTCGCCCGCCAGCGGAGCGAGCGGAGCACGCTGCTAGCCACGGCCATCCTGCCATTCGATGAGGAAGCCCTGGCCGCGGCGCGTCGTGATCAGGTCGCGGCCGAGCTTCCGCCGCAGCCGGAGGATGATGACATCGACGACGTTGCTGACATGCGCGCTCCCCTCCTGGCGGATCGCCGCCTCGAGGACCTCGCGCGGCACCACCTCGCCGCGGTGACGGGCGAGGGGCTTGAGGATCGCAAACTCCGTCGCCGTCAGCGGGATCCGCTCCCCGGCGCGGGAAACAGCCATGGCGTCGAAGTCGATGACGACGTCGCCGATCGTGACTTCCGCCGCCGTGTCGGGCAAGCTCCGGCGGACGACGGCCCGGAGTCGGGCGAGGAGCTCGCGGATGGCAAACGGCTTGGTGAGATAGTCGTCGGCGCCGAGCTCGAGGGCCTCGACCCGATCGTCGGTCGTCCGGCGGGCCGAGACGACGATCACGGGCACCTGCTTCGCCTCGCGGAGCTTCCGGAGCAGGTGGATGCCATCCATCCGCGGCAGCTTCAAGTCGAGGACGACCGCGTCGAGCCGCTCTTTGAGGGCGATCTCGAGCCCAGCGGCCCCATCGGCCGCCTCAAAGACGGTGTGCTGGGATTCGCGGAGGGCCTCGGCGATCGCCTGTCGCGAGGCCGCGTCATCCTCGATCACGAGCACCCGGAGTGAGGAGGAAACTGTCGGCATGATCCCCCGATCATACCCCAGCGGCAGAGCCGGGACGGCCCCGATCGACGGCCCGCGACCCCAAGGGAAAAAACACCGGCTCCCAAATCTTGCGCGAGGGCACTGTTTCCGGTCACTCGGCCGGCAGCGCCGCGATCACCGCGTCCAGGCGATCGATCGTGCCGTGCTGGAGGCACCAGGCGCGGATCCCGGCGAGATCGACATGATTGAGCCCTTGGACGGCGAGCACATCCCGGGCATCGTCGAGATCCTTTCCCCGCCCCCAGCGGAGTTTTTGCACGACCAGGTCTTCCGGCCGGGGCAGCCAAGCCACCCGGCCGAGACTCGGCAAAACGATGCGCCGACGGCGATGGAATTGATGCTGGACGAACGGATCGTCGAAGAGTGCGAAGAGTTCGACGAGCATCGGGGGATCGGTCCGTGTTGTGCCGACATGTCGACGCCCCCAGGTCAACGTATCGAACTGCACTTGCGGATCGAAGGCGACAAGCGTGGCAAGCCGAGCAACCACCCGCTGGATCGGCTCACCAGCCAGGGCATCAACGACAACATCGACATCGCTCGTCGACCGCGGCACACCGTAGACACTGGTTGCGAAAGCACCGGTGAGCATGTGGTCGACGCCGGCTGCCTCGCAGGCATCGATGACGGCAGCGGCGAGTTGTTCGATCGTCATTGGGCTGCCGACGGGACATTGGCCGGCGGGATCACGCCCCGCGCCCGGCGGAGGCGCTCCAGCCGCCTGCGAACTTGCTGCCATCCGAGAGCCGGATCGGTGGCGGCCATCTCGGCCATCGCCCCCTCATGCATTCGCAAGAATATGCCGTCGGTCAGGGCGAAGGCTTCGGCCAGCCGCTGCTCCTCCGTCATCCGGCGGGCCCGGTCGATCCGCGTTCGCAGAAGTTCATGCTGAAGCCGCACCAGATCGACGGCAGCGGCATCAGTAGCGGAGTCGGAGTCGCTCATGCACGCATCGTAATGCATCGATGCCGGCCCAGAAACAGAAGGGTCTGGCAGACTGTGGACAAAGTACCGGCCCGACCGCAGGAGGCGGTCGCGAGTGCGTAGCACTCGAGAAAACCGGAGGTTTTCCAAGTGGGAAAAGGTCATGGATGACTTTTTCCACGGACAGCCGGCCGCCGGTCGTGGGCCCCGTGAAGAACGGCTCGAGCCACCGCCATCGGAGGGGCGGGCATCCTGACCGGAGGTGGTGGCTGGCACCTCATTTGGCCTTCTCTTCCTGCCTGTGGCCTCCCGGCTAGACTCTCCAGAACCTTGCACTTTCTGCAATCTTTTGTAGAGTCAAGTCATGCAGCCTCTCAAGCAACTCGCTCGGGCCCTGAAGCAGCTCGCCGATCGCGAGCCCAGCGTGTTTGCCTCGTCGGACTTGGCCGCCGCGGTGCCCGACTGCGGGCATCTGGCGGGGCTCCTTTCCCGGGCCGTGAAGGGCGGGCTCCTCGAGCGAGTCTGCCGGGGCATCTACCTCTATCCCCTGCCGGATTACCGGACGGGCCACCTGCTTTTTTTAGCGGCGGCGCGGCTACGGGCGGGAGAGTTCAGTTACATCAGCCTCGAGACCGTCCTCTCCGACGCCGGCGTGATCTCCCAGGTGCCGATGCATTGGATCACGATCATGACCTCTGGCCGCAGCGGCGTGATTGACTGCGGAAACCACGGCCACATCGAGTTTGTGCACACCGCACAGCGCCCGGGCGACGTCAGCCGCGAGCTAACCTACGACCCGGATCGGCGCCTCTGGCGGGCCTCCGTGCGGCAGGCCCTGCGCGACATGAAGGCCACCCACCGCAGCCTGGAGCTTGTCGACGAGGAGGTAGCCCGTGAGCTTGTTTGACCAGCTCGTCGACGTGGCCCTGCGTACCCGTGCCGACCTTTCTCCGCTGCGGCCGGTGGTGGAAAAGGAGCTCCTCCATCACGACATCCTCCGCGAGGTGAGTGAGGCGGGATGGCTCGCCGGGCTCACGTTCATCGGCGGCACCTGCCTGCGCGCCTGCTACGGCTCGGCGCGACTCAGCGAAGACCTCGACTTCACCGGCGGGAGCGACTTCCGGCGCGGTGATCTGGCCGGGCTGGCGACGATCCTCACCGACCGGCTGCAGACCCGCTACGGCCTGCCGGTCAGGGTGAGTGAGCCGGTGAAGAGTGGAGGGAATGTTTCCACCTGGAAGCTCGTCATCGAGACCCGCCCCGGCCAAAAGCATTTGCCGGCGCAGCGCATCAACGTCGACATCTGCGCCATTCCCAGCCACGACCGGCGGCCGATGATGCTCCGCAATCTGTACGGCGTCGACCTCGGCACCTCGGGGCTCATCCTTCAGGCGCAGAGCCGGGAGGAAATCCTTGCCGACAAGGTCGTGGCCCTCGCCTGGCGGGAAAACCGCATCAAAAACCGCGACCTCTGGGACATCCTCTGGCTCCTCCAGCAGGGCGTCGAGCTGCCGCTCCCGCTGATCTCAAAGAAGATCCGCGATCGCAAGCGGAAGGAAGCGGAGTTCATCGCGGCGCTCGAGACGAGGCTCGCGGGGCTGCGCACGCAGCCCGCCCGGCGGACCGATTTCGTCAAGGAGATGAGCAGGTTTCTCCCGCCGGCCGTCGTCCGCGATACGCTCTCCAAGAAGCCGTACTGGAGCTTTCTGGTGCAGGCCGTGAGCGAGCTTGGCGAGAAAGCCGTGGCGGCTGTGAAGTCGCGATCCTGATCGCCTCAATCTTGCGGTGCCGCTGCGGCGAGCACACCTCTCCTCCGTGCTCCGGTGCGCTCGTGTTCGCGCCTCTCGTCGCCTTTCGTGCAACGATCGACTCGTGCCACCGGCGCGCGACGCTCAAGGGGGCCGTCTGGCACGCCGCCGATTCGTCCAGAAATATCCCGATTCGTCCAACCTGGGAGCGGGTCGTAACGCGACGGCGCGCCGATTCATCCAGACTCTTCCCGATTGGTCACTTTGTCGGGCGAGGGAGTTGAACGGCTGCGCGGGGGTAGTAAAAAGCGTCAAGGGCAGTTTTTGGATGTTGGCCCAATGAACTGTTCCCTCGGCATCGCCTGCAACCGGACCAAGTCGCGACTATTCGTCCCCGGAAACTCTTCTCAACACAAGGAAATGGCTCATGGATCGCATTTCTTGGAAATCGACCTCTTGTCTCGCCCTCGCTGCCATGGTCTGCCTGTTGGCCGCCCCGGCCAGCGCCGGGATCACCTACAACGTCACCAACGACCTGGGCCACCAAAATGGCTGGTCGCTTGCCGGAACCATTACGGCCTCGGGAACCGGAACGTTTACGGACCCCAACGCGATTACGGCGTGGGACTTCACGGCGTCGAAGACTGGTTCTGAATCTCGCCGATACAGCAATACCACCACCAGCGCGGGTTCGCCGAAAATTGTCAATGGTACTTTAAACGCGACTTTGACCACACTGAGCCTTGCAGCTAATTCAAGCTTTATCTTGCGAGAAACAAACAACGGCGCAGAAATTACTTGGAACAACTCAACAAATTTTGGCCCCGTATACAGCGCGGATTGGGTGAGTTTTTCGAATTTGTGGATCTCAAATATCAACACTAGTAGTGCACCTTTTTTTAGCCCGGTCGTCGATGGTGCTTGGACTCTCGGCACGGCAACTCCTTCCGCTGTCCCCGAGATTGACCCCGCCGGGATCGGCTCAGTGCTGGCCCTCGTCACCGGGGCCCTTGGGCTCCTCGAGCGTCGTCGGCTGAAGGCGGCCTGATCGGCAACGCTTCGGGCGTGGTGCCCGTCAAATGGAAGTTCACAAGCCGGGCCGGGCATCGCAAGGTGCTCCGGCCCGGTCTTCTTTCTGGTGGTGGCGACACGATCCGGCCCGAATCAGGCAGTCCTCCGTTGACTCAAGTGGAGTTACCCCATCCGGCAATTGGATGGGGTTGGACGAATCGGGCAAATTCTGGACGAACGGGCGCGCGAGCGGCTCGATTGCTCGATTTTGTCCGAATTCGCTGCCGGTCTGGCGACCGGGGCTCTCTATACTTCCCCCATTGACAGGGGATGAGGTGCGGTAGACCGTCCGGCGACAGCCGGCGTTCGCGGAGCTGACGGCACCTCTGGGGCGACATGCGCCGACGGCCGGGAAGGTTGTCGACTCCCCCTCTCGCGTCCTTTCGGAGCCGGCGGTCACCATGAGCCCCCGCGAGCTTCTCCCGCGCAGCGATTCTGCCTCGGCGGCGGCGGGCGCGCACTTCGCTGGGCAAGACGCGGCCCTGCGGGCCTCGTTCGTTCCGTCGCTCGGGATGGCGACGTTCCTTGTCTTCAACACGGTGTACTGGCTCGTGATGGCCGTGGTCCGTTATGAGTTCTCGGCCTACTTCAATGCCGAAGGGGGAAACGCGCTCTCCGGTGCGGTTTTGCGGGGGTGTTGCGGGTGGCTCACCGGCTGGGCGGTCCACCTCATTCTCAGCCGGCCCGCGATGCTCAATCGTCCGCTGGTGATCCGCGTCGTGGTCGGACTGGTGATATCGATCTTCGCAGCACTCGCGTTTTTCGTGCTCGTGCCCTCGCTGCAAGCCCCGGTTCTCACCCGACAGGTGATCACGCTCCTGTGGTGCGCCATCTACTTCGGCCTCGAGGCCAATCACACCCGCTGGCGCGCCGAGCGGGAAGCGGCTGAAAACATCTCCCGCGCCGCATTGGCTGAGGCGGCCGCGCGCCAGAATGAACTGCGGCACCTTGAAGCCCAGATGAATCCCCACTTCCTCTTCAATGCCCTCAACAGCGTCGTCGCCGCCAGCCGCGATCACGTCGCTGTCGAAAGGGTGACCCAAGATCTCGCCGACTACCTCCGCTTCTCGCTCGAGCCGTCGCAGCCCCTCGAGCCCCTCTCCCGCGAGCTCGACGCCCTCGAGAAATATCTCTCCATCCAGCAGAGCCGCTTCGGGGCCGATCTCGTCTGCAGGATCAGTTGCGAGCCGGAGGCCCGCAGCGTGCCGGTGCCGCCGATGATGATCCAGCCGCTCCTGGAAAACGCCTTTCACTATGGGCCCCAGTCGAGTCCGATGCCGCTGAATGTCAGCGTCGAGGCGAGCGTCCGTGAGGCCCAGCTCTGTGTGATCGTTGCCAACAGTGGCTCCTGGGTGACCCCCGATCCGGCCCGCTCGATCGGCTCCGGCATCCAGACGCTGCGGAAGCGGCTCGGGCTCCTCTTGGGCCCCGCCGCGACGGTGGAGGTGATCCGCGAACAGGGCTGGGTGAAGATCGTCATCCGGCTCCCCGCTGGCGGAGTGCCTGTCGACCAAGCGATCCCGATGGTCATCAAGTCCTGACACGGAAATCGAACCGATGCCCACGGCGCTGCTTGTCGACGATGAACCTTCCGCGAGCGCCCGGCTCGGCGATCTCCTGGCCGCGTACGGGGAGATCGAGGTCCTCGGGGCGGTGCGGAGCGTGGAGCGGGCCGTGGCGTTCATCGAGGGGAAGGTGCCCGATATCGTCTTCCTCGATGTCGATATGCCGGGGGGCTCGGGGCTCTCCCTCCTCGAGAAATTCCCCGCCGAAACGGAGGTCTGCTTCGTCACCGCGTATTCCCAGTATGCCGTGTCGGCCTACGACTTTGGCGCCGTCGACTACCTCGTCAAGCCGGTCGATCCGGATCGTCTCGAGGTCGCCGTGACCCGCATCCTCCGGGCGTTTGGAAGCAAGACGGCCGCCCCCGCTATAGTTGCCTCCGACCGCCCTGCCAAGGCTCCCGCCGCCACGTTTGTGATTCCGCTCCGCGATGGGGGCGCGAAGACGGTCATCCGCTGTGACGACATTCTCTGGATCGAGGGAATGGGCAATTATTCCCGCGTCTGCGTCGCCGGCGACGGCAAGCCGATGCTCGTGCGCCGCAGCCTTGCCCACTGGGAGAAAGATCTCCCCGAGAAGGTTTTCGCCCGGCTAGGGCGGTCGCAGCTGATCCGCCTCGAGCGCCTCGCCCTCGTTACCTGGCAATCACGCAGCGAAACGGTGCTGACGTTTACCGGCAGCAGCGAGACGCTCACGATCGGACGAGCCTCGGCCGCACGCCTCCGCGAGATCACCGACGCAAAGCCGACGGAGTGACCGGGCCGGCGTGGCGCAGCCCGGTCACTCCGCGACGGTACGGGCGATTGCTTACTTCACCTCGCCGCAGTCGGTGATCACGATCTTGGCGATTGTCTTGCCGCTGGCCGAGCCGGCCTTCTCGATCGCCCTGACGACATCCATCCCCTCGACGACGTTGCCGAAAACGACATGCTTGCCGTCGAGCCACGGCGTGGCGACCGTGCAGAGGAAGAACTGCGAGCCGTTGGTGTTCGGGCCGGCGTTGGCCATGCTGAGGACGCCGGGGCCAGTGTGCTTGAGCTTGAAGTTTTCGTCGGCGAACTTTGCCCCGTAGATCGACTTCCCGCCGGTGCCGTTGTGGTTGGTGAAGTCACCCCCCTGGCACATGAAGTCGGTGATCACGCGGTGGAACGACGAGTCCTTGTAGCCAAAGCCCTTCTCGCCGGTGCAGAGGGCGCGGAAGTTCTCGGCCGTCTTCGGCACCACGTCGGCGTGGAGCTCGATCACGACCCGGCCGGCCGGCTTGTCGCCAATGGTGATGTCGAGGAAGCAGCGCGGGTTGTTGGCGTCGGCAGCGGTCAAGGTCGATCCCCCAAATCCAAGGTGTGAAAGGGCAAGAGCAGCGACGGCCATCGACAGGATGGCGCGGCGCGAGAAGGCACTGGCACGGTCAAGGGGCGTGCGGGCAGACATGTCGCGAATCCCCAGAAAAAGTGGGCGGTGGACGTCGACGCGACAGTGCGCGACGTCGGTCACAAGACGCCCGATCAAGCACCGGCTTCTGCGGGTGCAAAGCCGCTCGATCGAGCCCGCGAATTATGAACCAATCCGCGCCCGGTGGAAAGCGGGAACGCCGCCCCCCTGCCCCGGGCTAGGCGAGGACCTCGCGGACCGGTGTCCCGCCGCCGCCGATCTTGAAAGGGCGGCCGTTGGGGGCGTGAAACTCTTTTTCCCAGGGGAGCCCTGCCGCCGCGGCGACGGTGGTGTTGAAGTCGGCAACGGAGATCGCACCTGAATCGGGGGAGTGGCCGCGCTCGTCGGACGCGCCATGAACCACGCCCCCCTTTACCCCCGCCCCGGCGAGGACGCAGGAAAACACCGCCGGATGGTGGTCGCGGCCGGCGTTCTCGTTGATCTTCGGCGTCCGGCCAAACTCCGTGGCGAGGACGACGAGCGTCGTGCCGAGCAGGCCCCGGTCGCTGAGATCGTCGAGGAGCGTGGCCAAAGCTTTGTCGAGCGCGGCGGCCTTCGTAGGAAGCTCCTCGAAGAGCTCGCGGTGCATGTCCCAGCCGTTGACCTCCACCTCCACAACCCGCACCCCCGACTCGACGAGCCGGCGCGCGAGGAGGCAGCCCTTGCCGATCACGCCCGCCCCGTAGCGATCGCGGACGCTCTCCGGCTCCTTGGAGAGATCGAAGGCTTCGAGATCGACGCTTCCCAGGAGCCTGACCGCCTCGGCATACATCCGATCGTAGGCCTCGATCTGGTTGCCGCCGTAAGAGGCCTTGAAGTCGCGATCGACCTTCTCGGCAAGCGACAGCCGGCGCTCGAAGTTCTCCTCGGTGAGATACGCGGGGCGGGTCGTGTTTTCGAGCCCCGCCTTTGGATCGGCCACCGGCACCGGCGAGAGGGCCGGGTCGAGGAAGCCGCTGCCGGGATGATCGTTGCCGTTGCCAACGAGGACATAGCCGGGGAGATCCCCCGGATGACGGCCGGCCGCGTGGAGCGCCCAGGCGCCAAAGGCCGGATGGCGGATAGAGTTGATCTGCGGATAGCTCGTCCGCATCAGATACGTCCCCTGCTCGTGGGCCCCGGTTTGGGTCGTCACGGCCCGGAGAATCGCCAGCCTGTCCGACATGCCGGCAAGCTTCTTCATCGACTCGCCGAAGAGGATCCCCGGGGTCTTCGTCTGGATGACGCCCGTCTCCCCCTGCTCCTCGCGGCCCGGCTTGGGATCGAAGGTGTCGAGGTGGCTCATCGCCCCACGCATGAAGAGCGTGATGATGTTGGTGCCGGCGGGGAGCGGCTCGGCCGCAAAGCCGCTTGGGTGATCGGCGAGGAGCGCGTCGACCGCCGTCACGCCGAGGGCCGTGCGCGCGATCCGGGCGATGGCGCCGCGGCGGGCGAGACGGGAATCGAGCCAGGGAACATTCATTGCCGGCCTCACTGGATGAAGAGGAACTCGCGCGTGTTGAGCAGCGCCCAGATCAGATTGCCGCAGCCGGTGGAGACGTCGGCTGCGGAGGTGATCTCCTCGAGGGCCAGCTTCCGGTCCTCCTCGTCGGGGAGCCGGGAGAGGATTGAGAGGAAGATGACGTCAACCGCCTGCGCAGGATCATGTTCGGCCAGTTCGTCGACCACCGTCGAGCCGCGCTCGAGCATCGCGTGGGTGATCGGGCCATTGAACATCGCCAGGATCTGGGGGACGGTGGCGACCGTCCGGTTGCCGTCGATCGTCTCCCGGTCTCCCTGGCCGAACTGGCGGAGGAAGTGGCCGAGGGGGAGCGGCGTGGGGAGCTCGCTTGCCCGCGCGAGGAGCTGGCCTTTGTAGCCGTAGGTCTGCATCGTCTGCCGGCGCGTCTTCCGCGGGCTCTGGGAGTCCTCGTAGCGCTCGAAGGCAGCGTGCGCCGCGTCGAGGCCGGGATTTTTTCTGGAGAGATCGAGGTTCACCGCCGCCGCGAAGGCTTCGCCCGTGGGACGCTCGTAGGCCCACGGGTCGTGGGCCACGAGCGTCAGGATCGAATCCCACAGCTGCTCGGCCGATTGCCGCCGCAGGCTCGGCGCGGCAAACGAAAACGCCTCTCCAGTTGTCGGGTCATAGGGAACTGCCCGCCGCTGCCAGGCCTCGGTCGAGACGACGATCCTGACGAACTCGCGAAGATCGAAGTCGAGCCGGAGCATCTCGGCGGCGAGATGATCCATGAGCTCCGGATTGGAGGGGGGATTGTCGGGGCGGAAGTCGTCGATCGGCTCGACCAAACCGACGCCGAAGCAGAGCTTCCACATCCGGTTGGCGATCGTGCGGGCAAATTGGGGATTGTCGCGGGCGGTGACCCAAGCGGCGAATTGCGCGCGGCCGTCGAGACTGCGAGCCTCCTCGGGCACTTCCCCCCAGAGGACATGCGACGCGACGCCCTCCTCCGGCTTGGCATCGTCGTATTGGTAGTCGTGGGGGAGCTTCAGCTCGCGGTCGCGGAAGTTGACAACCGTGCCGTTGGCTTGGAGAAACTGCGTGAAGGCGTTGTTGACCTTCGTGCCGTTCTCATGAGCGCGCTTGCGGCTCGCGGCGATCAGGGCCCGGACATTCTTCGCCGTGGCATCGGTCGTGTCGGCGCGGGCACCTTTGCGCATCTCCTTCCGCAGCGGCTTCTCCGGCTTGCCACCGGTGCCGGAGCGCGTCCCGGCGGTGAAGGCGGCGAGTTCATAAAACTGATGCTGCGTCCAAGCGTCGAAGGGATGGTTGTGGCACTGGGCGCAGCCGATCTGCGTGCCGAGGAAGACGCGGACGGTGTTGTCGATGTAGGGGAGCGGCATCCCCTGGTCGCGGAGCTGATAGCCGACGGCGGGATTCTCCCACAGCTTGCCGTCGGCCGTGAGCATCTCGTGGACCCACTCGTCGTAGGGGCGGTTGGCGGCGATCGACCGCTTCACCCAATCGAGATAGGCCTCGCTCCAGAGGTTTTTCTGTGGCCGCTCCGTGAGCCGGAGCGTGTCAGCCCACACGTTGTAAAACCGGCTCACCCAGTCGGGGCTTTCCAGCAGGCTGTCGACGAGCGCGACGCGCTTATCGGGGTCGGTCGAGGCGAGGAAGGCGCTCGCCTCGTCGTGCGTGGGGATCCGGCCACCGAGATCGAGATACGCGCGGCGGAGAAACTGGGGATCGGAAAGCAAAGGGGGGGCCGCGACGCCGTCGCGCGCGTGCCGCTCGGCAAGGATCGCATCGATCCGGGCCGCAGCGGCGTGAACGCTGTCGCGCGCGGTGCGATCGATCGGGGCGACGGCAAAGGACGCGCCGTCGGGGGCGTCACGGACCGCGGCCGGGAGCCGGAAGGGCACCGCGGCGCGGGCTTTCTTCGCGCCGGGCTTCTTCGTCTCGGCCCCGAGGCCCGCGGAGGGGGCCAGGCCAGCACAGGCGGCAGCGACGAGAAGGGCGAAAAGAAGCGGCCGCGGGGGGGGCGTCGTCGGCATGGTCGATGCGCTCCACGATGGGGGGAAAGGGTGCCAAGCGACGGCCAGACCCGGCGGGGTTTCCCTAGAGATTGAACTGCCAAGGAGAGGAAAGGTTTTCTCTCCCTGCCCTACCTACCACTTTAAAACGCCCGGCGGAGTCGATCGAGGGCCCTTTCCAGCCGATCGGTGGGGCAGGCGGTATTGAGGCGGATGAAGCCCGGGGCCGCGAAATCGCGGCCGTCGGAAGGGCCGACCCCGGCCGCCACGCAGGCGGCGAAAGGATCGGCGTTCCCCGTTTTCCGGCAGTCGATCCAGACCAGATACGTCGCCTGCGGCCGCGTTGCCTCGAGGCCGGGGATCGCGGCGACAGCGGCGAGCGCCCGGTCGCGATGGTCGCAGAGCAGCGCCACGAGCCGGCGCCGCCAGGGATCGCCATGGAGCCAGGCCGCCTCGGCGGCGGCATAGCCGAGGGGATTGACCATCGGGACGAGGCCCCCTCCCGACGGCCGCCAGCGCTTTCGCTCACTGGCATCGGGGATGATCGCCGCGGCGCACCCCAGCCCGGCGAGATTCCAGGTCTTTGATGGGGTGACGAGCGTGATGCACGAGGCCGCGGCCGGATGATCGAGCGTGGCGAAGGGCACGTGGGGGACATCATCGAGGATTAAGTCTGCCCAGATCTCGTCGCTCACCACCCGGATCGCGTTCCGCGCGGCGAAGTCGGCAAGGGCGAGGAGATCGACGCGCGAGAAGACGGTGCCGGTCGGGTTGTGGGGATGGCAGAGCCAGAGGAGCTTCGTGCGCGGCGTGACCGCAGCCTGGAGGGCGTCGTGGTCGATCGACCAGCCGCTCGAGGCGCTTGCATCGCGCACGAGGCCGACGCGAACAGAGCGTCTTTCGGCCGCGCCGGGAAGCGAGAGGAACGGCGGATAGACCGGCGAGAAGGTGAGGATCTCGTCGCCGGGCGCGGTGAGGAGCCGGGCGGAGAGTGCGAGCCCCGTGACGACGCCGGGGGTGCCGACGACCGTGGCCGGATCGATCCGCCAGCCGTGGAGGGCCTCGAGATGGGTGGCGAGGGCGGGGGCGAAGCCGGGGGGATCGGCGGTGTAGCCGAAGACGCCGTGGTTCACCCGGGCCTGGATCGCCTCGAGGACCTCCGGCGGCGCTTGGAAGTCCATGTCGGCGACCCACACCGGGATCACGTCCTCGGGCCAGCGGTCCCATTTCTCGGCGCCGGTGTGGCGACGATCGGGGCACTGGGCAAACGACGGGTCGGGGGGGCGAGGCGTGGACATGCGGAAAGGACCGGGGAAGAGGAGAATTGGAGGGCGGGCGGGGGATTCGACACCCTTGTCTTCGACACCTTTGTAACGGATCGCCGCGGCCGGCGTGTTTCAGTCGTCGGCGCCCCTCGGGCAAAGCAGGAGCTTTTTCCATGCAACCAATATCAATCGGCGCGATCGTTTCGCCTGACCGGGTGAGTCGAGGGCCGGCGGCGACGGAGGCGATCGCGGCCGATGACCCACAGGCCTGGGTGATGGGGGCGGTGGAACGCTACGAGGAGGCGCTCCTCCGCTATGCCCGCCGGCTCATCGGCGACCTCGACTTGGCCCATGACGCCGTCCAACACACGTTTCTCAAACTCTGCGGGGAATCGAAGGAAGCGATCGACCACCGGCTCGGCCCCTGGCTGTTTGCCGTCTGCCGCAACCGGGCCATCGACCATCTCCGTCGGGGCGGCCGGGAGCGCCCGATGGGAGACGCTCCCAGGCAGGGGCCAAAGCATCCTGAAACGACGCTGGCCGCCGACCGGACCATCCCGGCCAGCCGCGAGGCCGATCCGGCTGTCGTCGCCGAAGCGCACGATCTCGCCGCCCGGCTCCACCGGCTCCTCGCCGAGCTCCCTCCGGCCCAGGCCGAGGCGATCGAGCTCTGGTGCCAAGGTTTTTCCTATCGGCAGATCGGCGAGATCACCGGCCGCCAAGAGGGGAATGTTCGCGTTCTCGCCCACCGTGGCCTGACGAAACTCCGCGCCCACCCATTTGTCCGCAGCTTGCTGGCCGACCTGCCGCAGCCGCGCCTACCGCACACCCAGGAGGTGATTCGATGACCCGCGACCACGACCCCCACGACGCTGCCCCCGACGGGACGCATGACGGAGCCAAGGCGCCTGCTCAGGCCCAGACTCCCGACGAGCGCCTCCGCGCGCTGCTCGGCGACGGCCTCGACGGGGTGGACGTCACTCCCGAGGAGAAGGCCGCCGCCCAGCTCACGGCCCACGCCCTCGGTGAGCTTTCCACCGAAGAGGGGGCCGAGATCGAGCGTCGGCTCGACAGCCCTGAAGCGCAGGCCAACCGCGCCAAGGTCGCCGAGATGCAGGCCATCGGGGCAGCGCTCCGCCAGCCGGCCCCGGCCGGGCATGCGCCTCGCGAGCCGGTTGGATCGCCGTCGATCCGCACGGCCGTGACTGCAGCGCTGGCGACACGGGGCGCGAAGGCCCCGCGGGCGAGCGGGCGTGTACCGACGGGCGCGGGAACGCCCGCTGGCCGCAGTCTGTTTAGAAGCGGGCCGCTGTCGGCTGTGCCGATGCTCGTCGCTGCGGGCACCACGGCCGCAGCCGTGCTCGCGCTCATTGTCACCCTCGAGCCGCCGACCCGGCCGATGCGCCACCCTCGTCCGGCGATCGAGCAGACAGACCTGGCGGCCAAAGAGCTGTCCGCGGCGGCGCGGCCCACGGAGGAGACGCTCCGCGAAGCGGTCGCCCTCGGCGATGCGCCAGTGGCGAAAACGGAATCTCTCGCCCAGGCTGACGGTCTGGCCGGTCTGGCCGAAGCTTCGGCCGACAAGTCTGGCACGGCGGTAGGCCCGGCAGACCGCGACTTCGGGCTGGCTGCCCAGGAGAGCGCCCCCGCGTCGCCTACGGCTGCTGCTGTTCCGGCTCCGGCTGGACCGGCGCCCGGCGCGGTGGCGAGCAAGAGGATGGAGGAAAGCAAGCAGCTGCAAGATGCCGAGGGGGAGCAGGTCGTCGAACTCAACCAACTCGCGAAGGGCCCCGGAAGCGGCGCGGGGGGGATCTCGCTCGGCATGAACGGCCAGGGGCCGCCGGGGGGTGGTGGCCGCGGCTTGGACAGGAAGGGCAAAAGGTCCAGACAATTTGGCGCGATTCCCGGGATGGCGGGGCCGACCCCTCCAGCTGCTGGTGCGATGGGGCGCCCGATGTCCGAGGCCCTGCCGAGGCTTTCCGAAGCGGAGGCAGCGCTCGACGGGAAATGGTTTAAGGATCGGGATGCCGATCGGCTTTCGCTTTACCGCGCCGCACCGGGGACGGAGCGCTACGGAAAGTTCGTCGAGAACGCCTTCCGCAATCCGAAGGAGCAGCCCCTTTCGACCTTCTCGATCGACGTCGACACGGCGAGCTATGCGCTCGTGCGTCGGTTTCTCCACGACCGGCAAATCCCGCCGGCCGACGCGGTCCGCCTCGAGGAAATGCTCAACTACTTCCGCTACGACGACGCGCCGCCGGTGGGGGACGATCTCTTCTCGGTGTCGCTCGAGACGGCCGCCTGCCCGTGGCGGGCCGGGCACCGGCTCGTCCGCGTGGGATTGAAGGGGCGTGAGATCGCCGCCACGGCCCGCCCCGGCACGAGCCTCGTGTTCCTCGTCGATGTGTCGGGCTCGATGAACGAGCCGAATAAGCTGCCGCTGGTGAAGCAGAGCCTGTCGATGCTCGTCGACCAGCTCACCGAGAACGACAAAGTCGCGATCGTCACCTATGCCGGTGATGCCGGGCTCAAGCTCGCCCCGACCAGCGGCGATCAGAAGGCGCGGATCCGGGGAGCGATCGAGGCCCTCGCCGCCGGCGGCTCCACCAATGGCTCGGCTGGGATCGAGCTCGCCTACGCCCAGGCCGCCGAGGCGTTTGTGAAGGGGGGCTCGAACCGGGTCGTGCTCGCCACCGACGGCGATCTCAATGTCGGCGTCACGAGCGACGCGGCGCTTGTCGAGCTGATCAAGCAGAAGGCGTCGAGCGGGGTGTTCCTCACCGTCCTCGGCTACGGCCAGGGGAACCTCCAAGACGAGAAGATGGAGAAGCTCGCCGACAACGGCAACGGGATCTACGCCTACATCGACGGGGCGCGGGAGGCGCGGAAAGTGCTCGTCGAGCAGCTCACCGGGAGCACGGTGACGATCGCCAAGGATGTGAAGATCCAGGTCGAGTTCAATCCCGCCCAGGTCGCCTCCTACCGGCTCCTCGGCTATGAAAACCGGATCATGGCGGCGGAGGATTTCAAGGACGACAAAAAGGACGCCGGCGAGATCGGCGCCGGGCACGGCGTGACGGCCCTCTATGAGATCGTCCCCACCGCCGCCGCTGACAAGCGCCCGGTGGGCGCCGAGCCGCTCAAGTATCAGCCGAACGAGACGGTGGCGGCGAAGCCCGAGGCGGCAGTCGACGGAGGGCCGGCGTCGAGCGAGCTGCTCACGGTCAAGCTCCGCTCCAAGGATCCGACCGGCGACACGAGCACCCTCCGCGAGTTTCCCCTCGAAGACACCGGCACGACGTTTGAAAACGCCTCAACGAATCTCCGCTTCGCCGCGGCGGTCGCCGAGTTCGGGATGCTCCTCCGCGAGAGCGCTCACCGCGGGGAGGCGTCGCTTGCCCATGTGACGGCCACGGCGGCCGGGGCGCTCGGCACCGATCCCGGTGGCCTGAGGGCCGAGTTTCTCGATCTCGTCCGTGAGGCCGGGGCGCTCCTGCCGCACCGGGGAGGGCCGATTCCGAACTGAGACTGCTCCCCGTTTCGACTACTCGTGATGGCACTCGATGATTCGGGTGATCTCGGGAAGCCGGGCGAGGGCGAGGAGGATCTCGCGGTGGCGGGGCTGGTGGGTCGAGCCGAGGCAGAGGCACTCCCCCGCCTTCGCGCCGATCCTGCCGCGCGAGCCAGGAAAAAAATTGACGCTCGGGTCGATCCGGGTCACCGCTTCGCGGGCGGCGGCCGTGTCGGGGATGACAAACTCGTAGTCGACCGCCACCTTGCCATCGGCGGGCCCGCGGAGGCCGTCGGCGTCGAGCGCATCGAGATCGAGCTCGATCTTCGCGCGAGGGTCGCGGGGGGCAGGCTGAGGATCGCTGCAGCCGGCCAAGATCGCGGGCAGGATCAGAACGAGACGGCGGCGAAACTCAGAAAACATCAGGGAGCCTCTCCGCGGCGGATGGTGATGGAAAGCGTGCCGTCGTTGTCGCCGAGTTCCGTCCAGGCGTCGGCGGCGCGGAGCATGAGAAGGCCGTCGGCCGGGGCGATCCAGCTTGTGTGGCTGCCGAGCGGGATCTCTTGAGTGAGCGTGAAATCGGCATAGAGCGCGCCTGTCAGCTGGCCGCGGCCGGCCCCATCCCCTTCCGGCCCCGTGGGCTCGGCATCGGCGGCCATGCGGCATGTTCCCTCGGCGGTGATCACGTAGACAGCCCCGGCCTCCACCTCCACACCACTGGCCTGCCAGCCGGCAGCCCCCTTCACCTTCGCGCGGCCGACGCCGCCGGGGGCGAGCTTTCGCTGCTTGGCCCTCCAGGGCCAAGCGGTGAGATCGGCCCGGTAGCCGTTGCCCACATGCGCGAGGAACTGCTCGAACTCGAAGCCGACCTCGCGGCCGACCGGTCCGTAGACGCTCTCGAACGACACCCCCGGCTGCCCCTCCATGAGCGCCACGGCCAGCGCTCGAAAGCGGTCGGCGTAGTTGGGATTGTCGAGCAGCATCAGGCACAGCGCGTAGCGCCAGGTGTAGTCGCGCCAGTCGTTGGAGGGGGGCTGGTTCGGGGCCGTGATCGCCGCAAGCGTGGGGCGATCGGCGGCATGGAGATGGGCGAGGATCACCGGGGGGACGTTCACCCCCTTCTCCTTCTCGCGCCACCAGCGCCCCAACTCGGCAAGACCCTCGGCGAGCCACAGTGGCCCCACGCCGCCGAAGGTGAGATGACAAAAGCCGTGGGTACATTCGTGCTGGATGATGCCGGGGTCGTCGCAGGCGTAGAGCACGGCCCGGGCGTGGGGCCCGAGGACGGTGGTGAAGCAGATTCCCGCCGGCTCCTTGATCTTCTCGATGCCGAGCGGCTCGGTGAGCACTCCCTCCGGCCAGACGGCGAGATCGTGGACGATGAAGCCCTCGATCACGCCCCGCTGGCGCCGCCCGAAGGAGCGCTCGAGAAGGCCGACCATCGTCTCGAGCTTGTCGAGGATGAGCTTTGACTCGCGATCGGAGACGTCAGAGAGAAAGGCAAAGTGGCGCGAGCGGATCGGCCGCGGCGCCGCCTTTGGCTCGTCGGAGAGTACGCGACGGCGGGAGGCCGCCGAGGGGCTGGCCGTGGCTGGGTCTTGTGCCCGCAGAGAGGTTTGGGCCGCGGCCGGCGTGGCGATCGCCAACACCAGCGCGGAGATAAGAAGGAGGATTGGGAGCAGTCGCATGAAAAGGTCGTGGAGGGGGAGACGCCGGTCGGCGGGGCCCACAGACCATCTTACGCGCCGAAGATCGCCTCGACCGCCCGCCCCTTGCCATCCTCGGTGGCGTAGAACGGTCGCCCCTCGATGTCGAACACCGTCTTTGGGCTCATGCCCATCGCCGTGAACAGCGTGGCATGGAGATCGGTGATTGTGACCGGGTTCTCAATGGCGAGGCAGGGGCGCTCGTCGGCCGTCTTTCCGTAGACAAAGCCCTTCTTCACGCCGCCGCCAAACAGGGCCACGGTCGAGCCGCCGGTGAAGTGGCGGTGCTGGCCGTAGTGATTCGGCTCGAGGAGGAAATCCTTCGGGGAGCTGGCCTGATCGGTGGCCTTCGAGCCGGGCCGCCCCTCGGTGATCATGTCGCGGCTGAACTCGCTGGCGATGACGACGAGCGTCCGGTCGAGGAGACCGCGGGCCTCGAGATCGCGGATCAGTGTGGCGATGGGGCGGTCGATCTCCTTGTGCATCCGGTCGACCGTCTCGTGGCCACGCTCGTGGGTGTCCCAGTGGACAAAGGGGATGTATTCGGTTGTCACCTCGACATACCGGGCGCCATTCTCGACGAGGCGCCGGGCGAGGAGGCAGCCACGGCCGAAGCGGCCGGTGTCGTACTGCTCAACCACCTCCTTCGGCTCGAGGGCGATATCGAAGGCGGCTCGCTCCTTGGCCGAGAGGAGGCGATGGGCATTGTCGAGGCTCCGCAGCATCGATTCCTGGTGGTAGTCGCTTGTGAACTCCCGGCTCGGATTCGCAGCCACGAGCTTCTTGAAGTGCTGGTAGCGATCGGCGAACCTGCCCGGCTCCATCCCCTTTGGCGGCCGGACGGCGAGCGCCGCCTCCTCGGGGAAGGGGAGATTCATCGGGCCGAACTCGCTCCCGAAGAAGCCGGGGGTGGTGAAGGCCTTGATCTCTTCGTTTTCGCCGATCCCCTCGAGCCGCTGACCGATGTTGATAAACGCCGGCATGGTGGGATTGCGCGGCCCGAGGACGCGCGCCATCCAGGCGCCGATGTGCGGGCAGGCGACCGTCTGCGGCGGCACGTAGCCGGTGTGCCAGTGATACTGATGGCGCGAGTGAAGAATGCTGCCGAGATCGGGCTGCACATGGGAGCGGATGAGCGTGCCGCGATCGAGGACACTCGCAATCCCTTCGAGCCCCGCGCAGACCTGCACGCCGTCGATCGCGGTGGGGATCGCCGGGAAGGTGCTGATGCAGTCAGCGACTGCGAGCCCCTTTTCAAACGGCTTGTATTTCTTCGGGTCGAGGTTGTCGGGGGCCGCCATCCCGCCGGCCATCCAGAGGACGATGATCGCGTCGGCGGTCGCGCCCGGATGCTCGATCACCGCATCGGCGAGGAGCCGCGGCTGCGGCAGGGCGAGCGTGGCGGTGGCTGCGGCCGACAGGCTTTTTAAGAAGTCACGGCGTGCTCGATCGGTGGGGCGGGATCGCATCGGGATCGACTCCTGACAGAAAAACCGAGGACCTATCGAACGAGTTGAAACTCAGGGAGCATGACGACCGCCCAGAAGCAGTCGGCGACCGATGACTCGGTGGGGGATTCCCCGAGGATTTCGCGGACGGCCGTCGCCTCGGCGGGCGTCGGGAGGCGCCCCAGGGCCGTCTTGAAGATCGTCGGAACGAGGGCCCCCGGATCAGCTCCGTGCTCGGCGAGCCACCGCCTTGCCCCAACTGAAAAGGTCTCGAAGAGCGCCTGTTCATTGGCCAGTTGGATCGCTTCGAGTGTCGTGAGATCGGTGGGGCGCGAGGTCACGACCTGATCGCGGTTCGGCCGGCCGAGGGAGGCCATCAGCGGCGTGCACTTCACGAGGACCGCGCGGACCATCGGCTGGGGGCCGGAGGCACCCCTCACACCGTCGGCAAAGGCCGCGTCGCTCGGGGCCCAGGTGCCCTGGTTCTCCACGACGCTCGCCTTCTGCCAATCGCTAGGCTCGCTCCCGCCGGGCCATTTGCCTTCCGCATCGGGAAGCGTCGCTGTCCATTCCCAGGAATCATCGGAAGCGATCCAGGTGACGCCGCCGCCTAAAAGGATCGCGCGGATCTCGGCTTTGAGCGCCGCCGGCCCACCGGCGTCGGCGTTGGCGGCGACGACGAGGACCTCGTTGCTGCCCCGCTTCAGCGCGCCGCCGATCGGTTCGACAAACGGCTTGCCCCAGTCGGCCGAGTGGCCGACCTTCGTGCCGTTGACCCACATCGTCACCTCGTTGTCGGCGGTGGCGACGGCGACGGCGTGGGTTACCGGATCGAGGAGGTTGATCCGGGCCCGGAAGGTGAGCCTCTCACCGGGGGGGGAGGCGGCGGCTTGGTTGTTCCAGATCCACTTGGCGCGCGGCGGAAGCGGCCGCGGCGCAGCCGGATCGGGCTTCACTCGCTGCACGTCGGCATCGGGCTTGGCAGGCGCTGCGCCAGTGAGTTGCCAGAGGGCGTCGGTGAACTGCTCGGCCGTCATCCGCCGCGGCAGCGGGCCGTGGAAGACGTAATCTTTTCCATCTGGATGCCCCTCGACGCTCGGGGTCATCGCCCCGTAGGCCTCGGAGGTGCAGATGGTTTCGAGGACGTGCTTGGTGTCGTAGCCGGAAGCCACGAAGTCGGCGGCGAGTGAGTCGAGGAGGTCTTCGTTCCAGGGCCTTGTCCGCAGGCTGTCGACCGGATGGACGAGCCCGCGCCCCATCAGCTTCGCCCAGATCCGGTTGACGAGATTCCGCGACAGCCAGCCGTTGCCCGGGTCGGTCATGAGGCGCGCGAGCTGCTCGAGCCGCTCGGCCGGCGGCTTCGCGCCGTCGATCGCCCCGAGCTCCTTGAATGGCCAGCCGGGGCTGGCGAACGTGCCGGTCGCCTTGTCGCAGCGGAAGAGCTCGAGCGTGTCAGGGGCCATCACCGCCGCGAGATCGTAGGTCTCCTGGAGCTTCCAGCGGTCGACGAAGCTGTCGTGGCAACTCGCGCACTTGAGATTGATCCCCAGGAATGTCTGCCCGACGTTTTGCGCGAACTGGATCGGCTGGGTCTGGCTCGAATTGACCTCGCCGCGCCACACGATCCCGTCGATGAAGCCACGCGAGGCATCCGTGGGGGCCACGAGCTCGCGCACGAACCGGTCGTAGGGGATGTTGTCGACAAGAGCCCGATGGAGCCAGGGGGTGATCTGCTTGCGGCCGCCGGTGATGAAGCCGGTGCCGGTGTAGTCGTTGCGGAGGAGATCGTTCCAGAACGTCATCCAATGCTCGGCGCGGGCCAGATCGTCGTCGAGGAGCTCCTTGATCTTTTTCTGTCGCTTGCCCGGATCGGCGTCGGCGCAGAACGCGTCGACAGCCGCTGGGGATGGCAGGAGGCCGACGAGATCAAGGCTGACGCGGCGGAGGAAAGTGGCGTCGTCACAGCGCGGCGGCGTCGGCACTCCCTTGGCACGCTGGTAGGCGTCGACGATCCGGTCGACCGGATGGAGGCGGCCGTTGCTGGGGGCGGGGAGCGTGACCGGCCGGAGGGCGAGGGGGGCCTCGTAGGTGTTGCCGGCAAATGAGAAGCCATCTTCCCACGGTGCCTTGGCGTCGACCCAGCGGGTGAGGATCGCGACCGCTTCCGCCGGCAGCGCTTCCCCCTCGCTCGGCATGCGGAGGTCGGGATCGGTGCTGGTGATCCGGCGGATCAGCTCGCTCCCGGCGGCATCGCCGGCCACGAGGCCCGGCGTACCCGAATCACCGCCGGCGAGGATCGCCTCGCGGTCGTTGAGCGAGAAGCCCCCCTGCCGCTGCGAGCCGGTGTGGCACTTGCCACACTTGGCCCGGAGGATCGGGACGACCTCGTGGGAGAAGTCGACGGCCTGGGCGCTTCCGGTGACGAGGCCGAAGACGGTCGCGAAGATTGCCTTCGCTATCGCCCTATTTCTTGAACCGGGCATCGCTTTGGTTTCCTCGCGAGAGGGTGTAGGCGAGGAGATCGAGGACTTCCGCCTCATTGAGAGTGTCGATGAGCCCCTTGGGCATCAGCGACTCCGTTGCCAGGATGATTTCGTCGATCTCCGAGCGGGGGATCTCGACGAACTTTGTCGCGTCCTCCGGATCGGTGACGACGACGACCTTCTCCGGCGACTCGTAGACGATCCGGCCGGTGTGGGCCTTGCCCCCCTGGGTCGTGACGATGCTCCCCTTGTACTGATCCGACACCACCTTGCTCGGGACCACCAGCGCCTCGATCATGTCCTTCAATTGAAAACGGCCGCCGGCCTGCGTCAGATCGGGGCCGGTCGAACCGCCGTCGTCGCCGAAGCGATGACAGACGACGCACCGGGCCGCCGCGAAGCTGCGCTTGCCCCCCTCGAAATCGCGCCCCGTGGCCAGCCCCTTCTCGGCCGCCGCGAGAACCGCATCGACCGACCAGGCCTGCCCCGGCCCGACCGGCTTCGGCAGCGGCGGCGCAACGTAGGCCTTGCGGGCGCCGATCGTCTCCAGCGCCAGCTTGTCGTTTTCCGAGAGGCCGACGAGGCTGTCGTTCTCGATGTTGACGAGGAACTTCCGGAAACTCGCGCCACCGGCCCACTGCTGCGCCCGGTTGAACCAGCCGTGGTAGCCCTTGCGGTCGTCGAGCGTCCAGGCGTCTTTGTCGTTGACGGTGCGCAGGACATACGCGAAGTGAACCTGGAGAAGATCACTGCGCTTCTCGAGGGCGTCGCGGACGGAGCTGCCGTAGCCGGCATTCCGCGTGATCAGCTGGCGCAGCTCCTCTTCGTTGGGGGCGAGGTTGGTGGACCCGGCCGACTTCGACGGCTCAGCCATGAGGCCGACGAGCTGTGTCACGATCCCCGGGGCACGAACGGCGACAAGCAGGCTCGAGAGCTCACGGTCGAGATCGAAGGATCCAGAGGGAAACAGGGGCGCGAGCTTGGCGGCGATCTTCTCCTTCGCCTCCGCCGCCGGTTCGCCGAGCCGGATCATCGCGAGCTGATACGCGCGGACGAGATCGATCTTCCCGGCTGTGTCGAGCTTGGCCAGGTCGACACCATGGAGGGCGCCAAGCACCATCGGCTGCATCGCCGGCTCCCCCTGCCGGGCGACGGCAATCGCCGCATGGATCCGGGCGAGTGGATTGGAGATGGTGAATGCCTGGGTGGCCCAGGCCTCGAGCGGCTGGTGCTCGAGCGCGATCCTGGCGGCGTAGCGGATGAAGCGATCGGGATTGGCAAGCTGCGGGAGCGCCGCGGCGACGGCCGCCTTCGTGTCGGCCCCCTTCACATGAAACGCCTCGAGCCCCTGGCGGACCTTGCGGCTCTCGGCACCGGCGGTCGACTTGGCATCGACCGGGGCGGTCGATTCCTTGCCGACGTAGGTCACCCGGTAGAGCTCCCCCTGGCCACCACGGCCACCGACGGTGAAGTAGACGGCCCCATCCTGGCCGATCGTCATGTCAGTCAGCGGCAGCGGCGTCCGCGACACAAACTCCTCCTTCTCGCCTTTGTAGGTCGAGCCGTCGGGCGTGAGGTGGATCGCGTACATCGTCCCGAACGTCCAATCGCAGATGAAAAACGCCTTCTGATATTTGGCCGGGAACTTCGCGCCGTAGCCGAAGGAGGCGCCGACCGGCGAGCCGGGGCCGATGTCGACGAGCGCCGGCAGGCTGTCGGGCAGCGCCGGCGACCACTTGCCGGCGCCGGAACGCCAGCCGAGCTCGCTGCCACTCGTGGCATGGTTGACCCGCGTCGGCCGATACCACGGCGACCCGAAGTCCCACTCCATGTCGGCGTCGTAGACAAACATCTCGCCGTCGGCGTTGAAGGCGAAGTCGTAGGGATTGCGGTAGCCACCGGTCCAGATTTCCCACTCCTTGCCATCGGGATCGGTGCTGACGACATAGCCCCCCGGCGCGAGGATTCCGACGGCATGGCCCCCGGCGTCCCAGAGGCGCGTGATGAGAAGATCTTCGTCCCAGTTGGCAGGCAACCGGCTCGTGGCTTCGGGGGGCAGTTCGACACGGCGCTGGTTGGGGCGGATGCCACCGAGCGATTGCGGCTCGGTGATATTTTTCACGGCGAACGGCGGGAGGGTGTGGTTGCCGCAGATGATGAACAGCTTCTTGCCATCGGGGGAGAGGCGGATGGCATGGGGACCGTGCTCGCCGCCCCCCTCAAAGGCGCGGAGCTTTTCGACATGATCGAGGATGTCGTCGCCGTTGGAATCGGTCGCCCGGTAGAGGCCGCTGCCGGGGCCACCGTTGCAGACGACATACAGCGAGTCGAACGCCCAGAGGAGCCCCTGGGCACCGGACAGCTCGACCGGGATCTTCTCGACGACCGTCGGCTTCGAGCCGTCGAGCGGCGCCGGCGTGATCCGCACAAGCCCCTTGTC
>CALQRA010000043.1 GCA_943332855.1 Candidatus Kuenenia stuttgartensis
AGCCGGGAAGTTCGGCCGCAGTTCCTCGGGGGAGAGCTTGCCGTCGTTGTTGACGTCGAGTTTCTTCAGATGGGCCGTCGCCTCGGCGAGCTCCGCGGCGGAGATCTCACCATCGCCGTCGGCATCGAGCGCGGTCATGACGGGGACCATCCGCATGAAGCCCTCCGGACCTCCGGGGGGGCCGCCGGGAAATCCCCTCGGTGGACTGCCGGGGGGTGGCCCCCCCTGGGGCTGGCCACAGGCTGCGCTCGAGAGCGCCAGCAGCGCCACCAGCATCAGGCCGCTTGCCTGGAAGCGACCGGGCGACTCGGGGCGCTTGAGTGTCCGGGGATCGGCCGAGAGGGCACGCATGGCTTGAGGAGACTCCAGGGAAGAGGGATCGACGCCCGCCGTTGTCGGTTGAACGTCTCCCTGGCGTCAAGGGTTCGCCGGAGAGCGGGAACGGTGGCGGCCGCCCGGCCGCTCACGCCCCGGCCGAAAAGCCTTCGAGAGCCGATCGGACGAGGCCGACGGCATGGACGCGAACGATCTGGATGCCGGAGGCGGCCAACCGGCAGGCAATCCCGGCGGTGCCAGCATCCCGATCGCTCTCGGTGGCCGCTCGGCCGAGCGCCTGCTCGAGGGCCTTGCCGATGAAGCCCTTCCGCGAGTGGCCGACAAGGATCGGGCAGCCGAGGTCGAGAAACCTCCCCGCATGGGACACCAGCGCCAGGTTGTGGGCATGGGTCTTGCCGAAGCCGATGCCGGGATCGAGGCAGATCCGCCCCTCCTCGATGCCGGCGGCGAGGAGCGTATCGCGCCGTGCGGCGAGCCACTGGTAGATCTCCTCCACGACATCGCCGTAGCGCGGATCGATCTGCATCGTGGCGGGAGTTCCCTGCATGTGCATCGCACAGATCCCCGCCCCCGAAGCGACGGCGAGCGGAAGCATCGCCGCATCCCCTTCGAGTCCGGTGACGTCGTTGATGATCTCGGCACCGCACTCGAGGGCGCGCTTGGCCACGGCGGCTTTTGAGGTGTCGATCGAAACGGGCACGCCCGACTCGCGGGCGAGTCGGCGCACCACCTCGGCCGTCCGTCGGATCTCTTCGTCGGCCTCGACCGGCGTCGAGAACGGCCGCGTGCTCTCGCCGCCGACATCGAGGAGATCGGCCCCTTCGGCGACGAGGCGCAAGCCATGCGCCACCGCCGCATCGACCGCCGCGTGGCGGCCACCATCGGAGAAGCTGTCGGGGGTGACGTTGACGATCCCCATCACGAGCGGCCGGCGGAGCGGCCCGGTCGGATGCGGCAGCACCAAGCGCGTCGAACGGAGCTGCCAGGCGGTGGGGAGCGGGGTGGTGGTCATTCCCTCACTTTACCCGCAGCACGGCTGCGCCGGAGGGAACCGTCGCCTCCTCCGCCGGCGGGTCCCGACCGATTCGTTGGCGAATCGGCGCGGGAGGGGGGTAGGATGAGCAAATCATGAAACAGGTCGCGAAACAACAGTCCATCGACTGGGTCGATCTCGTCGGGGCGGAATGGGCGGAGTGGTACTCCCTGACCCCGGCCCAGCGCCTCGAAGAATCCTCTCGGCTCTGGCAGACCTATCTGGAACTGGGAGGGTCCCTTGACCCCGAGCCCGATTCTCAAAGTCCTTTCTACTCTGACGACGAGTGGCGTGCGTTCGCTCCTCATGGGCGGCCAGGCATGCGTGTTGTACGGCGGGGCTGAGTTCAGCCGAGACACCGATCTTCTCGTGCTCGCCGACGACGCGAATCTCGAGCGCCTCACAGCGGCCCTCGCCACCCTCGAAGCGGACGTGATCGCGGTGCCGCCTTTCGAGCGACGGCATCTGCAAGGGGGGCTCGCCGTCCATTTCCGCTGTCGTGCTCCCGGCGCCGCCGGCATGCGCGTCGATGTGATGGCGAAGCTCCGCGGTCTCCCCGGATTCGAGACGCTCTGGGATCGACGAACCACGATCGAGACCGACGGATGGTCAATCGAGGTGCTTTCCCTCCGGGACCTCGTCACCGCCAAGAAGACCCAACGCGACAAAGATTGGCCGATGATCGCGAGGCTCGTCGAAGCGGATCTCGCCCACCATGGCGAAGCGCGCGACGCTGATGCCGTCGCCTTGTGGCTCGAGGAATTGCGGACGCCATCCCTCCTCATCAGCCTGGCCCGCGAACTCCCCGACGCTGCCAGGGCGGCGATCCCCCGTCGACCGCTGTTGACGCATGCCCTCACCGGTGACGCCGCGGCGCTCACGGCGGGATTGCGTGTCGAGGAAGATGCGCAGCGTGAGGCCGATCGCCTCTACTGGGCCCCGCTTCGGCGGGAGCTCGAGCAGATCCGCCTCGCCCGTCGTGCCTCCGGCTGACCGGCCGTCACCACGGCTCTTCCATGAGGCCGACGATCTGCTGGGCCATCTTCACGACTCCCTCCTGCTGCGTGCTCACGACCGAGCGGCCGTATTCGGGGACGAGCACGGCTGCCTGGCCGACGTCGACGCTCGCCGCCGGGAGGGGGACGGCGCCGGTGGCGAGCACCGCGCCGCCGCGGTCGGCCCAGGTGACGAGCACCTGGATGTTCATCTCCACCATCCGCGATTGGTCGGTGGGGCTCTCGACCTGCATGCGCTTGGTGTCGGCGACGATCCGTGCCGTCAGCACGCTGTCGGCGTCGGCGGTCCCCACCACCTTGAACGGGGTGCGCTTCTCGATCTCCTTGCAGACGGCTTCCGTGAGCCGCTCCCCAAGGTCGACGCCGGGGATGGTGCGGAAGGAGTCGCTCTGGATCATCGGGACGTAGACGGTGCGGACGTTCGGCGCGTAGAGCGTGTTGTTGCCGAACCGGTAGCCGGCGCAGCCGGCCGTGCCGACCGCCAGGCCCGCAACGGCCAACAGCCACCCCCGGCGAGATATGGCGTGGCCGGTGGGCATGGCTCGAGATCCTGACAAGTTGGCGTCGGCAAGCCCCGCACGCAGAACACAGAAGCGCGCTCGGCGGAGAGGCGCGATCAGCGGATCGGACCGGACGAGCCGGAATTGTCCTCGCGGGCGATGACGGCGTCGGCCTCGGCCATGGCGTCGAGCTCCGCTTCTTTGAGCGAATCGGGATTGAGAAAGGCGGTGAGCGTCGGGAAGGGATTATCGGAGACATCATCCTTCCCGGCGAGCATGCCGAGCCGCTCGCGGGCCTTTGCCGCCAGGAGCGTCTCGGGGCGATCGCGGGCGATCAGCGCGTAGTAGATCCTGGCCGAGGTGTAGTGCTCCCCCTTGGCGTAGAACTCGGCCCGGTTCCAGTGGCGCAGCGCCTGCTGGGCGTGGATCTCCGCCCGGACACCGAGGACGCGGTCCTGATCGGCCCGGGCGAGCTGATCGGGGAATTGCACGAGGGTCTGGTCGGTGAGCACCTCCGCCTCGTCGAGCACGCCCCCCTCGTAGCCCGCTCCCTGGTAGGCGCGGAGCTTGGCCTGGAGACCAAGGAGATGGGCCTGGAGGAGGAAGTCGCTGTCGGGGTATTCGCCCCGGAGGAGGGTGTAGAAGTAGTCGGCGTCGATCCACTGCCGCTCGAGAAAGTGGGCGTTGGCCTGGGCCATGATGCTGTCGTCGGCCAATTGCCCGCGTGGATCGTTGATGCGGACGTGATCGTAGGCCTTGAGGGCCCGGCCGCGGGTGTCGAAGATCGGCCGGGAACGGTCGAAGGCGTTGGGAACGATCGTCAGGTAGTGGTGCTTGTCATCGAGGGCGATCCAATACTGCGCGATGACGAACTGACGCTGGGCGATCCGATCGAGGTAGCGCGTGTTGGCATACTTTTTCACGATCTCGTCGTAGGCATCCTCGGCCTTCGGGTACTGGTCGGTGAAGAACCAGCACTCGGCGAGCTGCCACATCGCCTCCTCCTCGATCGCTGAGTCGGGCCAGCGGTCGATCGCCACCTTGTATTTGGCGCTCGCCTCCCTGAACTTCCGCTGGTTGTAGAGGCCGTCGGCCTCTGCCAGCGCCCGCCGTGCCACCGGCTCGTTCGGCCCGCGCCCCACCAGCCGCTTCCAGCGGCGCTTGACGTTGTCCCCTTTGAACCAATCCCAGCCCGGATCGGGGGGGGGGGTGTATTCCGACGAGATGATCTCGCTGTCGGCATCTTCCCCCAGCTCCCCGGCCACCTTTCGCCCCGCCTCGTCGCCGCGCTTCGACCAGGGCCACTTCGGCGTCTTGAGCGTCGTCGCGCAGCCGCCGAGCAGGACCGCCAGGGCGGCGGCCAAAAGCAGCCCGAGAGGCTGGCTTCCGGGGCGGCGGGAATGACTGGAACGCGGCATGGGGGGGCACCCGGGGTGTGTCGGCGCGGTCGGCGGGGTTCAGGCGTCGCGGGCGGGGAGGGAGCGGGAGGGGAGAGCGGGAACGAGCCGCGGGCTGAGCCGCGATTTCCGTCCCAGGACATGGGCGACGTAGGTGTTCATGACGGCCCGGAGCTCCCCGAGGACCGGGGGATCGATCGGCCTCTCGACGGAGCCGGCGCGCAGGCCGCGCAGCACCGCAAGGGCCGCGGCCGACACCGAGACAACCGCCCGACGGCCGCTGCGGCAGGCCGCGCAGAGCACACCGCCGTCGAGCATCCCGAAGGCGATCCGCCCGGTGGCAGGGACGGCCGCGCGGCATTCCGCACAGCGGCCGAGCGCGGGCGCCTGGCCGGCGGCACGGAGGGCGGCGAGTTCGAAGCGGACGACGGCCGGCCAAACGAGCGCGTCGTTGCCTTCATGACCCGAGAGACGGAGAAGTGTCGTGTCGGCCGCATCGAACAACTCCGGCTGCGGATCGGCGTCCGCGGTGAGGGCATCGAGCAGTTCGGCGACATACATTCCGCCGTGGACCGCCGCCAGACTCGTGGCAACACGGAACCTGCGTTCGAGGAAGGCCTCGATGAGCAGGTCGAGCCCGCCCGACGATCTACGGAGGACGATTACCTGACAGACCGAAAGCAGGTCAAGGGCGCCGTCGAAGGCGCTCTTCGGACGCCACGCCCCCTTCGCCAGGGCCCGCAGCTTGCCGCACTCGCGCGTGAACACCGTGACCACGGCACTGGTCTCCCCGAAAGGCACGGCGCGGATCACGACGGCGTGGGCCTTGTCCGCTGGCATCGCGCGTCAATCCGGGGGGGCAAGGCGGGTGACGCGGACCCGGTCGACCCGGCTCCGCGTGGCGGTGAGCACCTCCCACCGGCCGCCATGCGACTCGAAACGCTCGCCGGCAACCGGGATCTTCCCAAGGTGGTGGAAGACGAACCCGCCGACGCTTTCGTAGTCGGCCTCCGTCGGCAGGTCGAGACCGGTGGCCTGGGCGAGATCCTCGAGGCGGACGTTGGCCATCGCCTCGCAGACCCCCTCCGACACCAGCCGGAGGCCGTCGGAGAAGGCCTCGTCGTGTTCGTCGGCGATCTCGCCGACGATCTCCTCGAGGGCATCCTCGATCGTTACCACCCCCGACACCCCGCCGAACTCGTCGGTGACCACGGCCATGTGGGTGTGCGTCCGCTGGAACTCGCGGAGGAGGTTTTGGACACTCATCGACTCCGGCACGAAGTACGGCGGCCGGAGCAGCGGTCGGAGCACGGGGGGCGCTGCAGGGGCGCCGTCGCCGGCAGCGGCAGCGAGGTGCGTGAGGAGCTCGCGGGAATGGAGGATGCCGATGATGTCGTCGGGCGAACGGTCCCAAACCGGCATCCGTGTGTGGGCGCTCTCGGTCGCCACGGCGAGCACCTCCGCCCAGGGGGCGTGGACGGGGAGCGTCACCATCGCCGTCCGCGGGGTCATGATCTGCGACACGCGCGCGTCGCGCAGCTCCATCACGCCCTCGATCATGTCGCGGGCCGCCCCCTCGAGCCGCCCCTCCCGCAGGGCGTCGTCCACGACCTGCCTGACCTCCTCCTCGACGGTCGGTTCGTCGGTCATCCCGGCGCGTCGCCCGAAGGTGTTGGCGAGGAGCGTGGCCATCTTCGAGACGCCGCCGACGAACGGGGTCACCATCGCCACCAACGGTCGCCACAGCGGCCAGGTGGCGACGAGGATCCTCGGCCCGAGCGTCCGCGCCAGGAGCATCGGCGCCGCGACGAGGAGAAACCAGACGATTCCCATCCAGAGGAGCATCACCGGCAGACGGATCCGCCCCGGCACGAGCTGGAGATCGAGCGAGCGCGCCGCGACGAGCGTTGCCGCCGTCGCCGCCACGACGACGATGGTGGCCGCGATGAACGCCACCGGTTCGCTGCCGTCGAAGATCTCGTCGGCCAATCCCGGCGTGCCGCGGTCGCGACAGATCTCATGCACCCGATGGCGCGGCGCGCCACGGGCCGCGCGGGCCTGGACGGCGGCCAGACTGGCGATCCCGAGGAGCACCAGGGCCGTCGCCAACGGATCTGGGCTCATCGTCCCACCCCACCGGACCGCATCGTGCGGGGGCCTGCCCGCCGAGTGGGCGCCGGCAGCCCGAGCGCTTCCATGAGTGTCCGCTCGCGGCGGCGCATCGCCCGCCGCGGCCCCGGCGCCAGATCATCGTGGCCCGTCAGATGAAGGATGCCGTGGATCACGTAGTAGGCTGTCTCCAGACGTGGGGTCGAGGCGACTTCCTTGGCCATCCGCACCGCCGTCTCGGTGCTGACGACGATGTCCCCGCGCAGCACACCGTCGCCCCCTGGCATCCCCGCCGGCTCGGAGAGATCAAACGTGATCACGTCGGTGGGGGTCGGGTCTCCCATCCATTCGTCATGGAGCCGCGCGATCCGCCGATCGTCGCACAGCAGCACCGAGACCTCGGCCGCGGTCACCTTCTCCGCCCGGAGGGCCTTCCTCACGAGCCGCTCGAGCCACCCGCGCCCCAGCTTGACGCGTCGCTGACGATCGACCACCTCGATCACCAAGTCGTCGGTCGCCGCGGCGACGGTCGTGCGGTTACCGGAGGGTGCCGATCGCTGCCGCTGTTTTCCACTCGTCACAGGCGCGTCATCCAGCGGTTCATCATGTCGCCTCCAGCCGGTCAGGCCGTCCTCTGCTGATCGGGATACTTGACGCGGCCGTGATAGACAGCCGTCAGGCTCTTGACGAGGCTCTGCTCGATGATCTCGAGCTCCTCGAGCGTCAGGCCACACTCGTCGAATTGGCCGTCGAGGAGCCGCTTCATTGCCAGATCGTGGACGAGCCCTTGGATCCGGGCCGGTGTCGGCTCGGTGAGGGCCCGGCTGGCGCTCTCAACGGCATCGGAGAGCATGAGCACCGCCGACTCGCGCGTGCTCGGCTTCGGGCCCGGGTATCGGTAGGTGTGCTCGTCGACGTCGCCACCGTCAGGATTGGCCTGCTGCCGCTCGGTCGCGCGTCGGTAGAAATACTCCACGAGCGTCGTGCCGTGGTGCTCAGCGATGAGATCGACGATCGGCTGGGGGAGATTGTACTGCCGGGCCAGCTCCGCCCCTTCCTTGACATGGGCGACGATGATCAGCGTGCTCATGGCCGGCACGAGCGATTCGTGACGGTTCCCCTGCTGTCCCTGGTTCTCCACGAAGTAGGCCGGCTTGAGCATCTTGCCGATGTCGTGGAAATAGGCCGCCACGCGCACCAGGAGCCCACGAGCACCAATCGCCTCGGCCGCCGCCTCGCCGATGCTCGCGACGTTGATCGAATGGTTGTAGGTGCCGGGAGCGCGACGGACGAGCTCCTGAAGGAGCGGATGGGCGACGTCCCCCACCTCGAGGAGACTCAAGTCGGTGAGGACTCCGAAGCTGCGCTCAATGAACGGGAGCAGGCCGGTCATGAGGAAGCCGGCTAGGAGCGTCCAGATCCCCGTCCGACCGGCGTCGTAGAGCAGCTGGGTGCTCATCGACCGGCCGTCGAGGAGCTCCGCGCCGAGCTGCGTCATCAGCGACACCACCCCCGCCCAGAGCCCGACGTAAATGAGCTTGCTGCGGCTCCGCAACCGCCCCATCCAGAAGATCATCGCCGACGCCGCTGCGGTGAGGGTGACATAGTCGACGAGCCCGCGGCCGAGCCCAACAACGACGACGAGGGCCACCTCGGCGGCGAGGAGGAGGGCGAGATCCTCGTCGTAGGCAATTGCCACCGTCATCGCGAACACGAGCAACGGCACGATCTCCGCCCGCCAGGCATCCCCCGAGGCGAACAGGCAGACGATCGTCGTCACCACGGCCAGGGCGAGGAGCGTGGCGACGTGGCCGAGGTCGTCGAGGACCTCGCGGTGGTGCATGTGGACGTAGAACCCGGCCAGCGTGAACATCGCCACGAACAGACCGAGCATCGACAGCATCCGGCCGGCGCGCTGCCGGGCGTCCTGCCGCCGGCCATATTCCTCGTGCTCGTATCGGAGCAGCGCCAGCTCTTCCTCGCGCACCGTCTCGCCGGGGGCGGAGAGGATGTCGCCGGCGGCGTAGCGAACAAACTGCTGCGGCGTCTTCTTGCGGGCCTCGGTCCGCGATTGCTGCGTCGCCTCGGGATCGATCTCGAGCGATCCGGCGAGCTTCGGCTCGATCCAGGCGTCGATCCTGTCGGCGAACGCCCCCGCGCCGAGTTCCTCGCCGAGGCGGAGCCGGAGCCGGCTCTTCGCTTCCCCGAGGAGCACGTCGGCCACCTGGACGCGGGCGATCGTGGCGAGATTGCCGAGCGGATGAACATCGATCTCCGTCTGGCTCCCCTCGTCGATGCCGTGCTGGATCGTCTCCAGAACGCCGGTCGCGATCAGGTCCGAGAAGGCCTGATCGATCCCCTTGTCGAACTCGAGTTGCTTTTCTTTCGTGTCGAGGTGCGCCCGAAAGGCTTCGAACTCGGCGACGTGCGCTGCCAGCGCCGGGTCGACCGGGGCATCCCCGCCCGCGTTGGCCGTATCCGCTTCGGCGGCGAGCCGGTCCGGCGTGGCATTCTCCGCGGTGGACGCCCTGTCGGCAGCCTCGTCCGGTGTTTTCGCCGCGCCCGGTCGGCTGTTGTCGATCGCCGCCCGCTCCGGGAGTCCGACGAGCACCGGACCTGCGTCGGGGGCGAACTCGAGCCACGCGTCTCGGGAGACGACATCGAGGGCGTCGGCGGCACCGATCTCGGCGGCCCGGTTCTTCAGCCCGTCGCGGAGCCGCAGCAGCGGGGCCGGATCCTGGGTGTAGACGACGCGCACCTGGGCCGCGGCCCGCTCCTGGGCGGTGCGGGTCCGCTCCTGATCGGGCTTCTCGAAGGGGACCCGGGCGGCGATCCCCCGGGTGGCCACCGAGCCGGAGTGCCACGGCATCGGCTCGGTCCAGCCGTGGAGCGCGATCAGGAGCACGGTGGCCGCTCCCAGACAGAGCGCCAGCCGGAGGAGAACCTCCGATCGCGACACCCGCTCGAAGAGCGCTCCGAGAAAGCCCTGTGGCCCTTCCACGGAATGGCCGCGACGGACGGTGCGGCGGTAGGAGGATGGGGCGACGGGCATGGTGCGGTGATGGCGACAGAGGGGATGGGGGATCGATCAGCGCGGCGGGCGACCGTGGTCGTCATGGGCATCGTCGTCGTAGGCCTCGACGATCCGCTGGACGAGCGGGTGGCGGACGATGTCGGATCCGGCCAGGCGGACCCGGCAACAGCCGGGGACCTGCTGGAGGCGCCGCATGGCGTCGACGAGGCCGCTGGTCCGGTTCGGGGGGAGATCGACCTGGGTCGTGTCGCCGGAAATCACCATCTTCGAGCCGATCCCGAGCCGCGTCAGGAACATCTTCATCTGCGAGACGGTCGTGTTTTGGGCCTCGTCGAGGATGATGAAGGCGTTGTTGAGTGTCCGCCCGCGCATGTACGCCAGCGGCACCATCTCCACGACATCCTGCTCGCCGAGCCGCTTGAGCAACTCGAAGTCAATCAGTTCGCGGAGGGCGTCGAGGAGCGGACGCAGGTAAGGGTTGATCTTCGCCTGGAGATCCCCCGGCAGGTAGCCGAGGCTCTCGCCGGCCTCGACCGCGGGGCGCACCAGGATGATCTTCCGCACCTGCTCGGCCCGCCACAGCGACACCGCCATCGCCACGGCAAGGAACGTCTTGCCGCTCCCTGCCGGGCCGCTGCAGAGGACAACGTCATGATCGCGGATCGCCCGCACGTAGGCCGCCTGCCCCTCCGACCGCGGCATGACATGCCGGCCGGCCCGGTGGATGTCGATCGGCTCGTGGTGGACCGGAGCCTCTTCGCCGGTGACGATCGCAATCGCCTGCGCGACATCGGTGCCATCGACGGCGCCCCGCTCCCGGGCGGCGCGATCGAGCTGCTCAAACACCGTCGTGGCCCGCTTGACGGCCTGTTCTTCCCCTTCGATGCGGATCGAGCCCTCCCGCGCGGAGACATTCACCCCCAACGCCGAGCGGATCCTGCGGAGATGCTGGTCCCTTGGGCCAAAGATGGCCAGGATCCGCTTGGAGTCGACCACCGCGATCGTGGTGCGGGACATCGGAGCCCGCGACGCATGAGGCGCCGACGGTCTCTAGAGAGGAGAGGATAGACCCGGACAGATTCAGTATACCCGCCGCCGCCCGTCATGCCGGCGGGGATCCTCCGGCGGGGTCCCCGCCGCCGCAACCGGCCAGTCTCCCAGCCTGGCAAACCGTCTGGAAATCCCAGAATGCGGCCGGCCGAGCCCGACCGGCCCCGCCGCGTCAGTCGGCACGGCGGAAGCAGTAGAGCCGGGCGGCGGTGCGGACCAGGAGCCGCTCGCCGGCGAGGGCCGGGGTCGCCATGCACATGTCGTCCTCGGCGAGGGTGTTGGTGTGGAGCGGAGCGAAGCTGTCCCCCCCCTGAAACACAAACGTCACGCCATCCTCGTTGAGGCAGAAAACCTTTCCGTCGGCCCCCCACGGCGACGCCGTGAAGGCCCGCCCCTCGGGGATCCTTTGCGGGGAGAAGAGCTCCCGGCCGTCGCTCCCGGCATAGGCGGCCAGGAAGCCGCGGTCGTGGAGGACGTAGACGCGCCCGTCGAGGGCCACCGTCGACGGGTTGTAGGGGGCGGCCGACGGCTGGCTCCAGGCGATCGCCGCGTTCGACGTCGCGCCCGGCGCCAACGAGATGTCGCCGCTGGCACCGGGGCGGATCGCATACAGCGGCTTGCTGCGGTCCATCACATAGCCCGATGAGACACAGAGCAGTCCGTCGAGCTCGTAGGGGGTGGCGATCGTGATCGACGACATCCCCTGGAGCGACCAGAGGAGCTTCCCGTCGGTGTCGTACGACCGCACCTTCCCGGTGCCGGCGGTGACGATCTCGGTGCGCTCGGGCGTCACCCAGACAAAGGGCGTGGACCAGTTGCTCTTCTCGTCGCGATCGGTCTTCCAGATCTCGGCGCCGGTGGCGGCGTTGAGGGCGACGATCCCCGAGGCTTCCTGGTTGTCGTCGACGAGATAGATCCGGCCGTCATGGAGCGCCGGCGAGGCCGCGGTGCCCCAGCCGTTGCGCATCGCATGCGAGGGGAGTTCACGGCGCCACTGTTGGTTGCCGTCGTGATCGAGGCAGAAGAGGCCGACATTGCCGAACAGGCACCACAGCCGATCGCCGTCGACGACCGGCGTCTCGGCGGCATAGCTCCCCTTCACGTGAATTGGCTGCGTCGGCTTCCCCTCATGGACGGTCTTCTCCCAGCGGATGCTCCCCGATTCGAGGTCGAGGCAGAGCACCTTCCACCGGTGGTTTGCGTCCGAGGGCTCCGCGCGGTCACCGCCGAAATAGAGCCCCTTCTTCGCCTCCTCGACCTCCCCGGTCGATTCGCATGTCGTGAGGAAGATCTTGTCTCCCCAGACCACCGGCGACGACCACCCGCGGCCGGCGAGGTCGGTCTTCCAGGCGACGTTCTCCGTGGCTGACCAGCGATCGGGGAGGCCGGCCCCGAGCGCCACGCCCCGCGCCGCCGGGCCGCGAAAGGCCGGCCAGTTGCCGTCGTCGGCCAGAGCCGGGCGGGCGCTGCACGAAAAAAAGAGGAAGGTCGCGGCGAGCAGCAGGCGATCCATGGAAAGTCCCCCGGGGAAAGTGGCGGCGTGGTCGCGATCGACGAAGCCTGTTCAGGAAGGAAACGAAAGCACCCACAGCAACCATGCGGCGGGCGCGGCGAAGAGCAGCGAATCGACCAGATCGAGCGCACCTCCGAGGGCGCCGAGCGCTCCCCCCGAATCCTTGACGCCAGCCTCGCGCTTCAGCAGCGACTCGGCCAGGTCGCCGAGCATCCCGGCCGCGCCGACGACCACGCCGTGGACGATCCAACCGCCAAACGGCTCGGCGCTTCCGCCGTCGGCAGGCGCCAGCAGCCCACGGAGCGCGACAAACACGATCCACGAGGCGATCAAGGCCCCGCCCAACGATCCCAGCGCTCCTTCCCAGGTCTTCCCCGGGCTCAAAGCGGGCGCCATGCGGTGACGGCCGACGGTCGAACCGACCAGGTAGGCGAGCACATCGCCGAACTTCACCGCCGCGATCATCCCCACCAGCGGCGCGAGCCCCGGCCGGTGCCAGCCCCCCTCATAGTCGGGCGTGCCGGTGAGCCGCAGGCTGACGACGAAGCCCATCGGCAGGGCGATCATCAACAGCCCCAGGGCCGTTCCTGCCAGCCGCTCGATCGCCCCATTCCCCTGGCGATAGAAGACGATCTCCACGAGCAGCGCCCCGATCATCGCGGCCACGACGGCCGCGGCTGCCCACCCGGCCGAGGTGAGCGGCGCTCCACCGCCGGAGGCGGCGCGAAACGCCGGACTGCCCAGCGCCGCCGCCAGGGGCACCGCGACACAACCGGCGACGAGGACAGCGACCCGCGGCCCGAGCCCGCGGTGGGCCAGGATCGCCACACACTCAAGCGCCGCGGCCCCCGCTAGGATAAGCGCCACAGGGAGGAGCCAGATCGCCGGGCCCGCGCCCCACAGGCCGACGAAATCGGCCCATACCAGCGGCAGAAACGCCCCGAGCAGGCCAAAGCCCATGACGACGCGAGCCATCCGCGTGCCCGCGGCGGGCCGGGGGGGCACAGAGTCGGGAACCGGCGTGGTGAGGCCTGGCAGGGTCACGGTTTGCCGAGCCCTCCGAAGCGACGTTCGCGGGAGGCGTAGGAGGCGAGGGCGGCGTCGAGTTGCCCCTCGTCGAAATCGGGCCAAGCGGCGTCGGTCACCCACAGCTCGGCATAGCTGATCTGCCAGAGGAGGAAGTTGCTGACGCGCATCTCGCCGGCGGTGCGGATGAGGAGGTCGGGATCGGCCATCCCGGCGGTGTCGAGCGCCCCACTGAAGCGGTCCTCATCGATCGCGTCGGGATCGAGGCTCCCCGCGCGCACCTCACGGGCCAGGCGCCGGGCGGCCTCGACGATCTCAGCGCGGGCACCGTAGTTGATCGCCAGGCAGAGCTTCATGCCGTCGTTGCCGGCCGTCAGCTCGGCGGTCCGGTCGAGGGCGGCGAGCGTCTCCGCGGGGAGCCCGTCACGGCGCCCGATCATCGATAGCCGGACGCGCTGCTCCATGAGGAGCGCTCGCTCCTCGACGAGATACTGCTCGAGGAGGCACATCAGGAAGGAGAGTTCGGTCTCGGGGCGCCGCCAATTCTCGCTCGAGAGGCAAAAGAGCGTGAGCTGATCGATGCCGAGGCGAACGCACTGCTCGGTCGTCCTGCGGACACTCGCCACGCCGCGGCGGTGCCCCTCAATGCGCGGCAGGCCGCGGCTCTTTGCCCAGCGGCCGTTGCCGTCCATGATGATGGCGACATGCCGTGGAGGGGCATCGGGGCGCGGCGGGAGCGGAGCGCTGGACGCGGGGCTAACCGGCGCCGCCACCGGCGTCAGACGTTCGCCGCCGAGGGGTGCGGGTGTGGTGGCCATGGCTTGGGGGGGCTGCCGACGACGTTACGGTCACGGAGAATCGTCTGGGCCCGGTCGGGGCCGACGGAAACGATCGACACCCTCCGTCCGAGGAGCTCGCCGATCCGGTCGAGATAGGCCCGGGCCTGGGAGGGGAGTTCATCGTAGCCCCGCACGCCGGTCAGGTCGTCCCTCCAGCCAGGGAGGGTCTCGTACACCGGAACTGCCTGCTTCAGGTCGTCGATGTGGCTGGGGAAGTGGCTGATGCGCTGACCGTCAATCTCGTAGGCCGAGCAGATCTTCACCTCGTCGAGCCCGGAGAGGACGTCGAGAAGCATGACGGCGAGGCAGTCGACCCCCGACAGCCGGGCGGTGTAGCGGGCGGCGACGGCATCGAACCAGCCACAGCGGCGCGGCCGATTCGTCACGGTGCCGTACTCGTGGCCACGCTCCCGGAGGTGCTCGCCGACGGCGTTGATCTGCTCGGTGGGAAGCGGCCCCCCTCCGACGCGAGTGGAATAGGCCTTCACCACGCCGATCACCCGGTCGATCCAACGCCCGGGCACGCCCGAACCGCTCGACACGCCGACACCGGACGAATTGCTGCTGGTGACGAAGGGGAACGTGCCGTGGTCGATGTCGAGGAGCGACCCTTGGGCGCCCTCGAAAAGAAAGCGCTTTCCGGCCTCGATCTCGTCGAGGAGGAAGGCGGTCGTGTCGGCGACATGGGGCCGGAGACGCTCGCCGTAGGCGGCATATTCGGCGTGGATCCGCCCGGCATCGAGGGGCTCGATCGTCACCCCGCCGACTTTCCAGCCGGCAAAAAGGCTGTTTTTGACGTTCACGACGTGGGCGAGTTTGTCACGGAAATCGGGGCGGTAGAAGTCGCCGAGGCGGATCGCCAGCGACCGGCCAACCTTGTCGCGGTAGCAGGGGCCGATGCCTCGGCCGGTCGTCCCGATTGCCTCGCCGCCCGACAGGCTGCCATCGAGGAAGCGGTCTTCGCTGACGTGCCAGGGGAAGACGACATGGGCCCGGTCGGAGAGGAGGAGCTTCCGGCCGATCGTCACGCCCCGCTTTTCGAGGCCATCGATTTCGCGGATCACGCTCGCCGGGTCGAGAACGACGCCGCCGGTGACGACACAGGTGACGTTATCCCGAAGAATCCCGCTGGGAATGAGCGACAGCTTCCAGGTCTGACCGCCGGAGACGACCGTGTGGCCGGCGTTGGCCCCCCCCTGGTAGCGGACGACGAGGTCGTGCTCCTCGGTGAGGAGATCGACGAGCTTCCCCTTCGCCTCGTCACCCCATTGCAGACCGATGACGCAGGTGCCGGGCACGGAAGGGGATCCTCTGGGGGGGTGGAAAGAAGGGAGACGGCGAATCCGCCGGAGGCGGCCGCAGCAAGGTCCACCCGATGTAGAGTCTAGAACCGGACCCTCCCCGGTCAAGCCGCTGGCAGGCTGCGCAAGAGTGGGGAGAATGGCCGGTCGCGGACGCGATCGGCCCCGTCGTTCTCCCCTGTCGGCGTTTGCCGCCAACCGCCGCTCCTCGTCGACCGCCAGCCCGCCTCCCGATCCCATCCCTCCCCAAGCATCCCACCCCCCCATGATGAAGCCGAAATCGACCGGCACGGTCCTCCACGTCGCCAGTGGCGACGCACGGCAGACGCTGGCTGGATTCCTCCGCGCCAAGCTCGAAGGGGCGAGTTGGTCGCGGATCCAAAAGCTCGTCCGCTCGCGGCACGTGATGATCCACGGCAACATCTGCACCGACGTGGCGCGGCGGCTCCAGGAAGGGGAGGTGGTGAAGGTTCTCCCCGAAGCGGCCGTGGCGCCCCCGCGGGCCGACGACGTCAGGGTGGTCCACCTCGACGACGCCGTCGTCGTCGTTGAAAAACCGGCCGGATTGACCACGACCCGCCATGCCGAGGAGCGCGACTGGCCGGCCCGCCGCCGGCAGGTGCAGCCCACGCTCGACGAACTCCTCCCGGCCGTTGTGCAACGCCACCTCGACGGCCGGTCGCGGCGCGGCCCCGCCCCGCGCGGTGCCGAACGGGTCGGCCCGCGCCGCCTGCCGACGGTCCGGGCCGTCCACCGCATCGACCGCGAAACCAGCGGCCTGCTCGTCTTTGCCAGGACAGTCCCCGCCGAACGGATCCTCGCCGAGCAATTCCGGGCCCACACCACCCAGCGTCGTTATCTCGCGATCTGCATAGGCAGGGTCGAGGCGGGCACGATCATCTCGCATCTTGTCCGCGACCGCGGAGATGGCCGGCGTGGCTCTTCCGATGGCGAAGAGGGGAAACGGTCGGTGACGCATGTCGTGCCGGTCGAGCACTTTGCCAACGATTTCACGCTTGTCGAATGCCGGCTGGAGACGGGGCGGACCCACCAGATCCGCATCCACTTGGCCGAAAGTGGTCATCCGGTCTGCGGCGAGCGGGTCTATTCGGCACCGCGCGGCAGCGAAATCGTCGATCGCTCCCAGGCGGTGCGCGTGGCGCTCCACGCCGCCGATCTCGGCTTCGTCCATCCGGTGACCGGGGAGAATCTGCAGTTTTCGAGCCCCCTCCCTGCCGACATCGTTCGCCTCATCAAACGGCTTCGCGGGCTCTCCGCCGGCCGTCGCGGCGTGCGGCGGCCACCGGGCGGCCATGCCAACGTGTCGGCGGCCGACACCTCCCCCCACCCGGCCGATCACCGGCCGGCCGGGCCGGCGCCGGCTGACCACCGGCCGGCCGAGCCGGCGCCGGAGCCGGCCGACGATGGCGACGACGACCATCTCGACGATTGAGCCTTCCCCCACCATCGCAGCCCGGCCTCGGCCGGCTATCATGCGGGGCCGTCCCGAAGGCCGGCGCCTCGTCGAGCCCTCCGTTCTCTCCCCAGACTCCCGTCGGAGCCCGCGCCTTCCATGGACGCCGTCCGCTTCCGGCACGCCCACTTCACGGCCCGCTTCCCGGCCGGCCATCGCTACGCCCCGTCGCACTTCTGGATGACGCCGGTCGAGGGGAACGAGGGAGTGTGGCGGGTGGGGATGACGAAGTTCGCCACCCGGATGCTCGGCGAACTGGTGGAGATGCTCCTCGACGTCGGCCCCGGCTCCGAGATTGTCGGCGGCCAGCGGCTCGGCACGGTCGAGGGTTTCAAGGCGGTCAGCGATCTCTATTCCGTCATGGATGGAGAGTTCGTCGAGACCAATCCGCTCCTGGCGACCGAATCGTGCCTGACCCACTCCGATCCCCACGGAAATGGCTGGCTGTATGCCGTCCGCGGCCGGCCGGCGGAGGGGGATCTCGATGTCCACGGCTATGTGGCCCTCCTCTCCGGGACGATCGATCGGCTCCACGCCTCCCGCTATAGTGGGTCGTCTCCCCCGTCCGACGATGTCCCCGGCGGCGACCACTGACCGGCACCTTTCCCCGCCAAGCCCCGCCACGAGCCCTCATGACCGCCATGCCAGCCCGTTATGTGATGATCGGCGGCTTCCTTGGAGCGGGGAAGACGACCTCCATTCTGTCGGCCGCCGAGTGGTTCACTGCCCGGGGTCTGCGCGTCGGGCTGGTGACGAACGACCAGGCCGGTGGGCTCGTCGACACGGCGCTGGTCAAGGCGCATGCCCTCGAGGTGGAGGAGATCGCCGGGGGCTGTTTCTGCTGCCGGTTCAATTCCCTCGTCGAGGCCGCTGATCGGCTGGCGCGCGGCACCGCCCCCGACATCCTTTTGGCCGAGCCGGTGGGGAGCTGCACCGATCTGGTCGCCACGGTGAGCCTGCCACTGGCGCGGATCTACGGCGATCGCTTCACCGTCGCGCCGGTCAGTGTCGTCGTCGATCCCCTCCGGGCCCTGCGGATCCTCGGTGTGCCGGGGGCGGCCGGCGGCAACTTCTCCCCGAATGTCAGCTACATCTACCGCAAACAGCTCGAGGAGGCGGAGATCGTCGTCATCAACAAATGCGATCTCGTCACCGCCGCGCAGCGCTCTGCCCTCCGCGCTGCCCTGGCCGTTTCCTCCCCCGGTGCCCGGGTGTTCGAGATCTCGGCCCGCGAGGGGACCGGCCGCGACGCCTGGTTCGAGGCGATCCTCGCCGACCGTTCCTCCCCCCGGCCGATCGACGACATCGACTACGACCGCTACGCCGACGGCGAGGCCCTCCTCGGCTGGCTCAATGCCGAGCTCCGGCTTGGTGAGCCCGGCGGGCGCGAGTGGGATGGCAACGCCATGCTCACCCGGCTCCTCGAGGCGATCCGCAGCACGGTGGCTGGTCTCGGCCGCGAGATCGCCCATCTCAAGGCGACGCTGTCGGTCGAGGGAGACGACTACGAACTGGCCGCCGCGAACCTCGTCCGCTCCGCCGCCGCGCCCGAACTCTCGCACCGCCTCACCGACCCACTCGATGTCGGGCGGCTGCTGATCAACCTCCGGGCCGAGGCCGATCCGGCCGAACTCGAAGCCGCCCTCCGCGAGGCGCTCGAGGCGGTCCGTGGCGATCTCCCAGCCACGGTGCTCCACTGCGAACACTTCCGCCCCGGCCGCCCGGTCCCCACGCACCGCATCCCCGCCTGATCGCCCCCTTCTTCAGCAACCCCGACGGACGGCCCGCCATGCTTCCGCAACTCGCGACCCGCATCGTCTCCACCGTGTCACCGAAGTGCCTGTGGAAGGCGGGGTGGAATTTCGGCTTCAAGGGGATGCTCTCGGTGGAGCGGTTCAAGGCCCGGAAGCGCCGCGGGATCGTCTTCCCGCCGTTCCTCCACCTCTCGATCATCAATTCCTGCAACCTCCGCTGCCAGGGCTGCTGGGTCGACGTCCAAGCCCCGCGGACGATGATGACCACCGACGAGCTCGATGGAATCATCTCCGATGCCAAGGCCCATGGAAACTCATTCTTCGGTCTCCTCGGCGGCGAGCCGTTCCTCCATCCGGGGCTGTTTGATCTCCTCGAGCGGCATGGCGACTGCTACTTCCAGATCTTCACCAACGGCCAGCTCATCACCCCCGACGTTGCCCGGCGGCTCGCCCGCCTCGGCAATGCCACACCGCTGATCAGCATCGAGGGGGACGCGGCAACCAGCGACATCCGCCGCGGCAACCGCCAAGTCCTCGACCGCACGCTCCGCGGCCTCGAGCTGTGCCTCGAGGCGCGGCTGCTGACTGGCGTGGCGACGAGCCTCTGCCAGTCGAATATCGACCAGCTCCTCACCGATGCCTGGCTCGAGCACCTCATCAAGCTGGGAGTGCATTACACCTGGTTTCACACCTACCGGCCGGTCGGCCCCGAAGCCGCCCCGGAGCTCGCCCTTCGCCCCGATCAGCTCGTCCGCGTGCGCGAGTTCGTCACGTCGCGCCGGGCCACGACGCCGATCGCGATCGTCGATGCCTACTATGACAGCGAGGGGGACGCTCTGTGCCCGATGGCCGCGGGGATCACCCACCACGTCGGCCCGTCGGGCTACATCGAGCCCTGCCCGATCATCCAGCTCGCCGTCGACGACGCCCGCAAGGGTTCGTTCTACGACACGGTGACGCAGTCGGCCTTTCTGCGCGACATGCGCGACGCGGCGGCAGCCCACAGCCGCGGCTGCGTGATGCTCGAAAACCCGAAGCTCGTCCTCGAAATCGCCGACCGTCACGGGGCCCGCGACACCACCCAGCGCGGCACGGCCCGCGAGGAGCTCCTCGCCGCCACGCCGCGCAGCAGTCAGGATCTCCCTGGCCGCGAGGTGCCGGAGAAGCACTGGATGTACCGCTTGGCGAAGCGCCACTGGTTCAACGACTTCGGCACCTACGCCAAGCCGGCGAAGCGCCCCCCGGCCCGGGCCTTGAGCGAGGCTGCGGCCACGACGGAGGGCCCGCGGCGATGACCGGAAGTGAAGCCCAGCCGCCGGAGCCGACGGTGCGGATGCTCTATTGCCGCTGCGCGTTTGCGCAGGTGGTGCCGGCCGATGTGAAGTCGGCCGTGCTCGATGGGCTCGCAGCCGCGGGTCGCGGTTTCGAGGGGGTGGCCGATCTGTGTGACATGGCCGCCCGCCGTGATCCCCATCTGGCCGATCTGGCACGCTTGGCGAAGGAGGGGACGACGCTGCGGATCGCCGCCTGCTGGCCGCGCGCCGTCCGCGGGCTCTTCCACCTCGCCGATTCCCCACTCGGCGAGACCGGCGTTGAGATCCTCAACATGCGCACCCTTCCCGCGGAGCGCGTCCTGGCCGGGATGCTCGACGGTGACACGAGTGCCGTGGCGGAGAGTGCCGCGGCCCGCGACGACGCCACCGCGGAGCAGGCCGCCGCCAGCAGGATCGCGACCCTCGGCAAGCTGCCCCCGAACACCCCCTTGGGAGAGACGCCATGACGACACTCGCCCCCCGCCAGCCACGCGTGGTGCTCTATGAGGGGAGCGGCGCCGAGCCGTTCGCCGGCGCCGAACGGGCCGAGCTGGTTGCCGCGTTTCTCGATCGGGGCTATTCGGTGACCCTCGCCCACGAGGGGGCGGCGGCGGCCGCCGACGAGGCGACGTTCGTGGTCGTTGGCCGGTTCGCCGGGCAGGCGCCGCTGGTCACGGCTGCGGAGGCGACCGTTGCGGTCCACGACTGCTCGGGGCGGACGCCGGCCGAGGTCATCGGGCTCGTCGACGGGGCCCGTGGTAACCGGCCGCTCAACGCCCCAGGGACGGGGGATTCCTGGAAGCCCTGGTTCCCTGTCATCGATCCGGTCCGCTGCACCAATTGCATGCAGTGCTTGAGCTTCTGCCTGTTCGACGTCTACGGCGTCGATGCCGACCATCGGCTCCGCGTCGAGAATCCCTCCAACTGCAAGGTCAACTGCCCCGCCTGCTCGCGCGTCTGTCCCGAAGTCGCGATCATGTTCCCGAAATACCACGCCGGGCCGATCGACGGCGCCCCGGTCAGCCAGACCGACGTCGGCCGGGAGAAGATGAAGGTCGACATCTCGGCCCTCCTCGGGGGCGATATCTACGCCCGCCTCAAGGAGCGCTCGGCCGAGGCGAAAAACCGTTTCTCGCGCGAGCGGAGCGCCGACCAGGCCCTTGCTGAGCGGCGCCGCTGCCTGACAAAGCTCGCCGACGCGGCGGCGATCCCCCGCGAGGTCCTCGATGCCCTCCCCTCCCCGGAGGAGATCCTGCGGAAATCGGCCGAGGCGGCGAAGCGGGCCGCAGCGGCGCTGGCCGGGCAGGCCGCGGCCGAAGCCATAGGGCCGGCGGCGTCATCCCCCTCCGCGTGATAGGATTCCCCAAGTCTGCTCCCGCCCCGGGAGCGGCAGATGCTGGGGGGGGAGCCGGGAACGCCCGGCGAGCCCCGAGCGAAGACGGAATTGCCACGAGGACCAGGCATGTCGACAGCCGAACGGACGACGATGGATTCCGCCGCCGATGCGACTGGCGCCGCGGTCCGATCCTCTCTACCACTGGTGATCCTCCCGCCGCCGGTCCCGCCGTCGCTGATCCGCTCCCGCGCCCCCCATCCGAAGATCCCGCAGACGAAGCCGGAGCGGACGGCGCTCCTCGAAGCGATCCGCCGCGGGCTTGCCGCCAAGCCGGCGGTGCCGCCGCTGCGGATGGAGGAATTGCACGCCCGGGCCCGCGCGGCGCTGGCTGAGGTCGGTCTCGGCGAGATTCATCTCGACTACGCCGGGGTGCTCGTCAACAACGAATCGTGGCGCGACGCCCTGGCTGCCGTTCCCTACAACCGCCGCCTGCTCCTGATGCCGAAGTGCCTCCGGGTAGAGAGCCGCTGCCCGGCGCCGTTTGATGAGTTCGGCCTTCTCTGCAAGAGCTGCGGTCTCTGCTCGATCCAAGACTTTCAGGCCGAAGCGGAGCGGCTCGGCTATGCCGTCCTCGTCGCCGAGGGCACGGCGCTGGTGATGGCGATGATCCAGACCGGGCAGATCGAAGCCATCGTCGGCGTCAGCTGTCTGCCGGTCCTGGAGAAGACGCATCCATTTGTCGAGGCGGCGGCGATCCCCGCCGTCGCCGTCCCCCTCCTCCAGGACGACTGCATCGACACGATGGTCGACGACGACTGGGTGTGGGATTACATCCATCTCGAGTCGGCCGACACCTCGCGGCGCCTCGATCTGGGGGGGCTGCAAAACGGCGTGAAGACCTGGTTTGAGCCGGCCGTCCTCGACGACTTGCTCGGGCCTGCCGAAGGGCATGCGGAGCGGGTGGCGCGCGAATGGCTCGGTGTCGGCGGCAAGCGCTGGCGGCCGTTCCTCGCCGCCGCCGTCCACGCGGCGCTCGTGCCAGGCTCGACCCCGGCCCAAGAAGCCGCGCTTCGCAAGATCGCGGTGGCCGTTGAATGCTTCCACAAGGCCTCGCTTGTCCACGACGACATCGAGGATGGCGATCTCGAACGCTACGGCGAGCCGACGCTCCCCGGTGCCTACGGTGTTCCGGTGGCGCTCAACGTCGGCGACGTGCTGATTGGCGAAGGGTATCGATTGATCGCCGAATCGGGGCTCGATCCAGTGACGATCACCGCGGCGGTCCGCGAGGCCTCCCAGTCGCAGCGGCTGTTGTGCCGCGGCCAGGGAGAAGAGCTCGCTTGGAGCCGCACGCCCACGGCGCTGGCCAGCCGGCAGGTCCTCGAGATCTTCCGGCTCAAGACCGCCCCGGCGTTTGACGTCGCCCTCCAGCTCGGCAGCCTGTGCGCCGGCCGTGGCAGCGACCTCGCCGAGGTGCTCCGGTCCTTCAGCGAGGCGGTGGGGATCGCCTACCAAATCAAGGACGACCTCGACGATCTCCAGGACGACGCCGGCCTCCTCCCCGGTGCCCAGCCGCGGCCGAGTGTCGTGCTGGCACTCGCCGCCGAGCGTGCCCGCGGCGCCGATCGCGAGCTGCTTGGGCGCCTCTCTCGGGGCGAGCATGTGCCGGGGGTGACCGCCGAGCGGATCCGCGGTGCGATCGCCGCATGCAAGGCCGACGAAAAGGCTGCGCTCCTTCTCGAAGGCTACAAGGAGCAGGCGATCCGGGCACTCGACGGGCTCCTGGAGCCGACGCTCAAGGGCCTGCTGCGGCGCGTCCTCGGAAAGATCTTTGACGATGTGTCGTTTGAGGGCTACTGCCGCGAGGCGGAGCAGGAGCGGCTGCGAAAAGCCCAAGCAGCAGGGGCCGCCGAGGCGAGTGCTCCCGCGGCCGAGCCGATGCAAACCGTCACCGAACGGGCGTGAGCGGGCGCGCTCCATGAGCCAGCGACTCCAGATGCTGCAGGTCGCCAGGCTGGCGCGGCGATCGCTCGGCGATGCCGCCGACCTCGTCACCGCTTTCCTCCATGGCACGGCGGCGGAAGGGGGGGGCTATGTCAATCGTGGTGGCCGCCGCGATCTCTACTACAGCTCGTTTGCGCTCGACGCGCTGGTGGCCCTCGACGCCCTCGATCCCCAATCGCCACACATCATCGCCACGCGGGCGTGGCTCGGGGGATATGGCAGCGGCGACGGCCTCGATCTCGTCCACCGCTGCTGCCTGGCCCGGGCCTGGGCCTCGCAGCCGGCGGCCATGCTTGTCGACGGCATCCGGGAGGGGATCGCCGCGGGGTTTCTTCAGCATCGTTCCGCCGACGGCGGCTACGCCTCGCGCCGCAACGCCTCCCGCGGCACTGCCTATGGCTCCTTCCTGGCTGTCAACGCCCACGCCGATCTCAAGCTCCCGCTGCCAGAGCCCGAGCGCCTGGCCGATTCGCTGTGGGCTCTGCGGAGCGCTGACGGCGGATGGTCAAACGAACCGGGGCAGACCGAGGGCTCGACGACGGCGACGGCCGCCGCCGTGGCCACGCTCCGCTCCCTCGACCGGCCGCTGCCGGCGGGCGTCGGGGATTGGTTTCTCGAGCGTTGGCATCCGGCCGGGGGCTTCTGTGCCGCCCCCGATGCCCCGCTCCCCGATCTCCTCTCGACGGCCGTGGCGCTTCACGCCCTCGATGCCCTCGACGCGTCGTGGCGCGACCGGCGCGAGACAGTCCTCGACTTCATCGACTCGCTGTGGACGAATGTCGGCGCCTTTCATGGCTCGTGGGCCGACGACGAGCCCGACGCCGAATACACCTTCTACGGCCTCGTCGCTCTGGGGCATGCGAGCGTATGAGCCTGCCAGTTCCCCCGTCTCACATGCTCCGCTCCGCTGCCTTCGCAAAGTCTCGGGCCGCGGCGACGGGGCACCTGCTTGCCCGGCGCACCGGGAGCCATTGGACCGGCGAGTTGTCGTCAAGCGCGCTTGCGACAGCGACGGCGATCGCGAGCTTGCGGTTGATCGACAAGCGCCTCGGATCGGCAGCCCACGCGGCGCCGATCGCGGCCGGCGAGGCCTGGCTGGCCGCGACGCAACTCCCCGACGGCAGTTGGGGGGATACGTCGGCAAGCCCTGGCAACCTCTCGACGACGCTCCTCTGCTGGTCGGTGCTCGCGGTGCTCGCCGAGACGCGCGGCCTCCCCTCGGCGGCCGTCGATGAAGCTGCGGCGTGGATCACCACAACGACCGGAGGCACCGATCGGGCGACGCTCGCCGCGGCGCTCTCGCGGATCTACGGCCGCGACAAGACCTTCAGCGTGCCGATCCTCGTTCACACCGCGCTCTGCGGCCGGCTCGGTGACCCTGAAGATCCGGCCACATGGCGGGTGATCCCCCAGCTCCCCTTCGAGCTGGCAGCGCTGCCGCAGAGCTGGTTTCGGCTCGTTGATCTCCAGGTCGTCAGCTACGCGCTGCCGGCCCTGATCGCGATCGGGCAGGTGCGGCATGCCCGGGCGCCGGCCTGGCCGCCACTTGCGAAGCTCCGCGACCTGGCCGTCGCCCCGACGCTCCGCACGCTCCGCGCGATCCAACCGGCGGGCGGGGGCTTTCTCGAGGCAACGCCGCTGACGAGCTTCGTGACGATGAGCCTGGCAGGGATGGATCAAGCGGAGCATCCGGTGGCGGTGGAGGGGGTGGCGTTTCTCGTCGCCTCGCAGCGGTCCGACGGCTCCTGGCCGATCGATACCAATCTCGCCACCTGGTGCACGACGCTCTCCGTCGGCGCCCTCGCCGCCGGCGGCAAGCTTGCCGATCATCTCGATAGCAGGGAGCGCGGCGCGGTGCGCGACTGGCTGCTGGAGCAGCAGTGGAACCGCGTCCACCCGTACACCGGCGCGGCGCCTGGCGGCTGGGCCTGGACCGATCTCCCCGGCGGGGTGCCTGATGCCGATGACACCAGCGGCGGACTGTTGGCCCTTGCGGCGCTGGAAATGGCCGAATCGCGACCGCTGCCCGCCCCGATCCGCACGGCAGCCCGGCATGCGCTTACATGGCTTGTGAATCTCGCCAACCGCGACGGCGGCACGCCGACCTTCTGCCGCGGCTGGGGCAGGCTGCCGTTTGACACCTCCTGCCCCGACATCACAGCGCATGTCCTCCGCGCGGCGGAGGCCTGGACGGGCCTTGATGCGCTAGGGCAGTCGCCGCGCACGGCTCGCGCTCTCGGCGCAACGCGCAGGTATTTGGCAGCGACTCAGCGGGCCGACGGCGCCTGGTGGCCGCTGTGGTTTGGCAATCAGGCCCACCCCGAGCAGGCCAATCCTGCCTACGGAACGGCGAAGGTGGTCCGGGCAACGCGCAATAGCCGCGGCGCCGAGTGGCTCCTCGCCGCGCAAGCGCCTGATGGCGGGATCGCGAGTGCCCCGGGGATCGGGGCAACGATCGAGGAGACGGCGGTGGCGGTGGAAGCCTTGGCCGAAGTGGCCGAGCATGCGGCCGATCGAGAGTTGGCCGGGCGGGCACTCGTGGCCGTCGGCCGCGGGCTGGAATGGCTGATCACTCACACCGACGGCGGAAAGGTCTTCCCCGCCGCACCGATCGGGCTCTACTTCGCGAAGCTCTGGTACGACGAGGCGCTCTATCCGCTCGCGTTCACGGTGACAGCCTTCGAGCGGTCGGCGCGATTGCTGGACAACCCGCCGTCAGGGCAGGGTGGCTGACAGCGAGCGATTACGAAAGAACTCGGAAGGCCCTCTTCGTGGCTTCCCTGTGGGTGGTTCGTCGGCGGGGCCGGCAAAAGTTTCGTCGTTCCTCGGAGGCACCTCGTCACTCCTCAAGCGTTCGCCGATCCCCGCCTCGCCTGCTCGTTGGTGAGGAAGTGCAAAGCACAACGATTGGCGCCGTCAGCGAGGGGTCGCCCGTGCTCCGAGAGCCGGCCTCGACGGTGAGCGCAGCCCGGAGGGCGAAAGGTGCGTTGGGCATGGATGAATGACCGAAGGTGAAAGTCCTTTATGGGGCCAATTGGAGGCAACCAGAAGCCGGAGGCAGCTGCA
>CALQRA010000044.1 GCA_943332855.1 Candidatus Kuenenia stuttgartensis
AACCGTAAAACTTCGCATGGTGGCGTATCCTTTTGCCCCAACGTGGGGCGGCTGGTGGGGTAGTAGCCCCAGCAGGATACGCCGCCTTTTTTCATGCGCTCAACGAACACGACTTTCGGTCATAGCTCGACGAAGACATCTTCAAGGCCGTCTCGTGAGGGTGGTCCTCGACACGAACGTGCTGCTGGCGGGTTTCGCCACGCACGGGCTCTGCGAGGCGTTGCTGAAGATCGTCTATCGAGACCACACCGTGATCCTGTCGGAGCACATCCTCGACGAGGTGTCGCGGCACTTTTCCGGGAAGTTCAAGGCAACGAAGGCCCAGACCGAGTCGGTGGTCGCATTTCTGAGGTCGAGCAGCGAGATCGTGGAGCCGGGAGCGGTGCCCCGCGGCACGCTCCGCGACAAGGACGACCTGCCGGTTCTGGGTACGGCGGTCGCCGGCGGCGCTTCGTGCCTTGTCACCGGAAACCAGGAGCTGCTCGCCCTCGGCAGATTTCAGGCGGTCGACATCCTCTCGCCCCGTGCCTTTTATGACCGGCTCCGGGGTTGAGAAATCTGGAGAAATCCGGGCCGTGAGCAAGCGTGCTCGGCCCGTGCACGCACCTCAATCCCGGGCACGAACCGGGTAGCGGCCCCGCGGCAAGAGAGCTCACGACCGGACACGGTCGCTCAGGCGGAGCCGCACGAGCAGAGCGTGGAGCGCTGGCCGGGCAGTCGGGCTCTCGGGGAGCCGGCTCTCCGCCGCTGCCCTGTCGAGGGCCGCGGTCAGTCGCCCCACCTCGCCGACGTGGAAGTTGATGTCGTCATCGGGAAGCGTCTCCTTCTCCCTGCCGGTCACCTTGCGGGCGACGAGGTCATCGATCCATTCGAGCTTCGCCTCGGCGGCGAGGCGGACGAGATTCGCCTCGACCCGGCCGGTGCGCATCAGATGGATCCCGGTGAGAAGGACCCGATAGGTGTAGAGGAGCGGCTTCAAGCGCCGGGGCCGCTCCTTGTCGAACAGCGTCCACTGCCGCGCGGCGAAGCCCTGGTAGTGGTGGGCGTGATGGCGCGTGATGCAGGCGGGGGCCAGGGCCACGAGCTCTTCGTGGGGCGGCGAGGAGTGCACCACCAGCGGCGAGAGGAGCTGCTCGAGGACGTAGCCGTTGTTCTTGAGGAGGAGGCGGAAAAACTTCGCCGCGTCGTGCGTGACGAGATCGAGATCGAGGCCCCCTTCGAGCGAGGATCGTTCGATCGTCTCTGGACCATGCTCGAGCCCCACGACCTCCTCCGCGGGGAGGAGATGGACGCCGCGGAGGTCGTAATCGGAATCGGGGGAGGCAAATCCGTAGAGATGGGCACCGCTGACGGTGGCGAAGAGGAGTGGCCGGGGATGGGCCGCGGCGATGGCGCGGAGCCGGTCGGCCGCCTCTGCGCCGATGGTTGCGCCCGGTCCGCGGACGGATGGATCGGAGTCTTTCATAGGATGTCTCTGACGCGGTCGAGCTCGTGCTGGATGGTCTTGAGGGCGGCGACGGCGCGGTCGGGGTCCTCGACGCAACCGGATAGGCTGCCGTAATGGGCCTCGAGGCATTCGAGGAGGAGCCGGCGGAGGGTTTCCTCGTCGGGCAGGGCGCGGAGACGGCTTTCGGCGCAGGCCCGCTCGAGCTGCCCCTCCTTCTCGGCGCACCACGCCTGGAGCCGCTCCAAGGTCCACTCCCCGCGGCGGATCGCCTTGAGCCGCTCGCGGTCGCGCTGCAGGTCGAGATCCTCCTCGATGAGAATCATCTCCACCTCCCCGAGAAGGCGAACGACATGGTAGGCGAACTTAACGTCGTAGCCATGGTCACCCACGAGCGAGGCCCGCTTCCCCACCGGCTGCTTCGTGGCGATCTTGTGGAGCTGAGCGTAGGCGTAGCCCTTGAACTTCGGCCAGCAGCCCTTGTGGAGGAACAACCGGCGCCGCTCGCGGACGAGCGACCCTACGGCGGTGCAGTGGAGGACGCACGTGGCGGGGGTGAACAGGGAATCGATGATGTTCGGATTGTTTTCCATCGCCAGTTGGAAGAACTTCACGATCGAATAGATCGTCAGATCGTGACTGCGGCCGGAGCCTCCGAGGGCGTCGGGATCGACGACATGATGGGCCTCGAATTGCTCGAAGCGCCGGTGCGGCGTGCCGAAACCGGCGATCTCGCCGCGGAGGTGCGGGAAGAGGTCGTCCTTGGGAGGGATGGCAAAGCCGTAGATGTCCATGTCGCTTGAGTCGCCCGACACGCCGAAGGCGACGCTCCCCATGATCGTCTCGTACATCACGTTCCGCGGCAGCCAGCGAGGAGGCCGGACGAGTCCTTGATCAGCGAGGCGCTCAAACGTGCTCATCGGTGTGCCCACGTGGGACGTGCAGAGGCTTTCCGTGGCCTGCCCCGGCGGGGCACCAGCGATGCTCCCATCATGCCAAACGCACGAGCGGGCCCGCACGGGGAGCGGGCGGATTCCCGCAGGCACCGCGGGGCGCGGCCCGGAGGAGATGGCGGCCGGGGGGGCGCAGCGTCGATGCTCCTCAAAGCTGGCCCCCGCTGGTCATGGCCGGGGAGGCGCGGTACCAATGTCGCAACGGAGCTCCCAGTCGGGGGGGCGACCCCGTCGACGGGGTCGCTCTGGCCCACGGTCGGCGAACCCATCGGAGAGGAGGAAGGGAGATGGCGCTCGACACATTTCTGCGGTCACTTTTCGACCACGGCCGACTCGCCGTCCCGGTCCCCGAGTCGGTCGAAGGGGAGGCGGAGCTGGCTGCCTCCGGCGCGATCCTCGCTGGCTTCGAAGCCGACTGGCGGCTCGACTTTCCCGGCACCGCCCCGGCGTGGAATCGGGAGGCAGGGCTGTTTGCGGCCCGGGTTCTCTACCGCGGCGCGCAGGGGGCGATGTTCCGCCAGATCGGCGCCGAGGCGCTCCGGGCTGGATTCGCTCTCCCCCCACCCGACGGTGGCGACGCCGCCTCGGCCCATTACTCCGTCGATGTCACGCTCCGTTTCCTCCCCGATCTCGCCCGGATGGCCCGCGGGGCGTCGGCCGACGATCCGCTCGTCGGGCTCCTCGACACGCTCGCCCGGGAGTGGCCGCTGTCGAGTGTCGGCATCCCCGGCGTGGAGCCGACATCGATCGAGCCGATTGCCGGCCATCCCGGGCTTCTCCGTCTCTACATCGATCGGATCGTCGCTGCCGCGGACATTTCCCGGCTCGGCGACCAGCGTGTGGCCGATGCCGCCCGCCGCGCCGTCGGAGCCCATGACGAGCTCTGTCCGGTCCTGTCCAGATTGCTTCCCCGAGGTAACGATCCGTGAGCTCCGAGCCTTCCACCGACCCCCGCCTTCTCCTCGGCAGGCGACTGACGACCGACGTCCTCGGCCCGCTGAAGCAGGTCTTCGTCGGCAAGGAGGAGATCGTCGATCTCCTCGGCATCTGCCTGGTGGGCGGCGAGAATCTCTTCATCCTCGGGCCTCCCGGCACCGCCAAGAGCGCGATCGTCCATGAGCTCGCCCGCCGCATCGAAGGGCGCGTCTTCGACTATCTGCTGACGCGCTTCACCGAGCCGAGCGAGCTGTTCGGGCCGTTCGACATCCGCCGGCTCCGCGACGGGGATCTTGTCACGAACACCGAGGGGATGCTCCCCGAGGCGTCGCTGGTGTTCCTCGACGAGCTCCTCAACGCCAACAGCGCGATCCTCAACTCGCTCCTCATGGTCCTCAACGAGCGCGTCTTCCGCCGCGGCCGTGAGACGCGCGCGCTGCCGCTGCTGGCGGTCGTGGGGGCGAGCAATCGGCTCCCCGAAGACGACTGCCTGGCGGCGCTGTTCGATCGCTTCCTTCTCCGTGTCCGCAGCGACAACGTCGGTGACGACCGTCTCGGCGACGTTCTCGCCGCGGGCTGGCGGCTCGACGTTGATCGGGACCAGGTCGTGGGGACGATGAGTGTCGACGACATCCGCCGCGTGCAGTCGCTCCTCCCGGAGGTCGCGCTCGACGGAGTCCGGCCCCGGTTCGTGGATCTCGTCCGCGCGCTGCGGCGCGCCGGGATGCCGGTCTCCGACCGGCGGGCGGTGAAGCTCCAGCGGCTCGTCGCCGCGAGTGCCGTCCTCTCCGGCCGCCTCGTCGCCAACGCCACCGATCTGTGGGTGCTGCGTCATGTGTGGGACACCGAGGAGCAGCGCGAGCCGATCGCCGCGATCGTCGATCAAGCCGTCGACCGGGCCGAAGCCGCCGAGCTCGAGAGTGCCCATCCGCGGGCGCGGGGGGAGCTTCCCGACCCCGAGGAACTCGCGCGTGGGATCGAACGGGCCGGGGCCGCGCTGCGCGGTGGAGCGTCGGAGGGGGAGCGTGAGGTGTGGCGCGACCGCCTCGGTCTGCTCGCCGCCCGGTGTGCCTGGGTCGGCGACGAGCAGCAGCGGGCCTTCCTCGAGGCGCAATTGCAGAAGTGCTGGGCCGACGCCGGGGAGGGGGCATGACCTGGGCCATCGAGCTCGACGCTGCCGACGCGCCGGCCTGCGGCCCGCTCCGCGATGAGCCGGGCATCGAGGCCTGCGTCGTCGCGGGGCGGTTGTGGCTTCGCGGCGAAATCATCGACGACGCGCTCGCTGGCCGTCTCCGCAAGCTGCCGGCCCGCGGCCGGTATCGGGCCGGCACCGATGGGGCACTCGTGGCGGAAGGCGCGCGCGTGCCGCAGGGGCGCCTCCCCGGGGGAACCTGGCTGGCGCTGCGCTCCTGGCTACCGATCGAGCCGCCGCCAGTGCGATCCTGTGGCGGGGCTGCGGGGATCGACCGGGTCGGCCTGACGCTCGCGCGCAGCGGGGTACCGCGGGAGGCGAACCTGCTCGAGGTTCCCTTCGGCGTCTGGAGGGCGCATGCCGAGGTGGCGCCGGTGATCCGCCTGGCGCGATGGTCGTTTGCCGTCGGGGATGGCGGCGCGACGCTCGTCCGTGGTGCCCCGCTTCCCGCGATCCCTGGGCGCAGGCTCGTGGAGGAGGAGGGCGTCGCGGTTTCTGCTGGATTGACTTGGTTCCCCGCGGTGTCGCCGGCGGTGATTCGGGCGCTCGTTGGGGCTGTTGGGGATGACTTGGTCGTGCTCTCGGCAGCGCCCGATTCAAAGGCGCTGCGCGGCACGATCGTTGCGGGGGATTCGTTCGTCCGGGCCGGGCGGTCGGCCGTGCGTCTCACGGCGCAGGCCATCGGAGGGCAGACGCCATGAAGAGCCACGCGGGGCAGCGGGCCGGTGTCGTGCCGCTCCAGCCGCCGGTCGGATGGTGGTGGGAGTGGCGCGACGAGGGGCGGGTGATCGTCTGGCGGGAGCAGGAGACGACGATCGCCTTCCGCGAGGAGGTGGAGGGGATCGTCGGGGAGTTGGCCCCGGAGGATCCGCCCGTCGCCGGATCGATCGTCCTGCTCCTTGCGGCCTGCCGAGACGACTGGCACGATCCGACCGTCCGTGCGGTCCTCCACAAAGTGGTCCGACGCTGTGGTGGCGGGGTTGTTGAGCATGGGGAGGTGGCCGATGTGGTGGGCCTGCTCGGGAAGGTGCGCGCCCTTCCCGAAGACCTCCGCGGATCGTACGCCGCCCGGAAGGTGTTGGCGGCGATGGTGTTGGAAACACCTGCGGGTCGAGCGCCTGCCGTCGGGCCGGCAGCCCGTGCCTCGGGCGCAGGCACGCCCCGATACGCAACGCTCGCCGAGCTGCGCCGGGAGTGGCAGCCGCTGCGCACCGGCCTGGTTGGCCTCGATGAGGGGACGCTGCGCACCCGCGTCGCCACCGGGCTCGACACCCCCCCGTCCGCCGCCGATCCCGTCGATCTGCCACTCCCTCCCGAGACGGTGATCCGCGGTGTGCCGCTGGAGTTGCTCGACGATCCCGAGACGAGCGCCGTGGCAGCGCTTGCCCGGGAGGTGATGGCGGCGGTGACGTTGCCGCGCCGGCTCGAGGCGCCGGTCGATCGGCCGGAAGGGGGCTTTGCCGACATCGCCAACCGCGGATCGCTCGACCGGCTCCTCCTCTCGGAACTGGCCCACGATGCCTCGATCTTCGCCGCCCGAGTGGCCCTCGGTGAGGCCCTCTATCTGCGCCGTGAGCTCTCCGCACCGCCACCGCCGCATGGTCGAACGGTGCTCCTCGATTCCGGCGTGCGGATGTGGGGTGTGCCGCGGGCCTACGCCGCCGCGGTGGCCCTAGCGCTGCGTGCCCAGGCCGGGCCGGGGGGCGAGACGGCCGTCTTCCGCGCCGGCCGGGAGGGCCTCGTGCCGGTCGATCTGGCCACGAAGGAGGGGCTCGTCGACCACCTCCGTGCCCTCGAAATCAACGCTCACCCTGGATTGGCGCTGGCGGCCTTTGCCGCCGCCACGCCGCCGGGGGCCGATGCGGTCCTCGTCACCTGCGAGGAGGCGCTTGCCGATCCGGAGTTCCAGCCATTCGCCTCCGAATGCCCCCTCGACGTCCTCCATGTCGTCACGGTGGCCCGCGATGGCCGGCTCCGGCTCCTCGTCCGGTCGCGCCGGGGAACGCGCGTCGTGAGGGAAGCGATGCTCGATGCCGCGAAGCTGCTCGCGACCGGTCCTGCGCCCAAGCCCGTCCGGCCGCTGTTCGAGCCCGCGTTACACGACCTGCCGGCGATCTTCGGGGTCGATCCCTTTCCACTGCGGCTTTCGCATCAGGCCGACGTCGAACGGACCTGGAGGGTCGACGGCGTCGGGGCGTTTACCTTCACCGAGGATGGCCGGCTCCTCTTCTGGGATGATCGCCGTCTCGGCGCCCGGCAGATCGCCACCGGGCTCCCGCGCGGCCGGCTCATCGCCTGCGAGCCAATGGCCAGGGGGGGCCAGACGCTCGCCGTGGTTGGCAAGCTTCGGCCAGAGGGGCTCTCCGCGCTCTCGATCGACTGCCGATCGTTCCGCGTCGGCACGGTCCAGCTCGACGTCGACGCTCCGGGGTTTGCCATCGGCAAAACACCGATCGGCAACATCCAGATCGTCGCGGGACGGATTCTCATTCGGAATGGCCGCAAGCTCGTCGAGATCGATCCCCACAGCGGTCTGATCGCGTCCGCCTGCGCGGTGCCCAGCAAGGGGCGCCAGATCGGCCGCATCGTGCAGGACGTATCCCGCAAAGAACTGATCGTCCTCGCCGCATCGCCGGCCCGCGTCGAGCGCGTGGCCCCTAAAAGCCTCTTCAACGCTTTGGCGATGTTCGAGACGGCCGGTATCGAGGGGATCACGATCGTCACCTCGGAGGCGAATCTGATCACCGGAGTCGCGCCCCGTGAGATCGTCGTCCCCCATCGCCTTCACCCCCCCTTACGCGTCGACGGAGTGTCGCGCGACGGGCGGCGCTTCGCGCTGGCGGGGAAGACGGGGTCGGGCCACGTATGGAAAATCATCGACGTCTCCACTGGGTCTCAGATCGGTGTCATGCTCTCCTTGTTCAGGCCGAGGGATCTCGAGATGTGGATGTCGGACCACAATCGCTGCGAACCGTTCGCGAGCTTTTGTGACGGCGTCCGTCTTGGAGCGGACGGAGAGCTCGAGATCGGGTCGCCGGGCCCGCAGGGCAGGATCGACACCTGGACGCTCACCCTGGGGAAGAACGGCTTGGAGGGAAGAATGGCGAGACCTTCCCCTGGACGAACGCTGCGGGCGTTCGAGTCGGCGGATGGCCGCCGACCCCGGCACGGGCTCCGATCGGTCCGGTTTACGGATGGGACGACGGTCTGGCACGACCTCCGTGGACTGTTCCACTTCCGGAGTTCGGTGCGGGCGCTCCCCGAAGTTTCCTTGGTGATGGTCCCCGATCACAACTTCGGAAGGGATCTCGACAGAGGCGCTTCTGTCGCGGGGTGGTTGAGCGACGGTCGAGTCTTCGGGAATCGATATTTCCACGGTCGGGAGGCGACCGACGACGTCGTCGTCTGGACCGAGGTTCTCCGTCCCCTGCTCGCCGCCATCCGGGGTTGAACATGCGCCTCTCCCTCCAGCCCGCGCCGCACGGCATCCCCGCCCGCCCGACGACCGCGTGGCTCTTTCCGTCGGCCGACACCCTGGCGGTCGTCGCGGAGCTGACGCGGCAGAGGATCGACGTCGCGGAGGCCCGCGTCGTGCCGCTCCCGATCGGTCTTTTCGTGATGCCGGCAGAGACGGCGCCGCTGGGCCCGGCGGCCGGCGCGATCCCCTTCGGACACCTCGCCGGCAACGTCCTCGCCCCGGTTGACGCGCTCCCGAACGCCGCGATCGCGGCCGACGAGTGGGAGGAGCGCTTCCCCCCGGAGACGACGTTCGTCTGGCATCCCACCGCCGGGCTGTTCGGGATCACTGCGGGAAACGCTCACCGTCTGGCTGATCTCATCCGGGCACCGGTGATCGACGACGGCCGGTGGGACAGAGCCGTCCCCGGCATCGCCTTCAACGGGCGGATCGTGGCGCTCGTGCCAGAGCACCCGCCGACGGACGCCGAGATCTGGGGGGACGCGGCGGCGGAGATCGGCGTCGGGCCCCCGTCGCTTTCCTCGCTGCCGCGGTACCCGGGGGAGTGGACGCTCCCTGGTGCAGCCTGGCTGTCAGCGCGATCGCGAGCGATTCCCATGGTCGTCGTTCTGCTGCTGGCCGTCGCTCTGGTTGGATGGTGGAGCGGTTTTGGTCGGGCACCATCGGGTGGTGAGGGCTTCGTGCCATCGACCGGTCTTCCCGGGATCCCGTGGGGCGGGCTTTTGGTTCTGCTCGGGCTGATGGCGCTGGTCATGGTGGCGCTGATCGTGGTGGCAGCGAGCTTGTCAGCGCGAAGCAAGGTGACTCCAACCGGGGGCTCGACGGGGGGCCCTGTCCGTCCTGCCAGAGAGCAGCCGTGGTGGCCCAAGCTCGCCGCGTGGGGGGCGCCGCCGCGGTGGTTGCACCAGTGGCAGCAGTCACTCGCCCAGGCTGTCGAGAGCAGGCACGAGCGTGAGATCCGCCGGCTCCTCCACCTCCTCCAGACCGATCCCGACGCCGGGCTGCGCTTCGCGGTGCCGCTGTTCGGCGAGGCGGGGCGCGGGATCGTGCCGCCGGCGGCAGGCCTCACCGAGCAAGCCGTCGACTTTGGCGCAAGGACCACTGGCCCGGCGGCTTTCTTCGTCGTGAGCTCCCTTCAGCGGGAAGCCCTCGCCAGACGCTATCGCGACGCGGCCAACCGGGAGATCGGCCTCGGCCGTCACCGCCGCGCGGCCTACATCTTCGCCCAGCTCCTCGGCGACCATGCGAAGGCGGCGCGGGTGCTTCTCGACGGGGGCCATTTCCGCGAGGCGGCCGTCCTCTACGAGGAAAAGCTCCGCAACCCCCGCGAGGCGGCCGAGGCCTACGAACGGGGGGGGCTCCTCTCCGAGGCGATCGCGCTTCACGAACGCCTCGGCGACCACGAGAAGGTGGGGGATCTTGCCACACGGCTCGGTCTGGAGGAGCAGGCCGAAGGGGCCTACCGGCGTGCGGTCGAAGCTCGGCTCCGGGCGGGCGATCCCCTCGGTGCGGCCCGGATCCTCGAGGAGAAGCTCGGCGCCATCGACGAGGCGCTCGACCGGCTCGTCGCGGCCTGGCCCGATTCGCCGCAGGCTGAGGGTTGCGTGACGGAGGCCCTCCGCCGGCTGGGGCGGCTGGGGCGGCACGGCGCGGCGCGCGGGCTGGTCGGCCGAATGACACGTGATGGTCATCTCGATGCCGACGCGGTCAGGAAGGTCCTCGACATCCTGCCGTGGTGGGCCCGCCAGTATCCCGACGAGGCGACAAGGCGACTGATCGCCGACGAGACCCGCCGCTTCGCCGCCGACGTGCTTGTGGCGACGAAAGAAGATGGACTCGCGCCGATCATGAAAGCGCTGCGATCGCTCGAGCCGGGGGATCGGCTGCTCGATCGGGATACGAGGCGCTACGGCCGCGAGCGCCAGCAGAAGCCTGCCGCCCGTCGGCAGCAGAATCTCCTCACCCTCCGTGAGATTGTCCGCCTCAACGAGGGAAGGTGGACCACGCTCGCCAGCGCCGGGGCAGCGCTGCTCGTGGCCGGGCGCGTCGAGCGCCAACTGACCGTCGCCCGCTGTCTTCCCGGCCGGGGTGTGCAGTATGTGACGAACAAGGCCTGGTTTGCCGGCGGCTTCGATGACGACGGGCCGGCGCGTCATGCCTCTCTCCTCGCCGTCTCGGAGCGGTTGGGGAAGGTCGTCGTCCAGATGCCGCTCGGATTCGCGATCCCCGGGCGCGAGACGCTGCCGGCCTTCCATGACCAGGGGCCGCTCGTCGTCGGCAGCCATCCGGCCTTCGCCACCGAAGGGATGTTGCCATACGTCGCCGGCGTGGCGTTCTCCGACGGCTCGACGTTTGACCTGCTCCGCTGCCAGGTCGACCAAGATCGTCGGGCGGACTGGATCCGCGAACGCTACGACGCCCACACCGACACCTTTCTCGGCTCGTGGTCGATGCCCTCCGGAGTCATCCGTGAGGAGCATCTTCCCGCCGCGGCGTTTCAAGGGGAGCGGGTGTATGTCGAGAGCGGCGAGAACGTCGTCGTCACCGAGCTCGGCGACATCTGCTGGCGGCTGGCGATGAAGCAGAGCGTGAGCCGGCTGTGCGCCTCGTCACACGATTCTCAGAGCGTCGCGGTGTCGCTCGCCGAGGGAGGGCTCGTCATCCGCGGGGATCTCCGCGAGAAGGCGATCGGGACGGAGTTTGGTGTGGGGCTCGAAGCCCCCCACTGCTGCTTCATCGCGGCCGACATCGTCGTCGCCGCGGCCGAGGGGATTGTGGAGATCTATACTGTCAGCCGGCAAAGTTCGACATGCCTGGCGACCCACCGCGACGTGACGCTCGACCCGGTGGCGATCGCTCCCTTCGGCTCCGGCACCCCGTCGGCCGGCTTCGCCGTCTTGGGCGCGTGCGGGGGCCTGTTTCTCTTCGACGTCCGATTGCCCCAACCGCTCTTCCAGGCCATCGTCGCGGCCGACGTCCGATCGGTGCCGATCGATCCCACGGCATTCGATCCCCGATGATTCGGGATCGAGGCGGGAATCCTGTTTGACATCTGCCGTCTCCGGGGCTCCTGCCAGGGGGCATGCCGGAGCCTCCGTCGACGGTGAAAGGCCTTCCACGTCGGGGGAGCCCAGCGACCGCGGTGACCGGGGGCTGGGGGACGTCGGCCGGGAGGTTGATGAGCCCCGGCTCAAAAAAGGCCATCCGCTCCGGGCCGATGAGGGGCCTCGGACCCGGCGGCCGGGGGGGCCACGCGGCAGGCACCTTGTCGGCCGGCGTTTTCTTGGTTCAATTGGAGGAATGAGAATCTCGTGGGGGTTCCTCCGGCGGCCGCGTGCGGCGCCCCGGGGCCAAGGCCCACCGGGGGGAAGTCGCTCCAGCGGCCCCGTCGATCGATCGGTCGATCGGGTGGGGCTCGGTCAGATCGGGCTTTTCCGACAGCGTGAACAAAGGGCTCGCAATGCGTTCGACCGTCCTCGCCGTGGCAGCGCTTGCGTTTCTGCGGATCGTCATCGGCATGCACTTCTTCCTCGAGGGGATGAGCCACCTCCGCGATCCGTCGTGGTCGAGCGCCGGCTTCCGCCGCGCTGCCGTCGGGCCGCTGGCTGAGAAATACCGGGCCGACCTGCCGCAGACCGGCAACTGGACAGGCACCCTCCGGGCCGTCGACGGCCGCGACACCGCCGAAGCCGTTGCCGACTGGAAGCAGAGCGTTGTCGATGGCTGGCAGGGCCTGCTCGCCCGCCGGGAAAAGCTCGTCCCCCTCGCCGCCGATCAAAAGGGCGCCACGAAGGCCGCCCTCGACGCCGCCGCGGCATCGCTCGACGATGCGATCGGCTCCTGGGGGGAGGATCTCATCGATTACCGGCTCCAGGTAGCACGCCTGGCCACCACCGAAAACGCCCCCGCCAGCAAGGCCATTCCCTACGCCCGCGACCGGGTGGCGAAGAAGCGGAAGGAATTGCTTTCCAAGGAAGCCGGCTGGATGCAGCAGGCCAATGCCATCGGTGAGAAGCTCGAAGGGATCTGGAACGGCCTGCTCTCGGCCGAGCAACTTGCCAAGGTGTCTGCGGCCGACGAGCCAAGCCCCCTGTGGAAAGCCGATCGCTTCGTGAGCTGGTCGCTGGTCACCATCGGGGCCTGTCTTGTGGTCGGATTCCTCGTCAAGTTCAACGCCATGGGGGCCGTCTTCTTCCTCGCGAGCGTCGTCGCCTCCCAGCCATTCTGGGTGGCCGGGGCCCAGTCGACCTACGATCAGTGGGTTGAAATCGCGGCTCTCCTCGTCATGGCCTGCCTGCCGATCGGTGGCTGGAGCGGGCTCGATTACTTCCTCAAATCGTGCTGTGCCTCGTGGTGCGGCCCAAAACCACTCAAGGTGCGCGGATGAACCTGACGGAAGGCCAGAAGCAGATCGGCAAAGAGAACTTCAGCGACGTTGTCGAGATGACACGCCGCGACTTCCTCGGCGGCACCGTCGCCGCGGGCCTCGCGTCGGGGGCCGGCCTCGGCTCGCTCTACTTCGGCTACGGCCGCAGCGTCGGCAACCCGCTGCGGGTTGGAGTCCTCGGCACCGGCGACGAGGGGAGCGTGCTTCTGGGCGCCCACACCCCCGACTACCTCCAGGTGGTCGCGATCGCCGACATTCGCCCCTACAACGTCTTCCGCGCTTTCCACGGCGACGTTTCGAGCCCCAGCGCCAACACCGCCCGGCCGGGGCTGATGGCGAAGTACAAGTGGAAGACCGAGGACGAGGCGAAGAAGAACGTCAAGGTTTACGGGGCCTATCAGGATCTCCTTGCCGATCCCGACATCGAAGCGGTCGTCATCGCCCTGCCGCTCCACCTCCACTCCGTCGCCGCCATCCAGGCGATGCGGGCGGGGAAGCATGTGCTCACCGAGAAGCTGATGGGGCACTCGATCCACGAGTGCAAGGAGATGGGGCGCGTGTCGCGCGACACCGGCAAGATCCTCGCCACCGGCCATCAGCGCCACTACAGCATCCTCTACGACAACGCCGTCCATACGATCGGCAAGGCGAAGCTCCTCGGCGATCTCCACTCGATCCGGGCCCAGTGGCACCGCGGTAATCTCCCCGGCAAAGATTCCTGGAAGCCGCCGATGCCGGGCGACGACGGTTCGCTGAAAAAGCTCGCCGGCTGGAAGAAGGATCTCGACAACGCCAAGCCGGCCGACATCGATTCGCTCCAGAAGCGGATCGCCCAGATGGAGGCCCAGATCCTCGACAAGGATGTCGACGCGGAGAAGTTTGGCTACACGCCGATGACCCTCGGCGACGGCTCGACGCGGACGCCGCTGGAGGAATTGATCCGCTGGCGGCTCTGGAACCGCACCGGCGGCGGCCTGATGGCCGAGCTCGGCAGCCATCAGCTCGACGCGGCGGGGATCTTCGTGTCGGCGATGCGCGGCGACGGGCAGAAGGTGAAGCCGCTCACCGTGACGGCCGTCGGCAATCGGAGCATCTTCCCGGCCGACCGTGAGATCGACGACCACGTCTACTGCATGTATGAGTATCCCGCCCCGGGCTACGAGGAGGACAAAAACAAGAAGGTGGTCGTCACCTACTCCTCGATCAACGGCAACGGCTTCGGCGACTACGGCGAAGTGGTGATGGGAACGAAGGGGACCCTCGTGCTCGAACGCGAGCAGGAGGTGATGCTCTACAAGGACAGCGCCAAGGACACCCGCGTCACCGTCGCCAAATCGAAGGACGGGGCCCCGACGCTCGACACCACCGAGAGCGGGGGCGGCGGCGGCAAGGCGGCGGCCGCCGGCCCCGGCGGCGATGGGGCTCCCCCGTCGCGTGGCTACACCGAAGAGCTCGAGCACTGGGCCTGGTGCATTCGCAATCCGGCTCCCGAAAACCAGCCCCGCTGCAAGCCGGAGGTGGCGATCGCCGACGCCGTCATCGCCCTGGTGAGCAACATCGCTTTGGGCGATCCCGCCAAGGTGAGGATCGATTTCAAGCCGGAGTGGTTCGACATCGGCAGCGACGAGACCCCGGAGGGGGTGGTGCCGGACGTCAACCGCGACAAGTACAAGGCCTGAAAGAAGGTCTGAAAAGGGCCGGAGCGGAATCCTGTCCCCTGTGGGGGCTGGACAGTTTTCGGCGGCGAAGAATAATCGATTGAGTCGCTTCCGAAAGGGGGCGGCATCAACCCTGTGTCGCCGATTCTGGACGGCGGCACTTCCCTGGCGTACGGGTGCTTCTGGCGGAGCAGCCCCGCGGAGGAGAGCTCTCATGCAGCTACGGACGAAGTCCAGACGGCCCCGTCGTGTTTCGATGTCGGCCATCCTTTCCCTGGTCGCGTCGTGGGGCGTTTCGCTCCTCACGACCGCGTCGCTGGTGGCCGTGGGGTGGCTTGGCCACGCCACGCATTGGACGTTTGGCCTGGCCGGCCATGCCGCGCCGCATGCCGAGCATGGCGATGCTGGTGAGCAAGCCAGCAGCGGCGCTGCCGGGGCGTCGGTCGACGGGCCCGATGATCCCTCGCCGGGGACGGTGCGGTTTTCCTCGCGCGAGGCGCTCGAGCGAACCGGGATCGAGGTCGTGCCGGTGGAGCGGCGGCCGATGGTGAGTGAGCTCGAGGTCGCTGGTGTCGTCGACTACGACGAGCGCCGCACCGCCCAGCTCTCCTCCCGCGTCGGCGGGAGCATCTGGCGCGTCGAGAAGCATCTTGGCGACGTCGTCCGGAAGGGGGAGGTGCTCCTCGTCATCGACAGCCAGGAGGTGGGGCGGCTGAAGGCCGAGTTTCTCAATGCCCTGGTGACGTTCGAATCGCGGCGCGAGCAGATGGCGATCCTCGAGGAGGTGCAGGGGGCCGTCATGGGCCGGCAGCTCCGCGAGGCCCGCGCGGCGCTCCGCGAAGCCCGGATCCACCTCGTCAACGATGAACAGGCGCTGGTGAACCTCGGGCTCCCCGTGGCGATCGCCGATTACGAGGCGCTCGTCGACGAGGCCCGGGCCGAGCGGATCCGCACCGTCGGCCTTCCGGAGGGCCTGCTCACCGAGCTCAATGACGACGTCGTGACGTCGAATCTCCTCCCCCTCGCCGCCCCGTTTGACGGGATCGTCGTCGGCCGTGATGCGGTCGTCGGCGAGGTGGTCGAGGCGGCCAAGCCGATCTTCGAGGTGGCGGATGTCTCGCGGATGATCCTCGCCCTGAAAGTCGACAAAGAGGATGCCGGCAAGGTGGCGATCGGCCAGCCGGTGCGCTTCCGCCCCGACGGCTCCAACGAGGAGTATTCCAGCCGCATCACCTGGATCTCCACCGAGGTCGATCAGGCGACGCGCACGCTCCAGGTGAGGGCTGTGGTCGACAACATCCAGACGCTTCCCGCCGCCACCCAAGCCGGCCTCCGGGCCCACACCTTCGGCAGCGGCAAAATCGAGATCGACCGCCGCGGCACCGCGATCGTCGTTCCCTCACAGAGCGTCCAGTGGGATGGCAGCCGGTGGGTGGTGTTTGTCCCCACGGGCGACGCCGCCTTCACGGCCTGCGAGGTTCAGCCGGGCGTTCGCGAGGGGAATGTCGTGGAGATCGTCGGCGACCCGTCGGAGGGCGTGCTCGAGCGGGTCGTGGGGGCAGGGAGCCATGTCCTCAAAAGCCAGGTGCTCCTGGAGCGGATTGAGTCGGGGGAGCTGTGAACGGCGGGGACCATCGCCTCGATGGCGCTGCCCTCTCGCTTTTGCCTTCCATCCCGTCCTGAATCCCCTCACCCCCCTCCCCCATCATGCTCGACTCCATCATTGCCTGGTCGCTGTCGCGGCGCCTGATGGTCCTCCTCGGCGCGGCCGTCGTCTGCCTGATCGGCTGGGTGGCCGTGCGCGGGCTGGTCATCGACGCCTTCCCCGACACCACGCCGGTGCAGGTGCAGATCAACACCGTTGCTGCGGGGATGGTGGCCGAAGAGGTGGAGCGCCAGATCACCTTCCCGGTGGAACTGGCGATGGGGGGGATGCCGGGGCTCGAAGACATCCGCAGCGCCAGCATGTTCGGCCTGTCGGTCGTGATCGTCACCTTCCGCGACGGCACCGACATCTACTTCGCCCGCCAGCTCATCAACGAGCGCCTGGGAACCGTCGAGGTGCCGCCGGGGGTGGCCCGGCCGGAGATGGGGCCGGTCTCCACTGGCCTCGGAGAGGTGTTTCACTACCTCCTCGTGCCGAAGGGGATGAGCCTGACCGACGTCAAGACACTCCAGGAATGGACCCTCAAGCCGGCCCTGCGGGCGGTGCCCGGTGTGGCGGAGGTGAATGCCTGGGGGGGGCTCAACAAGCAGTATCAGATCCGGGTCGATCCGGGGCTGTTGCGCCGCTACGACCTCTCCTTCGATCAGGTCGTCGAGGCGGTGCCGCGCAACAACTTCAACGTCGGCGGCGGCTCGATCGACCGCTCCGGCGACGCGGTGCTCGTGTACGGCGTCGGCCGGACCGTCGACCCGGAGCAGATCGGCCGGATCGTCATCGCCTCGCGCGACGGCGTCCCGATCCGGATCCGCGACGTCGGCGAGGTGTTCATCGGCCATGAGATCCGCAAGGGAGCGGTGACGGCCGGCGGCGAGGGGGAGGTGGTCCTCGGCCTCGGCTTCATGCTCATGGGGGAAAACAGCTACGCCGTCACGACGCGCCTGCGCGACCGGTTCGAGAAGCTCCTCCGCACGCTCCCCGAAGGCGTGGAGGCGAAGGTCGTCTATGACCGCACGAAGCTCATCGATCGGGTGATCGCCACGGTGCGGCAAAACCTCCTCGAGGGGGCCTTTCTCGTCGTCGTCATCCTCTACGTGATGCTCGGCAATCTCCGGGCCGGGCTCGTGGCCGCCACGGCGATCCCGCTGTCGATGATGTTCGGCTTCATCGGCATGTGGCAGGCGGGGATCGCCGCCAGCCTGCTTTCCCTCGGGGCAATCGACTTCGGGATCGTCGTCGATTCCTCGGTCGTCGTCATCGAGAGCATCCTCGAGAAAATCGCCCACCATCCAGGGGCCACGGGTGCCGCCCGCCTCAAGCTCGTCATGGAGGCAACCAGCGCCGTCAAGAAGCCGGCCTGCTTCGGGCAGCTGATCATCATGATCGTCTACATCCCGATCCTGTCGCTGGAGGGAGTCGAGGGGAAGATGTTTCGCCCGATGGCGATGACGGTGATCTTCATCCTCATCGGGTCGCTTGTCCTCTCGCTCACCGTCGTGCCGGTGCTGTCGAGTATCTTTCTTCCGAAGCGGGTCGATGCCCACGACGTGTTCCTCGTCCGACTCCTCCGCTGGGCCTACCGCCCCGCCCTGCGGGCCTGCCTGTCGGCCCGGGGGACGCTCGCCATGGCTGCCACGGCCCTCCTCTTCATCACCTTCCTGCGGGCCTCGACGCTGGGGACGGAGTTTGTGCCGAAGCTCTCCGAGGGGGATATCGTCCTCGGCATCATTCGGGCGCCGGGAACGAGCCTCGAGGAATCGTGCCGGATGAACACCCGGATCGAGAAGGCCCTCCTCGACGCCTTCCCAAACGAAGTTGCCGCGGTGTGGAGCCGGGTCGGCACGCCGGAGGTGGCGACCGACGCCGGCGCCATCGAGGGAACCGACGTCTTCATCGCGCTGCGCCCCCGCGAGGAGTGGAAGGCGGCCCGGACGCAGGTCGGCCTTGTCGAGGCGATGAACGGAATCGTCGAGGGGATTCCGGGGCAGATCATCTGGTTTACCCAGCCGATCGAGCAGCGGATCAACGAGATGGTGTCGGGCGTGCGGGCCGACATTGCCGTGAAGGTGTTTGGCACCGATCTCGACCAGCTCGTCACCAAGGCCAACGAGGTGGCGGCGGTGATCCGCAAGGTGCCGGGGGGGGCCGACGTCGCCGTTGAGCAGGTCGCCGGCCAGCCGATCCTCAAAGTTGCCGTTCGCCAAGACGAGATCGCCCGCTACGGGATCTCCGCCAAGGAGGTTCTCGACGTCATCGAGAGCGTCGGCGGCAAGGCCGTCGGCCAGATCGTCGAGGGGCAATTCCGCTTCCCGATCGTCGTCCGCCTCCCGGAGGCCCTTCGCACCGGCCCCGAGGCGCTGGCCACCATTCCGCTCCGCTCTCCGGCCGGCGAGATTGTCCCCTTAGGCCGGATCGCCGACATCGACACGATCCTCGGGCCGAAGTATGTGACGCGCGAGTGGAGTGAGCGGCGCGTCGTCGTGCAGTGCAACGTCCGCGGCCGCGACGTGGGGGGATTTGTCGCCGAGGCGCAAGGGGCGATCGCGGAGGCCGTCGAGCTTCCCGAGGAGCAGTTTCGGCTCGTGTGGGGGGGGCAGTTTGAGAATATGCAGCGGGCCCAGAAGCGGCTGGCGATCGTCGTGCCGCTGGCCCTCCTCCTCATCATCGCCCTGCTCCATCTCACCTACCGCAATGTCGCCGACACGACGCTCCTCTTCGTGAGCGTGCCGTTTGCCTGTGTCGGTGGCATCTGGGCGCTGGCCGCCCGGGAGATGCCGCTGTCGATCTCGGCGGCGGTGGGGTTCATCACGCTCTCCGGCGTGTCGGTGCTCAACGGGATGGTGCTTGCCAGCGCCCTCCGCGAGCGGCTCGCCCGTGGCACCTCCCGCGACGTGGCGATCGAGGAGACCGCCTCAGCGTCGCTCCGCACGATCGTGATGACGGCCCTCGTGGCGAGCCTCGGCTTCATCCCGATGGCTGTCAGCGAAGGAACCGGCGCCGAGGTGCAGCGGCCACTCGCCACGGTCGTGATCGGCGGCGTGATTACGAGCACGCTCTACACGCTCTTTGTCCTCCCGGCGCTCTACCGGCTCGTCCTCGGCGTCCAGCCGGCGCCTCTGCTTCCCAAGGAATGGGCCGCCAAAGACTGACCGCGTCCGTCATTTAACCGCGGTGTGGTGGATGACAAACTCGACAACCGGCGTTGGATCGTCGAGGCCGTGGGGATGGTGGCCGATCCCCGGCTTGTGGATCAGCTCGACCGTGCCGCCGAGGGCCCGGTAGCGCTCCGCAACGACTAGGCCGTTCTCCTCCGGAGGGACGACATCATCGGCATCGCCGACGACATGGATCAGGGCCACACCGGCCTTGGCGAGGGGCGCGAGCGTGTCGACCGGGTTCCCCGTCCAGGCAAGCGCCGCGGCATCGTCGGCAAAGCCGTAGAGCTTTTTCACCTCGGCCCAGTCGCCGGCGCTCCCCTTCCCCTTCCGGCCGGCCGCCACCCCGCCTGGCCAGCTGCGGATGTCACACACCCCGGCGTCGCCGTAGATCACGCTCACCTTGTCGGGATGATCGGCGGCGAAGCGGTGGGCGTAGAGGCTGCCGCGGGAGATGCCGATCAGGGCCGGCCGGGGGGCGAGCCCTCTGCGGACGAGCTCGTCGTGGAAGCGGGCAAGCTTCGCGACGGCGGCCGGGCTGCCGAAGGTGTTGCCGACGTCGAGGAAGGCATGGTGGAAGCCGCGGGCGACAAGCGCCGGCGCCGCGCAGCGCTCCGTGAAGGCATCCGGGAACATCAGGCACCAGCTCCAGGGATTTCCGGGCAGCGGAGTCGCGGGGACGACGACCCAGGCTTCCGCCCCCTCAAACTGGAAGCGCTGGCGGGCGTGGCCGTGCCACTGGTCGACCGTGGCCCCGGGGAAGTCGAGGTCGACAGCGCCGGCCGCCGTGGCCATCGTCGAGGCCAGCGCGACGAGGGCAAGAACGGCCACGAGGGCCAGAAAAAACGGGCGGCGGTGCATGGCAGATTCCGTGGGCCTTTGGTGGAAGGGCGAGCCCTTGTCAGCCGATGTCGAAGAGGCGCGGGAGCGGGGCATCGGCGGGGAGAGCGAGGATCGTTCGCAGCTCGGCGAGCTCGTCGTCGTCGAGCGACACGAACACGACCGGATCCTGGACGAGGTCGGGGTTTACGAGCCGGTAGCCGGAAACTTTTCCCTCCGCGACGATCGGGGCCCGGCCGTATCCATACATCATCCAATCGACCGGGCCGAAGAAGTCGGCCAGCGTGATCGCGGGAGGGAGCGGGCGGCGGACGAAGTAGAGCTCGACGCAGGTCTTCCAGAAATGGGGGACGAACTTCTCGCCGACGTCGGCGATCCCGTAGCGATCGCGGTTGGTGCCGGCGAGACAGGTTGGCAGGGCGACCAGCGGGCCCCCGCGCCGCAGGCTCCCGCGCTCGAGCGCCGCGCCGAGATTTTCGAGGAAGTCGGCGCTGAAGCAGTCGTCGCAGATGATCGTCAGGTGGGAAAGATCGATGCCGGCGGGAGCCGCGGCCGCCGCCCCTTGCTTGGCATCACCTTGCTTGGCGTCACCTTGCTTGGCGTCACCTTGCTTGGCGTCACCTTGCTTGGCGTCACCTTGCTTGGCGCCGCCGAGGATCGCGGCGGCGAGCTGCTCGCACGGAATCGAATAGCTCTGGATCTCCTCCGGAAGGCCGTGGCCGAGGACGACGACGGTGGTGGGCTGCCGGTCGCTGGCGGCCTTCTGGACCGCGGCGAGGAAGCCCGCGGCGGTGGCCTGTTTCGTGTCGGGGCCGGTGGGTCCCCCCTGCCCCTGCTTCCAGACCGTCGCCTCGGCGTCGTAGGCCGCGGCGATCGTCGTGATCTCCTTCGGGTCGAGGCCGCGGTCGGGATCGAGGAGGCCGATGACCCTCCGCCCTTCACCAACGACAACGTCCGCGGCATGTTTGTCGCGCATCCTGAGGATGAAGTCGGCAAGGCGGGCGAGCGTCTCGATCCGGTCGGTTGGCTCGAGGGGCGCAAGCGCCGCGGCGTGGCGCGTGGCGAGGAGCCAGAGCGACGGCTCGATCTGTCGGTATTCGCGGTCGGTCGCTTCGAGCCGGTCGCGGATCAGCGGTGAATCGTCGCGGGAGAATGCGGCGAAGGCAGCGGCGGCGGCCTGTGGGTCAGGCTTCACAGCGGGCCTCGCATCCGGCTGTGCGGCCGTCAGGGACGCTTGCCTGAGGCCCACCGCGATCGCGGTGATCATGACGAGGAGGGCGACGGGGAACGTGCCCCACGCCATGAGCAGGCCGCGCCCGGAAAGCCGGCGGCGCGCCGGCGGTCGATCGGTGGTGAGCGCGAGGATCAAGACTTGGATCAAAGCGTGGATCAAGGCCAGCGGCCCTCCGGTGGGAATGGGCCAATTGTGGCACAGCTTGGCGCGGGTTTGCCAACGGCAAAATCGCCAGCGGCGAACATCATCCCATCGATGGATGGCAGCGGCGCAGCCGGCGGCGTTCGAGGAAGCCGAGCGCACCGGCAAGCAGGGCAATGACGTGCGTCAGACCGTTGGTGTCGATTTCAGGAACCGGCGCGATGTACTGGCCGGCGAGGCGAATGCCGACCCTTGCCGTCCCATCACCGGACCCAACGTATATCCCCGCTTCCCGAACGCTGGAAGACAACAGCCCGCTGGAATTGTTGTTCCACGATCCACCTCGAAAACCCTTGATATTGCCGGCACCGGAGAGATCGTTCCACTGCGCGACATTGCCCGATTGATCGAACGTGCCGTAGTAGCTCGCGCTCCCGGAGAAGGCGCCGACATCGGTCAGATAGTTCTGGCTTGCCGAAAAGGTCGGCGATTGGGTCACGCTATAGCCAGAGCCTGTGGCGTAGTTCGCCTGATTGGCAGTGCCGCCGACCTGATTCCCCGGCGCCGAGTTGCTCTGCGTGGCAAAACTCCAGTAGCCCGGTGATCCGACGCCCCCCTTGATCGGCGAGTAGTAGGCCGCCTTGTACCACTCGTTCTCGGTTGGGACGAAGAAAGTCGGTGCGGCGCCGGTATTTGGGTTGGTGCTGTTCTTGGCGTATGACCCGTGAGTCAGGTCATAGGCTCCGTTTTCGGTCGTCGTGCTGCTCTGTGCGCCGGTCGGCTGGCCGTTCGACATCCAGTTGGCAAAGCGTGCCGCGTTGAGCCAATGGACATACGTGATCGGGCGGTTGGCACTGCTTCCGCCGTCGGTGATCACACTGTAGCGGAACGACCCGGACGAGCCAGACCGCGAAATCCCGGCGACGTTGAGGTCGGTCGCCATCGACGCGTTGTAGAGGGCGTAGGTATCGGTTGCCGCCACGGCGTTGAGAAATGCCGTGTACTGCCCGATCGTGACGTCGTACTTGCCGATCGAGTAGAGATAATTCACGGCGCCGTAGCCGGTCGTGTCGTTGGCGTTCCCCGGATTGCCGACGTTCACCATGTCGTAGGTGATGCCAGCCAAGGCCGGCGTGGTCGCCAGCCAAGCTGCGGCCGCTTGAGGAACCACGGTCCACACAACAGCCCACAAGAGCCGGCGACAGATGTTCATGAGCTCCTCGCTCGGTGTGGTCACGACAACGACATGCGACTCAAGAGGGTGGATCTCCCCCCCACTTTTTTTTCTTAATAGCAAATCGTTCTTGGGAGTCAATCCCCGGCACGCCCATCGCCGTCGTTTCCATCGCAAGCCTGGGAAAGAGCGGCTCGGCCGAGCCCCGGTTGATCGCCGCATGCCTGGAGGCGTCGAGGCCAGGAAAGGTGTCGAGCATCCTGGTAAACAGGCCGACGCCCCAGGCACTGGTAAGAACGTTGAACGGTCTTTGCCTGGAATCCGAAGGCCACAAGAGCGGCACGCAGCCTCGCGTCTGCCCTCGCTCATGGCGGTCCCCTTCCTGGAATGTGCGGCCTGTCGGCCGTGACTCGGCGCTGCACCGTCGTGAAAAAACTTTCCCGAATGAAGCGTTGACGGTCGCCTTGCCGATGAGTACTGTACGGGTGTTCTATTGCCTGGGGCGGTGGCAGGCCCAACGGCGCTACGGAACGAGCCCGATCGACGCGTTGACGGCCGGCATGCATCGTGGAAAATTGGGCAGTGGATCGTCATTCCGGGGGAGCGGAGGAGAGCACCGTGGCCAGTATTTCCGCGTTCGACGCCAAGACTCGCTTCGGTGCCTTGCTCAAACGCGTGGCACGCGGGGAAGAAGTTGTCATCACCCGCCACGACAAGCCGGTGGCCAGGATCGTGCCGGAGGGGATGGCCGGTGGTGCTGAGGGGAGGCGGGCTGTGGCGGCGCTGCTCGACCTGCAGAAGGTCATCGGTCGGCGATCGAAGGGGGCAATGCTCTCGGATGCCGACGTCCGGTCGGCGATCGAAGATGGACCGGTCGCCGTGGACTTGCGCTGGTGAGCAAGGATGACGCGCTCCTTGCGGCTGCCCGCAAGGCCCGCGTGGCCGTCTGGGCGGCATCGTGAATCGTGGCAGGACCGGGGCGAGCCACCTCATCCACGATCTTTGAGATCAGCGGTGACGCTCGTGGGGCACGCTGACATCGAGCTGCCCGGTGGACAGGCTGCATCGGCTCGACCATGCGCCGCGCCAACTTTTCCCGAATGGAGCGTTGACGGTCGGCTTGCCGATGGGTACTGTACGCACGTTCATATTTTGAGGGAGGCGGGACCAGTGGCCGACGACACGACAACCTCCGAGACGACCTCCGGCAGCCTGGCTGATCTCGTGGCCCGGGGCGTTGTGAGCCGGGCCGGAGGGGGGGCTGGAGGCCAATTCGGCAGCCAATTTTCCAGCCAGTTCGGCCCAAGCGTCTGGACCTGCCTCGAGCCTGCCGACGCCGAGGCAAGCGCGCCGCGGGCGATCTTCCCGAGCGGCTTCCGGGGGATCGATCGGCTCCTGCCGGCCGGCGGGATCGGCAGCGGCAGCCTGATCGAATGGATCGGTGGGCCGGCGTCGGGAGCGGCGACGCTCGCCTTCGCGGTCGCCGGGAGACTGCGCGTGGCACGGCCCGAGGGGGCCGCCGGGCCGATCCTCGTGATCGATCGCCCGGGGCGGTTTCATCCGCCGGCGGTGATGCCGTGGCTCGAAGGGGCGCCGGCGGGGAAGCCGAAAGCCGGGAGGGCCGCCGTTGGGGCGATCGTCGTCGTCCGGCCGTCGCGCGACGAGGACGAAATCTGGGCGATCGATCAGGCGCTGCGCTGCCCCGGCGTGACGGCCGTGCTCGCCTGGCCGCAGCGCGTTTCCACCACGGCCCTGCGGCGCTGGCAACTGGCGGCCCGCGGCAGCGGCACGGTGGGATTTTTGGTGAGGCCGGTGGGGGCCCGGCGTGAGCCGTCGTGGGCCGAGGCCCGGATCAACGTGGCGGCTGTCCCGTCGCTTGGGCGCTGGCGGGCACGCGATGATGTCCCCTGGTCGCATGCCTGGGCGCCCCTTGTCGGCTCGCTCGCGGTCCGGCGGCTGCGGCTGTCGCTCCAGGAGGGGCCGTGGGCGTGTGAACAGCCCCCCGATGTGCCCACGGTGGAGATCGCGATTGACCTGGCCACCGGCCGCGAAGCGATCGGCGACGCCACTTCCACCCTCCGCAGGGCTGGCCCACGCAGCGGCGCCGCGCCGGCCGGTCGGCTCTGGTCGCCGGGTGTGCTCCCTGATGCCAGTGGGGGGGGAGGGCTGTCGTGCCGCGCATCCTGACCCTCTGGCTGCCGCGCTGGCCGGTGCAGCGGCGGTTGAGCAGCAACGCCGAGCTGCGCCATGGGCCGGTGTTCGTCTGCCAGCGTCAGCCGCAAGGCGCGATGACGGTGGTGGCCTGGGCCATTCCCCGTCGTCCGGCAGCGCCGGAGGTCGGGGGGAAGAGGGCCGGGCGCGTGACAGCCGGGCCAGCAACAGCCGGGCGAGCAACGGCCGGCGATGGAGTGGCGATCCGGGCTGGCATGCCCCTGGCCGAGGCGATGGCGGCGGTGGCGCTCGTCCATGGCCCACACGCCTGTCGCCAGGCCTGGATCGATCATGACGATCCGGTGGCCGACCTCGATGCACTGCTCGAGATCGCCCGCTGGTGTCGGCGCTTCACACCGGCGGTGGCGGTGGAGGGAAGCGGCTCAGACCCGTGCCAACGGCCGGAGTGCCTCCATCTCGATGTCACGGCCACGGCAGGCTTTTTCGGTGGCGAAGAGAGACTTGCGCGCACGGCCGTATGGACGCTCGCCGCGCGCGGCCTCCATGCCCGCGGGGCGATCGCCGACACCCCCGGAGCTGCCTGGGCCGCCGCCCACCACACCGATCGGCTGGCGGCACTGGCCGGCGAGCCGGCGCCACGCGGCCGGCGGCAAAGCGTGGTGGTGGCGCCGGGAGGGCATCGGCTCCCCCCGGCGCGATCGCCGGCGGAGGCGCCCACTGCGGGGCAGGCGACGCAGGATGTCGCGGGGCGACCGCAGGATGTCGCGGGCCGACCCCCGCAGGGCCTGATCGATGCGTTGCCGGCCACGGGGCTGCGGTTGGATGGCGGCACGCTCCAGAAGCTCTGCGAAGTGGGGATCGATTCGATCGGTGGGGTGATGCGGCTGCCGCGCAAGAGCCTGGCGTCGCGCTTCGGCCCGTTGCTCGTGCGCCGGCTGGCGGAGTTCACGGGAGAGCGGGCCGAGCCGCTCGAGCCGTTGCCGGGGGGGGAGCTGCCGCAGGCCAGCCACGCCTTCGATTTCCCCCTGGCGCTTCGCGGCACCTCGGAGGAGCAGTTTGCCCAATGCCTCCGCCCGCTCCTCGAAGCGTGTATCCGGCCCCTTTCCGCCGCGGGGCATGGCGTGACGGCGCTCCAGGTGAGGCTCGAACGGGTGAGGCTCGAACGGGCAAGACTCGAACGCAGCGGTTCGGCTGGCGCCGATGCGGTGACTGGGCCGGCGCAGCGAGCGACGGCCACGAGCGCCCCAGTCGTCATCGACGTCGGGCTCTTCCGCCCGAGCGTGGCGGTTG
>CALQRA010000045.1 GCA_943332855.1 Candidatus Kuenenia stuttgartensis
AGGGAATGTCACGTGGGTGGTGGGGAGCCGGGCGGTAAGTCTCTACGACCGCTCGTACTTTCTCGCTCACGGCCAAGACCCGCGCCGTTATGACTGTGTCGTCATCAAGTCGCCCCACTGCCAGCACCATATGTATGCCGAGTGGTGTGCGCGGATGATCAACATCGACGCCCCCGGCTCGTCGAGCGCCAATCTGAAATCGCTCGGCCACACCCGCTGCCCGCGGCCGATCTTCCCGCTCGACGCACTCGTCCCCTTCACTCCGACCGCAACCCTTTTCACCCGATCCTGAACCCGGAGCCCGACCCGATGAAGATCCGCGACATCCGCTGTGCCGGCCTCCGCGGGGCCACACCCGAGGGGGGCTGGAGCGTGGAGCTCAAGCCGGAGGACTGCGTCCACACGCTCGTCGTCCTCCACACCGACTCAGGTCAATTCGGCCTGGGGAGCGTGTTCACCAACGACGATGTCGTGCGCGCGGCGATCGCGCTGCTCGAGCCGCTGTGGCGCGGCGAGACCGCCCTCGAGCCGCAGCGCGTCACCGAAAAGCTCCACCAAAACACCTTCTGGACCGGCCGCGGCGGCTCGCTCACGCATGCCATCAGCGGGATCGACATCGCCCTGTGGGATCTCTTTGGTCAGGCGACAGGGCAGCCGGTGGGGAGGCTGCTGGGGGGCCGCTACCGGGAACGCGTCGCCCCTTATGCGTCGCTCTTGATGGAGGAACCGGCGCGGATGCGCGAGCGGCTCCTGGCGGTGAAGGCCGAGGGCTTCCGGGCCTTCAAGATCGGCTGGGGGCCGTTCGGGCGCGTCAGCCGGACAATGGACGAGCACATCGTGCGCGCGGCGCGCGAGGCGGTCGGCCCCGACTGCAAGCTGATGGTTGATGCCGGCGGGAGCGATGCCCACTGGGCCAACGGCTACAAGTGGGCGATCAACGCCGCGCGGATGCTCGCCGACTATTCGGTCGACTGGTTCGAGGAGGCGCTGCGGCCCGATGCGCTCGACGACTTCGTTCTCCTCCGCGAGCACTCGCCGGTGCCGATCGCCGGCGGCGAGGTCCTCACGCGCAGGCAGGCGTTTCTGCCGTTCCTCGCCGCGCGGGCCTTCGACATCGTTCAGCCCGACGTCACGAAAGTCGGCGGGATCAGCGAGGAAGCGCACATCGCCCGGATGGCCTGGGATCATGGCGTGAAGTTCATTCCCCACGGCTGGAACACCGCGGTCGGCCTGGCGGCCGATCTCCAACTCGCCAGCGCCTTCCCCGACACCGACCTCGTCGAATACCTCACCGGCTCGCCGTTCATCGACGAGATCACGCAGGGGGGCTGGAAGCTCGACGCCGACGGCATGCTCCCCATCCCCGCCGGCCCCGGCCTCGGCCTCACACTCGACCGCGACGCGGTGCGGAAATATACCCTTGGCGAGGAGCTTTTCTGAAGCGGGATGGAACCCCCGGGCGCAGCCGGCGCACGGCGTCCCCCCCGGCGAGCCAGGGCCGGCGCTGCGGCCCATTCCCTCGATTGCATCGAGGGGCCCTGCCGACAATAATGGATGAGTTCATCCTCTTTGTTGGGTGGGAGGGAGCCCTCTCCCCTCGGCCAGGCGATGGGGAGCCTCCAGCATGCCCATTTCTCTTCTTTCTTTCCGAGACGTCGATGCTGTCACAGACCGTGGAATATGCCCTCCGCGCCGCGACCTACCTGGCCACGTCGCCGGACGAACCGCGCACCGTCGACCAGATCGCGGAGGCGACGCTTGTGCCGGTGGCGTATCTCGCGAAGGTGATGCAGGCCCTCGTGCGGGGAGGAGTCGTCAAGAGTCGGCGCGGGGTAGGGGGGGGCTTCACGCTCGCCCGTCCACCACGCGACTTGCCGCTCCTCGAGATCGTCCAGGCGGTCGATCCGATCCAGCGGATCACCACCTGCCCCCTCGGCCTGGCGAGCCACGGCACGAATCTCTGCCCCCTCCACCGCCGTCTCGACAACGCCCTGGCCGCCATGGAGGAGGCCTTCTCGACGACGACGCTGGCCGAGGTCCTTGCCGAACCCTCCTCGAGCGTGCCGCTGTGCGCCTTCCCGGGGGGCCGACCGGGAAAAACCCGCTGATCACGGTCATCGTGCTCGCTCTGGCACTGCTGGCGACCAGCGCCGTGGCGGAGGACGACTTCGAGCTCGCACCGATCCGCTATTCCGCCTCGACCCCCGACAACCCCGTCTCCCGACTCCAGGCCCGCCTCGATGCCGGGGAGACGACCCTCGCCTGGGACGACTCGGTCGGCTGGCTGGGGGGTGTCCTTGCTGCGCTCGAGGTGCCAACCTCGAGCCAGACGCTCGTCTTCTCCAAGACGAGCCTCCAGCAGACGCGGATCAGCCCCCGCAACCCCCGCGCGCTCTATTTTAATGACGACGTGTACATCGGCTACGTCCGGGCCGGGGAAGTGGTCGAGGTGTCGGTCGCCGATCCCGCCTTAGGGACGGTCTTCTACAGCCTGGAGCAGGTGCCGGGCGACCATCCGCGCTTCGAGCGCCGCACCGAAGACTGCCTCCTCTGCCACGGCGGCTCGCAGACGCGGGGCGTGCCCGGGCATATCGTCCGCTCCGTTTATCCCTCCCGCAGCGGCCAGCCGATCTTCTCCGCCGGGTCGCACCGGGTCGACGATTCGACCCCTCTCGCCGACCGCTGGGGGGGCTGGTACGTGACTGGCCGTCACGGCGACCAGCGACACCTCGGCAACCTCACCTTCGACGCCCGCCCGGCGACCGCTGCCGACGCCGATCCCACCGGCCTCAACGTCACCGATCTCGGCGACCGCTTCGGCACCAAAGGCTACCTCACCGGCCAGAGCGACCTGGTGGCGCTCTCCGTGTTCGTCCACCAGGCGGCCGCCCACAACGCGCTGACGCGGGCCTCATTCGACGTCCGCGCCGCCCTCCACCGCGAGGCGGCTTTGAACCGGGATCTCAAGCAACCCCCCGACTACCGGTGGCCGAGCACGAACACCGTCCTCGATGGCGCCGCCAAGGCGCTGGTGGAATGTTTTCTGTTCTGCGACGAGGCGCCGCTGGCCGGGCCGATCGCGGGGACGACGACCTTCGCGACCGACTTCGCCGCCCGCGGGCCGACCGACGGAGCGGGGCGATCGCTGCGGCAGTTCGATCTCGAGCGTCGCCTGTTCCGCCATCCCTGCAGCTTTCTCGTCTATTCCCCGAGCTTCGACCCCCTCCCCGCCGAACTGCGGGCCCGGTTCTGGGCCCGAATGGATGCGGTTCTTACGGCGGCCGACCCCGGCCCACGCTTCGCCCATCTCTCGGCCGACGACCGGCGGGCGATCCGCGCGATCCTCGTCGCCACGAAGCCCGACGCGGTCGCCCATTGGCCAACAGCCGACTGACCCTGCGGGAACGGCGCCGTCAAAGCCCCGGCGCGGCCGAAGCTGCGGTCGAGCGCTGCGGCATCCCACCCGGGCGTGCAGTACGATTGGAACGCCTCGGAGGGGCAGGGGGCACGGTGCCTCGACGCCTCCGCGCTACCGTCCCGAAGCCATGCGACGCGCCCCGCTCACGCTCATCGTCGTGCTCTTGGTGGCAGTTGTCCTTCCCGGTTGCGCCGGGCGCGGGGCGGCCCCAGAGGGGCGCGCCGACGCGTCTGCCGCGCCGTGGTTTGTCGAACGGGCCGCCGCGGCGGGGCTCGATGCCGTCAATGATCCCGGTCCTGAAGGGTCGTTCTTCATGCCGCAGAGCATGGGGAACGGCGCGGCGCTGATCGACTTCGACCAGGATGGCAGGCTCGATCTCTACCTCCTCAACGGCGCCGGACCGGCCTCGACGGCGGTCAATCGACTTCTGCGCCAGGAGGCGGATGGAAGGTTCCGCGACGTCTCGGCCGGCTCCGGGGTCGATGTCGCCGGCTTCGGCTCAGGGGTCGCCGTCGGGGATGTCACCAACGACGGCCTCCCCGATCTGTTCGTGAGTGAATACGGGGGCTTGCGCCTGTTTATCAACGACGGCGGCGGGAGATTCCACGACGCCACGGTGGAGAGCGGCCTGGCCGGCCGGGGCTGGGGGAGCTCGGCGAGCCTCGTCGATTACGACCGCGACGGCTGGCTCGATCTCGTCGTCGTCAACTATGTCGTCTATAACGCCGGCTCGATCTGCTACGCCCAGGACGGCACACGCGATTTCTGCGCTCCGGCGGAGTTCCCGTCGGCACCGGCCACGCTCTTCCGCAACACCGGCCGAGGCGCCTCCCCGCGCTTCGAGGACGTCAGCGCCGCAAGCGGCCTGGCGGCGCTCCCCGGCGCCGGCCTCGGCGTCCTCTGCGCCGATTTCGACGGCGATGGCTGGGACGACATCTTCGTGGCCAACGACCAGCAACCGAACCGGCTGTGGATCAACCGGCACGACGGCACGTTCGTCGACGAGGCGGTGGTGCGGGGCGTCGCCCTGACGGTGATCGGGGCGACCGCCGCGAACATGGGGGTGGCCTGGGGAGACGTCGACGGCGATGGCCTCTCCGACCTGTTCGTGACCCACCTCGAGATGGAAACCCACACGCTCTGGAAGCAGGGCCCGCGGGGATCGTTTCTCGACCAGAGCGCCGCGGCAGGGCTCACCGGCGCCGAGCGATCGACCGGCTTCGGGACGGTGCTCGCCGACTTCGATCTCGACGGCGACCTCGATCTCGCCTGGGTCAACGGCCGCGTCTTTGCCGGCCCCCCCGCGCCCCCCGGCGCCGTCCCCCCGTTCTGGCGCCGCTATGCCCAGACCAACGCGCTGCTGGAGAACGACGGCGCGGGGAGGTTTCGGTCGATCGCGGCCGACAATCGGGCCTTCTGTGGGAAGGCCAACGTAGCCCGTCCGCTCTGCGCAGGCGACCTCGACAACGACGGCGACGTTGATCTCGTCGCCGGGACCACCGCCGGGCGCGTGCTCCTCCTCGAGAATGTCGCCCCGCGACGCGGGCACTGGCTCACCGTCCGCGCTCTCGATCCGGCGCTGTCGCGCGACGCGATCGGCGCCGTCGTCACCGTGACCGCCGGCGGCCGGTCATGGCAGCGTCACCTCCAGCCCGGCTCGAGCTACTTGAGCAGCCATGACCCCCGCGCCCACTTCGGGATCGGTGACGCGGAAATGGTCGACGCCGTCGACGTCCGCTGGCCCGACGGGATGCGCGAGCGGTTCCCCGGCGGGAGCGCCGACCGGGCGATCAAGGTCCGTCGCGGGGAGGGGACGGCCCCATGAGCCGAAAACGCCCCCGCCTCGATTCCCCCCCGAGAGCCTCCGGCCCCCCTGCGGGTGCGCCGGCGCCCGATCGGCCCGCCCCTTCCCTTTTGAAATGGTTTCAGGCTCTCCCCTGGTGGCTGCAGCTGGCGGCCTGTGGGTTGCTCGTCGCCGCGGCGACGGCCGGATCGATCTGGCTCCATGATCCAACCATTCCCCGCCCCGATCTAGCCGGCGTTGATCCGCTCGTCGTGCTGGCGATCGATGACGCCGAGGCCCGCGTGCGGATGACGCCGGGATCGGCGGAGGCGTGGGGGAATCTGGGGCTGGTGCTTTACGCGCAGTCGTACGGCCGGGAGGCGGTGGCCTGTTTTCGTCGGGCCACCACCCTCGACGACCGCACCTGGCGGTGGCCCTTCTTCGCTGCCGCAGCCAGCTCCCATCTCTCCCCGGCGGAAGGGGTGACGCTCGTGGAAGAGGCGATCCGCCGCGACCCGAAGGCCGTTTGGCCGCGCCTCCTCCGCGCGGAGTGGCTGGTGACGCTCGGCCGCGGCGCGGAGGCCCGGACCGACTACGAGGCCCTCCTGGTTCTCTCCCCCGATCATGCCCGGGCCCGCCTCGGGCTGGCCCGTCTCCTCCTCGCCTCCGGCGCTGCCGACGCCCCCTTGGCCACCCTCGCTGCGGCGCTCGATCACCCCTCCACGCGCCGCGCTGCCCGGCTGTTTGCCGCCCAGGTGGCCACCCGGGAGGGGGACCGCGCCGCCGCCGCAGCCCACCTCGCCGCCGCGGCCAATCTCCCCGCCGACCTCCCCTGGCCCGAGGATCCACTCGCCGCGGAGCTGCCGCTGCGACGGATGGGGAAGCGGAGCCGGATCAAGCTCGTGTCGCAGATGGAGCAGGCCGGGGCGCTGGCCGAAGCCGACGCGCTCACGCTCCGCATCGAGCGCGAGCACCCGGAGATCTACCTGTTCGTGGAAGGGCGCCTCCAACTCCAGAAAGGGGACGCGGTCGCCGCCGAGAAGGCCTTCCGCCGGGGTGTCGAGTTCGACCCCAAGGGGGTGGAGATCCGCTTCCAGCTCGGCCGTGCCCTCGCCCTCCAGGGGCGCCATGCCGACGCGGCCGGGGTTTTTCGGGAGGTTCTGGCGATCGAGCGCGGGTATGGCCCGGCCTGGCTCGAACTGGGACGCTCCCTGGGCACCTTCGACCCCCCCGCCGCCGTGGCAGCGTTGGAAGCGGCGGTGGCCTACATGCCCGCCTCCGTGGAGGCCCGGGCGGAGTTGGCACTGGCCAAGGCAGAGGGGGGAGCTTCCCCACAGACGCCACCTGGATCCCCACCATGACCCCGACACGGTCCCCCCACCGCCGTCCCTGGCCCTTCCCGCGCGACTGGCTTTCGGCCTGGGTCGGTTTTCTGGTCGTGCTCTTTCTTCTCCCGACGCTCGTCATCGGCTGGCAGCAGCGGGCGTCGCGGCGCTTCGAAAAGCACGCCTGGGAGGCGACGCTCAATCCGAACACCCCCGATCCCGGCATGCCGCCTGCCGAGGTGGTCGACACCGCCGGGGCCCGCCGGGTGTCGATCGGCTTCTAACTGGAAACGATGGAAGAAGTCTCGCTCCACGACAGCCAGTGGAAGTGTGTGATCGACGTCTGGTGCCGCTGGCAGGACGACCCGGCCGCACCCGGCGGCGACGACTTCGACCCCTTCGACCACCTCATCGCCGTCAACGGCATGATCACCGACCGCAAGGTTCTCCGCGAGATCCACGATGGCGGCGAGCATTTCATCCTCCAGCGCCTCTCCCTCTCCTCCACGAAGATCTTCCAGATCGTGAATTTCCCCCTCGACAGTCATCTCCTCCTGGCGGCGTTCGAGAACTCGGCCCACCCCCGTGAGGAGCTCCTCTTCGTCCCCGACGAGGCGGCCAGCGCCGTCAGCGCCCGGGTGGCGATGACCGGCTACCGAATCCTCCGCTCCCACGCCGTGGAGATGCCTCACAGCTACCAGACCAGCCGGGGGATCCCGGGGGTCGCCCCCGACGAGCGCGGCACCTGGTCGCAGCCCCGGTTCGCGATCGTCATCGACCGCCAAGGCTGGGGGCTGATGATGAAGATGTTTCAGGCGCTGCTGATCTCGGTGGCGGTGGCGCTCCTGGCCTGCTTCATCAAGCCGACCCACGTCGACCCCCGCTTTGGGCTCGGGGTTGGGGGCCTGTTCGCCTCCGTGGCCAATTCCTACCTCGTCGGGACCTACGTGCCGGAGGGGAGCGAGTTCTCCCTGGCCGACGCGATCAACCTCCTCGGGATCGGGACGATCCTCGTCTCCCTCACGCAGTCAACGATCTCGCTTTGGATCTACGAGACGCTCGGCAACGAGCGGCTCTCGCGCCGCTTCGACCGGGTGTCGTTCTGGACGATCCTGGCGGTTTTCCTCGGGGCGCTGGCCTTCTGCCTGGCCGGGGCCGTGGGACAGACCTGATCGTCGCACGCGGCCGGACTGCCCCCGCCGGGCAGCCCCGGCCGGGCCGGGGATTCAGCGCCGGCCGAGCGCTGAAGGACGCTTGAGCGGACGGCGTTCGAGAGGGATCAGTACGGTGGCGTCGATGTCGTCCTCGAAGGGATCGAAATCGCCGTCGAACGGTCCGAAAACCCGTGGTCCCTGTGTGCTGGGGTGCATGATCGCCGCTGGGTGTGAGGAAAAGGGTGCCCCTCCAATCAACCCAGGGGACGGGACGGAATCAAATAACGCCCTGCGCGGCCGTCAGACACCGGTTTCCAGCCCCTGGCCGGCGCACAAACCGCCCCCGACCAACCCCTCTTTGAAGGGGCCTCCGTCGGCCAGGCAGGAGCGGGGATCCGCGCTGGGGAAGGCTTGGCCGCAGCCGCTCGTCCGGACAACGATCCCCTATACTCACCCTCCTTTCCCGCCCCGACCCCCGCTCCAACCAACCCCATCCATGGCCAGCACCACCGCCTCCACCATCCCGCAGGATCCCTGGTTCCAGGACCGTTTCGCCGCCCGCATCGGCGGGGCCGAGTACGGCAAGGGGAACGAGATCTACAAGTTCGAGCTCATCAAGCGGGCCAAGCGCCAGGCCATCGCCGACCATCCGGAACGGCGGATGCTCGACTTCGGGATCGGCGAGAACGACGAGATGGCCCCTGAAGCTGTCCGAGCGGTGATGCACAAGGAGATCGACCGCCCCGAGAACCGCGGCTACGCCGACAACGGCATCGCGGAGTACAAGGAGGCCGTCGCCGCCTTCATGCAGCGGGAGTTTGGCGTCACGCTCGACCCCGTCACCGAAGTCAACCATTGCATCGGCTCGAAGACCGCCTACTCGATGCTCCCCGCGGCCTTCATCGACCCGGGTGACGTCACGCTCATGACCGTTCCCGGCTATCCGGTCGCTGGCACGGCCACGCGCTGGTTCGGCGGCACGGTCCACCGGCTTCCGCTGGTGGCCGAGAACGACTTCTACCCGGACCTCGACGGCATCCCGGCCGACATCCTCGCCCGCACGAAGCTTCTCGTCCTCTGCTATCCCAACAGCCCCACCGGCAAGGCGGCGACCCGCGATTTCTATGCCCGCGTCGTCGAATGGGCCCACAAGCACCGGGTAATCGTCATCCAGGACGCGGCCCACATCATGCTCTCCTACGATCAGGAGCCGCTGTCGTTCCTGTCGGTCGACGGGGCGAAGGAAGTGGGGGTCGAGGTCCACTCGATGTCGAAGGGCTTCCACATGATCGGCTGGCGGCTCGGCTGGGTGTGCGGCCACGAGCGGATCGTCCGCGCCTTCGCCGACGTCAAAGACAACTGCGATTCGGGGCAGTTCATGGCGATCCAGAAGGCGGCCGCCGCGGCGCTTTCCGACCCGGCCATCCCCCGGCAGGTGCGCGAAAAATACCGGCGCCGCCTCGAGAAGCTCGTCAGCGTGCTCCGCTCCGTGGGCTTCGATTGCCAGGTTCCCGGCGGCACCTACTTCCTCTACACGAAGTCGCCGCAGGGGGCGGGCGACAGGACGTTTGTCAGCGCCCAAGAGGCAAGCCAGTTTCTGATCCACGATCTCTCGATGTCGACCGTGCCGTGGGACGACTGCGGCGCCTACCTCCGTTTCAGCGTCACCTACGAAGCCGCCGACGAGGAGACCGAGGACGACCTCATGGCCGAGACCCACGCCCGCCTCACCCGCGCCCGGCTCAAGTTTTGATTCGCGTTTGAATTGCCCACGGAGCACCCCATGCCTGCCTCGTTTTCCCGGCTCCTGTTCATCGTCGTCGTCGTCTCCCTCGTTGCCGGGTGCGGCACGAAGAGCGCGAAGAAGGGGGGGGGGATGACCGTCCAACAACGCCTCGAGAAGGCGGAGAAGGAACCGACCCCCGAAAAGCAGTCGGCCGGCTACCTCCGCGCGGCCCGGGCCCAACTCGCCTCCGGCGACACCACCGGGGCCCGTGATTCGGCGCGCATCGCCTTTGATCGTCTCAAGGGGGATGGCGATGCCAACACCTTCGCCCCTCGGCTGGTCGATGTCGGCGGGTTCCTCGCCGAGCTCGGCGACAAGAAGCCGGCGAAGGAAGCGATCCTGCGGGCCGCCGAACTCTCCGCGGGGGTCGCCGACGCGGTCCGCCGCACGAAGATCCTCGCCGATGCCGGCGCGGTGGCGGGAGAGAAGGGGAAGGGGATCGGCGATGCCGCACTCGCCAAGGATCTGCTCACCCAGGCGATCGCGATGGCCGACTCGGTCGAGGAACGGTTTCGCTCCGAAGCGCTCGCCGCGGTGGCGCTGGGGTGCACCCGCGCCGGTCAGGCCGAGACGGCCGCGACGCTGGTCGACAAGCTCGAAGAGAGTGCCAAGGCCCTCGAGGAGCCACGGGCCAAGGCCGAGGGACTCGCCGCCGCCGCCAGCGTCCGCTCCGAGACGGGGAAGAAGGACGAGGCCAAGGCGCTCCTAGCCGAGGCCGCTGCCGCCGCCAAATCGATCGACCGGGCCGAAGGGCGGGCCTACGCGCTCCTCGCCGTGGCCAACGCGACCGCAGCCTGCGGCGACAAGAAGCAGGCCCTCGCCCTCCTCCAGGAGGCCGACAAGGCGGCCAACAAGGTCTCCGATCCGGCCCAGCAGAAGACAACGATGGACAAGGTGCGGACGGCGATCGCCGAGCTCGAGAAGTGAGCCTCATGAGGTTCGGCTACGTCGATTGAACGAGTCTTCGAGCCGTCTCCATCGGCAAAACCATGTGCAAGAGGTCGTCCTTGAGGCTACGGAAGCCAAAATGCCCGTAGAACGTTCTCGCCGCATCGTCCTTTGCATCGACCTCGATCACAGCGGCAGCAATCGTGTCGGCTCCGGTCACGGCAATGCGTAGGGCGTGAACGAGCAGTCCGCCGCCGATCCCTTGCCCTTGCCAGCCGCGATCGACTGCCAGCCGTCCCAAAAGCGTGGTTGGCAGCGGCATCCTGGCGGGAAGTCGTCCCGGCTCGGGTAGCACGCTGACCTGCAGTCTGCCTGCGGCGAGTGTGAAGAAGCCAGCAACCGTGCCGCTGTCCGTCGCGAGAACGTATCCGCGAGTCAAATCCCTGCGGCCGTGTTGCCCAAGACTCGTGCGGAGATACGCATTGAGCTCAGCAACCCCGCAGTCGAACTGGCTCCGGTCGTGTTTCCTCTTGTCGAACGGCTCCAGCCGGAGCGGCTCATTCACGATCCATTGCCCGCAGACGCTTCGCAGCCTTCTTCAACGCCGTATTCGGGGCTGGAGGCTTCCGCAGCATGCCCAGAAGGATGTCGCTATCGCGGTCGGACAGTTCGCGGGTCGCAATCCGGTCGATCGTGCGGTCGGCAGCAATCTCGAGGATGCCGTTGATGAAACTTGTGACGGTCATCCCCCGCAGCGCAGCCGCCCGAGCAATCTTTGTCTTCAACGGTTGCGGCTGCCGGATCGTGATCTTGCTGTAGCGGACGGCGCTCATCGCCGAGACCTTTCTGGAGGGTGAGATGGGGCAGAGCCTCTTTTATGATACGGCATTATGCCGTATCCACCTTGAGCGGACAAGGGCACGCCCACCCGGCACGTCGCGCCGACATTCCGGTCTCCCGCGGCGGCCAGGCCGGGCAAACGACAGCAGTCGAGTCAGCGCCTTCCAGGAGGCCACGTGGCCGGCGTCGGAATCCTCCTCCTCGTCAGCGGCGCGACGTGTCAGCGGCCCCGCGGCTTGTCGGGCTTTTCCTTGCCGGCCGTGACGATTTTCAGGGCGGCTAGGGCAAGGACGCGCGCCTCGGCGTGGTTGACGATCTGCTCCGGATACGTCGAGCCGAGCTTGATCCCGGCCCGGGCAAGCGTCGTCGTGTCGGCATCCCCGGGGGCGTGGATGTCGGCGGCGGGCAGACCTTTGAGTTCGGGGACAAACGTCCGCACATAGGCTCCGTCGGGATCGAAGCGCTCCCCCTGGGTCTGCGGGTTGAAGATCCGGAAGTAAGGGGCGGCGTCGGCGCCACACCCGCCGGCCCACTGCCAGCCGAGGGTGTTAGCAGCGAGGTTGGCATCGACGAGCGTGTCCCAGAACCACCGCGCCCCAGTGAGCCAACTGACGCGCAGATCCTTGACGAGAAAACTCGCCACGATCATCCGCACCCGGTTGTGCATCCAGCCGGTCTGCCACAGCTGCCGCATCCCGGCATCGACGATCGGGTAGCCGGTCTGCCCGCGCTGCCAGGCCCGCAGGCCAGCCGGGTCGTCGACCCAAGGGAAGCGGGCGTAGTCGCCCCGCAGCGGCTCCTGGGGGGTGTGGGGGAAGTGGTAGAGGAGATGGGTGGCAAACTCGCGCCAGCCGAGCTCCCGCAGATAGGTCTCGGCGCCGCCGCGCTCGATCCGCGCCGCCGGCCGCCCGCCGACGGCAGCGCGGACGGCATGCCACACGCGCCGCGGCGAGATCTCGCCGAAGTGGAGGTGAGGGCTCAAGGCGCTCGTGCCGTCGTGGTCGGGCCGATCGCGATCGGTGTCGTAGCGGTCGAGGTGCTCGAGGAAGCGATCGAGCCGGACGGCGGCTGCGGCTTCGCCGGGCGTCCACCGCTCGCGCATCCCCGCCGCCCAGTCGATCGCAGGGAGAAGGTCCAGCGCGGCGATCGCGATGCTCTGGGTCGTCTTGCCCACGGGCTTGGTCGTCTTGCCCACCGGCTTGGCCGCCAGAATTTTCGCTGGCGCGGCTTCCGGCTCAGCCGGCTCGTCGCGCGCAAGCAGCGCCCGCCAGAACGGCGTGAACACCTGATAGGGCTTCCCCTCCTTCGTCGCCACATGGACCGGCTCGAAGAGCTGGCCGCCATTGAAGCTCTCGGCGACGAGCCCCTCGCGCTTCAGGGCCTCCTTGATGGCCGTGTCGCGGCCGATCACGGCCGGCTCGTAGCGACGGTTCCAGGCGACATGCGTGGCGCCGTACTCCCGCGCCACGGCGAGGAGCGTCGCGAGCGACGGCCCACGCCGGATCAGGAGCGGCGCCCCCTTCTCCGCCAGCGCCGCCGCAAAGCGCTCGAGCGCCCCATGGAGCCACCACCGGCTCGCGGCCCCCGGCTCCCACGGCACCTCTTCCTCTGGGGCATGGATGAAGAGGGGCACGATCGCCCCGCGGGCGACCGCGGCGCGCAAGCTCGGCTGGTCGTCGAGGCGCAGGTCGTTGCGAAACCAGACAATCGTGACGTGCGGCATGGCAGTTAGCGTCTCACAAACCAGATGTTGCGGAACCGTGTCGGGCTGCCGTGATCCTGGAGGAAGAGCGGCCCGCGACCGGTCTCGAGGAGCGTCTTCTCCACGCCCCGCAGATGGTCGGTGACGCCGTATTTGTAGGGGATGTAGGGGGATCGCGGCTCATCGAATTCGACGCCATCCTGGACTTTCTGGCCGTTGAGCCAGGCGATGATCGACCCCGGCTTCATCACCTTGCCATCGGCGGCGCGCCGCGGGGCGGTGTAGCGGATGTCGTACACCTGCCACTGACCAGCCGGGCGGGCGGCATTCACGAGCGGCTTGGCGAAGCGGTAGAGGCTTCCTTCGTCCTGGTCGGTGACCGGATCGACGCCGGCCGAGTCGTAGATCTGCATCTCGAACCAGCCGTGAAAATAGAGGCCACTGTTGCCGTGGGCCTGCGGATCAACGACGAACTCGGCATGGAGATCGGCGTCTTCGAAGGTGTCGATCGAGTGGACATGATTGGCATGCCCCTCGGTGCGGGTGACGACGAGCGCGTCGCCGTCGCGTTGCCAGTCGGTCGGCCCGCCATCCATCCCCACCAACCGCGGCTCGAACCCCGCCCCAAGAACGACAACGGCCCCGGCCGGCGCCTCGACCGGCAGCCGATCCTGCCGCGGCCCGAAGTCGTCGCCCCGCGCCCCGGTCATCGCGAGCGTCATGCCCCAGACGACGAATAGAGCCCGACAGGCTTTTTCGGTCCGCTTCATCGTCCCCCCTGTTGTCTGCTGATGGTCCGGCCGGGATCATCGTAGCCGGGGGGCCGGGGACTGTCTCCGCTCCCCCGCCTCGATCCCGCACGCCCGATCACGGTGTCCTCACATGGTCAACCCGCCCCGTTTCCGATCGTGGTGGTGCTGTGCCCCCATGATCGTCGTCGCGATCGCCCTCTCCGCTCGTGCCGAGACGCCCCGCGCTGAGCTCGGCAAGCGGCTGCGGCGCTTCGAGATCGCCTGGCAGGAGGCTGATGCACCGCGGCGGGCCGCTGCTGTTGAGCCGATGACAGCGGCGGTGCGGAGCTTCTTCACGCTCGAGCTTCAGGCCGCCGCCAGGCACCTCGACGGGGCCTGGTTCACAGTCCGCTCAGGGGAGGCGCCCGATCCGACCGAGCGCGCGGCGATCGCCACCGCCGTGACCGCGACACCGGTTCTGGCCGACACGACGGCGGAAACACTCGCGGTGACGTTTGCGACTTTCTACGAGACGGAGCAGGACGCCGCCGGGGGAGCACCGGCCCGGCTGCGGCTCTCGATCGTCGATGGCGCCGGGGAGACGCGCGCCCAGCGGCTGGGCGACTGGGCCGAGACCGGCGGCACGATCCAGTGGCAGACCGGCCCGCTCCCGGCAGGGGATCTGACGCTCGTCGTCGAATGGGTTGACGGGCCGCAGCCGATCGAGATCGCCCGGATCGGGCTGTCGCGGGTCGAGCGGCTCCGCGAACGACTCGACGCCCTCGCTGCCGCGGCGAATACCTGGCCCGAAGCGACGCCGCCGACCGTCCGCGCGACCGTCGCCGCGCTCCTCCCGCTCTTCAAAGCTCTGGCCGATGGGCGCGGGCAGGAGACCGATTTCCCCGCCGCCCGGCTCCTCCGCTTCGTCGAAGGACTGCGGGCCGGAGCTCCACTCCAGGCCGACACGATTCGGGAAGCGGCGCGGAGCGGCGACTTATGGCTCACGCTCTCCACCGGCCGCGGTGAGGTGCCGGGGCGGCTCCGCGCGCCGGCCGACGCCACCGGTCCCCTCCCGGTGCTCTTTCTCCACCACGGCGCCGGCGGCAGCGAGAACATGTTCTTCGACACCTGCGGCGCCGGCCGCGCGGCCGCCCTCGGGATCGAGCGCGGCTGGCTCGTCGTCGCTCCGCGCCAGGGCCTTTTCGGCCTCGCACTCGACGTCGAGGAGATGCTTGAGCTCCTCGGGGATTCGTTCGAGATTGACACGTCGCGCGTATTCCTCGTCGGCCATTCGATGGGGGCCGGGCAGGTGGCGAAGCAGGTGGGGCTCCATCCCGAGACAGTGGCCGCCGCGGTCGCGCTGGGTGGTGGCGCGGCGGCGCCAGCGGGGGAGAAAGCGAAGCAGGTTCCCTGGTTGGTCGCGGCGGGGGCCGCCGACTTCGGCCGCCCCGGCGCGGCGGCCCTGGCCAAGCGCCTCGAAGCCGGAGGGGCCACGGTCGACTTCCGGGAATACCCCGACGTCGAGCACATGGTGATTGTCCAGGCCGCGCTCGACGACGTCTTCCGATTTCTCGACTCGGTCGCCGGCGGGAAGCGTTGAACCAAGCCGCTCTGGCCCCCGGTGTCAGGCGAGGAGATCGCCGATCACGTGGCCATGGACGTCGGTGAGCCGGAAGTCGCGCCCCTGGGAGCGGATCGTGAGCCGGAGGTGGTCGATGCCGAGGAGGTGGAGGAGCGTAGCGTGGAGGTCGTGGACCGTGACGGGGTTCTCGACGACGCCGTAGCCGAGGTCGTCGGTCGCACCGTGGCTGATCCCCCCCTTGATGCCGCCACCGGCCAGCCACATCGAAAACGCCTTCATGTGGTGGTCGCGGCCGTTCCCCTGGGCCATCGGCGTCCGCCCGAACTCTGTCCCGAAGACGACGAGCGTCTCGTCGAGCATCCCCCGCCGCGCCAGATCCTCGACGAGCGCCGCGGCGCCCCGATCGACCTCCGCCGCCGTCCCCTTCACATGCTCCTGGACGGCGCCGTGATGATCCCAGTCGCGGTGATAGAGCTGGATGAAACGGACGCCCCGTTCGGCGAGGCGCCGGGCGAGAAGGCAGTTGGAGGCGAACGATCCGTCGCCCCCCTTCGTGCCGTAGAGCTCGAACGTCTCGGCTGTCTCATCGGAGAGATCGAGGAGCCCCGGCACGCTCGACTGCATCCGGAAGGCGAGCTCGTACTGCGCGAGCCTGGCGGCGATCTCCGGATCGTCGACGACCTCGTTGTGGAGGCCGTCGAGCTTCGTGACCGCGTCGACGACCGCGCGCTGGCCGTCGAGCCCCACCGGCGGCTTGACGTACAGGACGGCGTCTCCCTTGGAACGGAACTCGACCCCCTGGAACCGGCTGGGGAGGAGGCCCGAATGCCACTGCCGCGCGGCGATCGGCTGCCGCTGCCCGTAGTTGCCCGTGCTCACCATGACGATGAACCCGGGGAGATCGTGGGCGTCGCAGCCGAGGCCATACCATAGCCAGCTCCCTGCTGCCGGCCGCCCCGGCACCATGGCGCCGGTGTTCATGAAGGTGTGGGCGGGATCGTGGTTGATCGCCTCAGTGTGGAGGCTCTTGACGATCGCGATCCGGTCGGCAATCCGCGCCGAGATCTCCGGGAAGATCTCGCTGATCTCCTGCCCGCTCTTTCCCACCTTGTGGAAGGCATGCTGGGGCCCGAGGCACTTGAGCGCCTGCCCCTGCAGCTGGGCGATCTGCTGCCCCTTGGTGAAGCTCTCGGGCATCGGCTCGCCATTCATGGCGGCGAGCTTCGGCTTGTGGTCGAAGGTGTCGAGGTGGGTCATGCCGCCGGCCATGTAGAGCCAGATCACCCGCTTCGCCCGCGGCGGCACATGGTACGGCCGGATCACCCCCGGCCACTGGGCCAGATCCTCCCCGGTCGGCAGGGCGGCTCTGGCCTCCCCCCGGCCCCCGAGGAGCGAGCCGAGGGCGAGAGGCCCAAGGCCGCCAGCGGCGCGGGCAAGGAACGCACGCCGGGCAGGGTCGAGCCCTGCCGGGAGGTGGCCGGATCGCGGATCGAAGGGGCTCACGGTGTCAGTTCCTCGTGTAGGTTTCCTGCATGTTGAGCACGGCCCGGGCGGCGGTCGTCCAGGCGGCAAGCTCGATCGGATCGAGACCCGCCGGCACCGAGTGGGCACCGATCGAGAGGAGCTTTTCAGCCGCCCCGGGATCGGCGGCAAACCGGGCCCGTTCGGCCGTCGCCAGCTCCGCGACGACCGCCACTTCCTGCTCGGTGGGAATCCGCCCCACAGCGCGACGGAGGAGGAAGCGTGCCCGCGCGAGCGGCTCGGGCCCCGCCTCGGCCATCGACTTGGTCGCCAGGGCCCGCGCTGCCTCGACATATTCCGGGTCGTTCAAGAGCACGAGGGCCTGGAGTGGCGTATTCGACCGGGGGCGACGGGCCGTGCATTCCTCCCGGCTCGGGGCATCGAAGACCATCAGCGCCGGATGGAGGTATTGCCGCTGCCAGTGGGTGTAGAGGCCGCGCCGGTAAAGGCTCTCCCCCTGGTCGGCCTGCCAGGTGCGCTGCGGGAAGTTCAGATAATCCCAGTAGCCCTCCGGCTGGTAGGGCTTCACGCTCGGCCCCCCCACCGTGCGCACGAGCAATCCCGCCGCCGACAGCGCCGTGTCGCGGACCATCTCTGCCTCGACCCGGAGCCGGTTCTGCCGGGCGAGGAGCCGATTCTCCGGATCACGCTCGATCGCCTCGCGCGGTGCGGTGCTGCTTTGACGGTAGGCCCGGCTGGTGACGATCTCCCGGAGAACCGCGCGGAGGTTCCAGGGGGTGCCCGGAGGCTGCGCGGTGCCATCCCGCAGCTGGCAGGCGAGCCAGTCGAGCAGCTCGGGATGGCTCGGCGACTCCCCCTGGGCGCCATGGTCGTCGAGCCGTCGGGAGAGCCCCTGGCCAAAGCAGATCGCCCACAGCCGATTGGCGAGGACGCGCGCGACGAGGGGATTGGAGGGCGCGGTCATCCACGCGGCGAGATCGAGCCTCGTGCGGCGCGGGGCTGCCGCGGCCGGATCGGACGCGGCAGCGGCCGCCGCTGCGGGGAGGAAGGCCGGCGCGGAAGGCACCACGACGTCGCCGGAACGATCCATCCAATTCCCACGGGGAAGGATCCGCACCGGGCGCGGCTCGACCGCCACCGTCACCGGGATGTAGGGGAGGCGATCGACGAAGTCTTTGCGGGCCCGCTGCGCCGCGGCGAGCGCTTCGCGCTGGCCGGAGAGCTCCGGAGCGCTTCCCCGGAAACGCTCAACCAGCAGCGCCGTCTCCTCGGCCGTCCGCTCTGCCACGGGCTTGCCACTGGCGATCCGGACCGTCTCCGGGAGGAGGCCGGGGCCGGGATCGTCGGTCGGCTCGGCCGCCACCGCCAGGCGAAACCGCCCCACCTGATAGCCGACCGGATGGTGCTGCTCGATCGTGACCACCAGAAGCGTGTCGGCGGGAATCCCGACCGGTGTGTCGGCACGGACGATGAGCCACTGGTCGCGCCCCACCTCCTCGTGAATCGCCCAGCCGACGTTGTCACCGCTGTGGCGGCCGTCGATGGCATAGGCCGCCAGCCACTTCCCCGACGGCGTGATGTCGCCAGCTACCGACTGCTCGAAGCTCGCCAGCGCTCGCGTCAGTGGCACGGGCTTGTCGTCGGGAAGCTCCTTCGCCTCCTTCCCGGCGGCGGCACTGCGAAGGGCGAGCGTCACCTCGGAGACGACGAAGTTGCCATTGTCGGCCCGCCCCGGGCCCTTGTTGGGGAGGCTGTCGTGCGTCAGGGCCTCGAGTCGGAGGCCGACAAAAGGCCCCGGGGGGAGCTCGAAGACAAGCGTCGTGTCGCCCACGTCGGGGCGCGGGCCGGAGGCGAGGAGCGAGCGGTCTTCAAGAAGGGCGAGGGTGGCGCCACCGCTGGCGGCGCTGCTCAGCGGTGCGAGCGTCTTCCAGGGATCCTGCTTGACCCGCTCGATCCAGGCCTCCCGCGCGGCCGCGAGGGGCGGGGTGTCGGTGTCGAGATCGTGCTTCGCCGTGGCGACGCGCTCGTCGAGGGCCACCAGCTCCGCAGCTTGGGCCGGCGTCGTGAACAGCTCCATCCGTCCCCACGCCTTGTCGCGCCCCTGGCCGATGTCGTAGACGCCGCGCTCTTCGATGTCGGCAAAGAAAGCCGCCATCGAGTAGAAATCGCGCATCGTGAACGGGTCGTACTTGTGGTCGTGGCATTCGGCGCAGCCGAGCGTCGAGCCGAGCCAGGCCCCCGAGACGTCGCGGACCCGGTCGGAGGCATACTTGAGGAGGTATTCCTCGGCCTGCGCGCCCCCTTCGGCACTCATCATCCCGAGCCGGTTGTAGGCCGCGGCGACGCGCTGATCGAGCGTGTTGCCGGGGAGGAGATCACCGCCGAGCTGCTCGCGCGTGAAGCGGTCAAACGGCATGTTCTCCGCGAAGGCCCGGATCACCCAATCGCGGTAGGGCCACACCGTCACCTCCTGGTCGCCGTGGTAGCCGACCGAATCGGCGTAGCGCACCAGATCGAGCCACCACGCCGCCATCCGTTCGGCATGGGCGGGGCTGGCGAGGAGCCGATCGACGAAGCCCTCGAAAGCCTCGGGGGAGGGATCGGCGAGAAAGGCATCGATCTCGGCCGGTTCCGGGGGGAGGCCGGTGAGATCGAGGGAGACGCGGCGGGCGAGCGTCGCCCGGTCGGCCTCGCCGGCGGCCACGAGCCCCGAACCTGCCAGCTCCCTGCCGATGAAGGCATCGACCGGCAGCCCGGCCGCGGGAGGCACCGGGCGGACGAGCGGACGGTAGGCCCAATGCCCCTCGTAGGGGGCGCCGGCGGCGATCCAGGCCGCGATCGAGTCGCGCTGCTCGGGCGTGACCACCTTGTTCGTGTCGGGTGGGGGCATGACGACGTCGGGATCGGTAGAGCGGAGCCGCTCGAGGAGCAGACTTGCCTGTGGGTTACCTGGCACGATCGCCGGGCTGCCGTCGCGCGGCGCGGTGGCCCCCTCGAGGGTGTCGAGCCGCAGATCGGCCTGACGGTTGGCCGCATCGGGCCCGTGGCAGGCAAAGCAGGCATTGGCGAGGACCGGGAGCACGTCGCGGTCGAAGCGGACGGCCGCGGGAGCCGGCGCTTCAGCGGCACGCCCCCCCTTCCCGGCAGGCATGCCGACGCCGGCCGCAATCAGCAGCGCGGCCACCCAGCCCGCCCGTCGAACCGTTCTCTGCCCGAACATGGCCATGCCGCGACGCTCCTCTTCAGAAAAACCCCTCACCACGCCGAGGCGTGATTGTCGCTCCGCTCGTGCGCGGGTTGCAACTCCGTCGCCGGCCGAGGGTGGAGCGCTTGCGGCGGCCGGTGGTGCCGAACGCGTCCGCTTGACCGGAAGGGGATCAACTATGCTGGGAGGCCCTGTCGCCTCCTTCCCGTGGTCTGGAGCGAGTCATGTCTGGTTGCAGCGAAATCGGCGCGGCGCGTGATCGATTCCATCGTCGCCATCTGCTCCACAGTGGCCTGGGGGGGATGATCGGCCTCTCCCTCCCGGCACTCCGTCGGCTTCAGGCGGAAAGCCTGGCTGCCGGTTCGTCCGCCAAGACAGCGGCCGTGATCTACGTCGAATTGGCCGGCGGACCCGCTCAACACGAGACCTACGACCCCAAGCCCCGCGCGACGGCCGAAGTCCGCGGGCCACTGCGGGCCATCCCTACGAATGTCCCTGGGATCGAGTTCAGCGAGCTCATGGCCGAGCAGGCCAAGATCGCCGACAAGCTCGCCATCATCCGCTCAGTCACCCACAACTCGGGGAGCCACGAGACCAGCGCCCACCTGGCGCAGACCGGCTGGTCCCTGCGCAACAACCAGAGCCGGCAAAACGAGATGCCTTGCGTGGGGGCGGTGGCGGCTCATCTCCGTGGCAGGAACAGGCCCGGCCTGCCGGCGTTCGTCGCAATCCCGAGGGGGATGCGGTTCGGTGGCGCTGCCTGGCTCGGCGCGGGATTCGCGCCGTACGAGACCGTCAATGATCCCAACAAGACCCCCTTCACGGTGCCGAACATCAGCCTTGCACGGGGTCTGACCCCTGAGCGGCTCGCCGATCGTCAATCGCTTCTGGCAGACCTCGACCAGGCCCGAAACCTCCGCGACACGGCGGGGACAGTGCTGGCGATGGACACGCTTGCCGACGAAGCCTTCGAGATGCTCACCGGCGATGGTGCCCGCAGGGCCTTTGACATCGACCAAGAGGATGCCAAGATCCGCAAAGTCTACGGTCGGAACCCCATCGGACAGAGCATGCTCCTCGCGCGGCGCCTCGTCGAGCACGGGGTCATGTTCGTCACCGTGCGTGTCCCGGGCTGGGATGATCACAAAGACATCGAGAAATCGATGCGTGGCAAGGGCGGGCGCTACGATCAGGCGATCGCGGCCCTGGTGGGTGATCTCGGCGAGCGTGGCCTCGACCGGGATGTGCTCGTCGTGGCGATGGGGGAGTTCGGGCGGACCCCGAAGATCAACAAGACGGCCGGCCGTGATCACTGGGGGAGAGTGATGAGCGTTCTCATGGCAGGCGGGGGATTGAAGATGGGGCAGGTGATCGGCGCCACCGATGCCAACGGGGCGGCAGCGAATACCGCCCCCTACCGACCGCAGCATGTCCTGGCGATGATCTACCGTCACCTCGGCATCAATCCCGATACCACGCTCGAGGACAAGACCGGCAGGCCCTGGCACCTCCTCGCGGAGCGGGGCCTGATCCGAGAAATGGTGTAGTTGCCCCGGGGCGGCGCCCGCGCCGCTCACCACTCGATGACGAGCGTGCCAGCGCGTCGGGCCCCGTCCTGCCCGGGGACGGTGACCGTCAAGCAACCGGTCGCTAGGAGGCGGGCCTCGACCGGCAGTCCATTCCAGAGGACTGCCTGCGGGAGCTGCGCCACGCGCGAGAGGATCAGCCGGCTCGGCTCCTCCGGCCAGAGCATGACTTCGACGGTGGTCGCGGCGGCGGTCGAGGTCGCGCGGCGCACCGCGCCGGGAAGATGGAGGACGTGGCCGGCCGAATCGGTCGGGCTCCGGGTGAGGCGCGTCGCCGTCACCAGCGGGGTGGCGTCAAAGGCCTCGGCGAGCGTCGCCTGGACCGTGGCCGGGTTGATCGCCGGCCCATCACCCCGGCCCGATCCGAACAGCCAGTAGTCAGGGAGCAAGCCTCCGCGATCGGCAGCGTCGTCAATCGGAAACGTCATCTGCAGTCCGCTTCGCGTGATCCCGCGGGCGAGCGTCTGCCAGGGCTGTGCGGCGGCGTTGTCAGCGGCTCGGGCGAGGTCGTGGAGGGCGCCGGCATAGACGAGCCCGCACCACTGCACCGGCTGCCCGATCCACACCGGTGCCACCCAATCGGTGGCCCCGAGAACCCCGATCGTGGCATAGCGCCCCACCGGCCCAGGGAGCGGATCGCGGAGATAGACAAACGGCACGCCCGACCAGGCCCACTGCCGCGCCTCCTCGAGCCGGGCTGGATCGCCATCGAGGAGGTGGCCGAGGAGGTGGATGCGCACCAGCCGGGCCGAGGCGAGGATGTCGGGGGTGTGGAGCGGCATCTCCCAGGGCTGCGCGCCGCGCGGCACGGCGCCGGCCGGCCAGGCCATCGCGATTCCATCGAGCGCGGCGAGGGCCGCACCGATCGCCGCTTCATCGCCGCCGAGAACCGCTCCCTCGAGCATCGCCTCGGCGCGTAGGGCCGTGAACCCGTTGCAGTGATCGGCCCCGAGGGTCGCCGCGTAGTCGGTCGGGCCGGCGATATAGCGATCCCTCCCCCCCGCCGCGATCAATTCGGCGGCGATCGATCGGGCCTGCGCTGCCGCGGCCGTGAGCGCCAGCCCGATGGCAGCGTCATCGGCCACCGCAGAGCGCAGGAGGAGCGGCAGCGCCGGCCGCGCGAGATGACCGATACCCCCGGTGGCCCCCACCGGCAGCGCCGCGAGCGCTTCATGCGCCGTGGCACGGAGCCGGGCGGCAAGTGGCGCATCGCCGACATGCGCCGCCAGCCAGAGCATGCAGGCCGGCGCGTCGGCGGCGGGCTGTGCGGCGAAGCGCCCCTGCCAGACGGCATGGCGCCAGGTCGTGCCGTCGCGCGCGGCGGAATCGAGCCAGCCGTGGGCGAGGAGCCGACAGGCGGCCTCGAGGCCGCCACCGGCGCCGGGGGCGCTAGCGGGGAGTGGCGGCAGCCCCTCGACGCGGACCCACTCGGCCACCGCGGGGAGGACCGTATCGCCGCCGCCGCCGCGGATCGTGATCGCCTGGCGCACCGCCTTGCCAGGCTCGAGCATGACTCCCCGGTAGATCTCCCGCTCCCCCTCGAAGCGCGGCGGCAGCGGCTCGAAGGCTCCCGCCGCCGGCGACCAGAGCCCGAGAACATGGCCACCGGACGCGAACATCCGATCGGGGGAATCGAAGAGGGGGGAGGCCGGAACGGCCCCCGGCTCCCAGTCGACCGCCAGCCAGCGCCCAGCGGCGACGAGAACCATTGATGGAAAGCAGACCTTGGCAGGATCGACAAGCTGCCGGTTTGCGGCTGGCCCGCGGATCTCCTTGTCGTTCGAGGAGGGTTCATCGTCGAGGTATTCGACCCCCGGCAGGAGTGCCTGCGACTTGCCCGTGCCGAACGTTCCCCGGCCGGCAAAGAGCGTCAGCCACGGCAGATGGATCAGTTCGCGGGGCCGGTCGACTTCGACGCGCGTCTCGATGCGCACGCCGCGCTCGGCGGCCGTGAACCGCCGGCTGAAGCGCCAGGTGGCGGCCCCGTCGCCGGCTTCGGGCACCGTGGCGACGATCTCGAATCCCTCCGCCAGCACCCGCGACACGACGCCCCTGGCGCCGGTATCGACGGGGATTCCACCATCCGTCCCCCGAATGGAAAACAGCTCGGCGGGATCGCTGTCGGCCATCGGCCGGCCATTGATCGAGATCGAGAGGGCGTTCCAGCGATGGGGATCGTGGGCCACGCTCACCCCCCCCTGCTGCACCACCAGGGCGTCGCCCGGGAGGATCAGCGGCGCGGGGCGGCCGGCCGGGGGGGCCGGCGCGAGCGGGATCAGAGGCGTGGCGACGAGCCGGCCGAGGCGGACGGGGGCAGCGCCGTCGGGGGGATCGAGCCGGAATCGGACGCGCTCACCGAGCGCCGGCAGCACCCCGCGAAACCTCCCGGTGCCGTCGGCGACGAGGTTCACCGCCCACACTTCGGCAAACTCCTTCCCTTCGGCCGCGGCGTAGCAGCGGACATCCCCCGCCGCAGTGCCGTCGAGCTCGATCAGGAGCTTGCGGGCGCCGGGAGGAAGAGGGAGATCGACGATCGGTCCGACGAGATAGGGATCCTCGCCCCGGCAGCTCATCGACAGCCCATCCGCTCCATCCCCGAGACCGCTGATCGAGCCGTTGGCTCGCCAGCCGTGCGCGGGGGTGCTGAAGTCAGCCACAACGACCGGGCGCTCGTCGGCAGCCGACGTGCGGCCGGGCCAGACAAGGAGGGCAAGGAGGAAGGGCGCGAAACGGAGGCAGGGGTGGAGGTGGGGCATGGGATCGGTCGGTGGGCCGGGAGCGAAGCACGACAGGACGCACCGACAGGGTATCTCGTCGACCGGGTCAGGGTGGGGATCCGGGTGGGACTCCGGGCGGCGATCCTCGCGCTCCGCACCACCCCGGGCCGTTGTCGCTTCCCCCGTGCGTGTGGTACGAAGCAACTACCCACGATCGCCGTCGGCGATCGGGCGCCCATCGAACGTTCTGCAGGAGTCATGGACCATGGCGAAGAAGAAGGCCGCGAAGAAGAAGCCCGCCGCTGCGAAGAAGGCGACGAAGAAGGTCACCAAGAAGGCCGTGAAGAAGGCAGCGAAGAAGGTCGTGAAGAAGGCGAAGGGACCGCGGGAGGGAATTGACCAGATTCCACCGATGCAGAAAACGACAAAGAAAAAGCGTTAAAAACGCCCTCTGAATGGACTGAGTCTTTTCCATTCACCGATCCCGCCATCCTGTCGATCGCCGCAATGATCGACAGGATGGCATGGGGATGTCGCCTGACTTCCACACAGGCCCTGGCTGGCCGATCAGTCTTGCCCGGGCCCTTTCCCATCCGTCGGTCCGGACTCCACGCGGATCCGCGTCTTGAGATCGCGGGCGCGGGTCAGCAGTGCTTCGTCATCTGTGTTCCGCTCTTCCGATTCAGCGAGCGGGGCAACGCCCGCCTTCCCCTCCTTCACGGCGCGCTCGGCATCGACGAGGGCCTCCGAGCCACGTCCCAGATTGAGGAGCCTGTCTGCCCGGTCGATGAGGACCTCAACGAGGAGTCGCCGGTAGTCGACAACGCCGGGCTTCTTCTCCACAAGTCCGCCCATGATGGTGATCGACTTGGCGAGTGCATCGAGTGCATCGAGCGCATCGGGGGCCATGTCGGCGGCCGACTCCCGAAGAGCTCGGGCCGTGATCTGCCCGACAAAGAGCTCGCTCAGGCCGTCGGCATCGGCGCGCTTTCCGAATACTTCGGCCCATGCCAACGCTCTTGCCGAGGAGCGTCGGGCCTCGTCGAGAAGGCCCGCACTGCGGAACATCCTCGCCGTTTCACACTGGATCAGCGCCGTATGAAGGACAAGGTCCTCCGAGGCTTCCGGTGCTTCGGCGAGCGCAATGTACATTTCAGCGGCCTCGTCCATGAGCATGCAGCCCTCGTCGACCTTTCCCAGTTTGTCCAGCGTCTCGGCCAGCCCCCATTGGGCCAGCCCCACCATCTCGCGGGCTGCATCGGCCCCGGGGAAGTCCTCGCGAAACCGCTTGGCGACCTCCAGCGACTCCCGGACAAATGGCTCCGCCGCCGCCGCGCCATCCCTCTTCCTGAT
>CALQRA010000046.1 GCA_943332855.1 Candidatus Kuenenia stuttgartensis
ACCTTCTCCCCCGGCTTGTCGTATTCGCCGCGCGCAAGCACGAACGCATCCCGCGGCGGCCCTTCGCGCATCACCATGGCGCTGGGGAGCGCATCCCGGAAGGCATCGAGCGCCTTCCGCGCCGCATCGCGCGTCGCTTCGGCTTGCTTCACCGGCCCCCCGACCTTCTCTCGATAGTACGCCGCGATCATCTGCTGCTGCTCATGGGTCCGGGCCGCAGCATCGATCCGCAGGCTGTCGCGCACCGGCGCCGGGACAGCGAGCCCCGAGACGCCGGCAAGCGCCGGCGGTGCAGCCGTTCGCACCAGCCGGAAGCGCCCGAAGGCATGCCCGTCAATCACCTCCTGCCGAACGCGGATCCGCACCCGGGCATTCTCTGGCACCTCGACCGCCGCTGTGGGAAACACCGCCAAGCGACGCGGCTGGCGCTTGTCGGGGAGATGTCCGTCGATCGCCCAGCCCTGACCGCCGCCGAGTACGTTTGCCGCCGGCCAGCCGGCCTGCTCGTAGTCGGCCTCGGCACGGCCAAGGGCCACCGGGAGAGCCGGCGCGTCCCCCGGCGGATCGATCTCCACCTCCACCCGGTTCACGACGACATTGCCGTTGTGGTTACGGCCGAAGCCGCCGCCACCGGAGAGGGACGGATCGGCAAGCAGTTCGAGGCGGACGCCTCCAAACGGACCGGCGGGAAGGAGGGCTTCGATCTGGTAGGTGTCGAGCGGCGGCTTGGCCCCCTCGACGAGCCACGAGCCATCCTCGAGCCGGCGAAACGTCGCCCCTCCCGAGCTCTTCAATTCGAGCGGCTCGAGTGTCTGCCAGATCTCATCCGGCAGGTCGAGCACCGGGCGGATCGAAAGCTCCCAGTCGGCAACGAGGGTCGTGAGATCCTTCTCGCCGGCGCGGACTGCCTCGTCGGCGTCGAATATCGTCTTCTCCAGCCGCAGAATCTCGGCGGATTGTTCGGCCGACGGCAGCGGATAGAGCGGATCGGAATTGCCGCCGCTGCGCGTCTCGCTCCCCATGATCGTGCCGGTCTCGGGGACGTTACAAAACAGCGCGAAGAGGGCGTAGAACTCACGCTGCGTGAGCGGGTCGTATTTGTGGTCGTGGCAGCGGGCACAGCCGACCGAGAGGCCGAGCCAGGTCTGGCCGGTCGTCTCGACGCGATCGATGACCGTCTCCACCCGCCACTCCTCGGCGATGATCCCCCCTTCGCCGTTGATCCGGTGATTGCGGTTGAAGCCGGTGGCGATGATCGCGTCGCGCGTCGCCGCCTCGTCGCCCGGCACGGGCGGAAGCATGTCGCCGGCGAGTTGGTGGATCGTGAATTGATCGAAGGGGAGGTTGCGGTTGTAGGCCGCGATCACCCAGTCGCGCCACGGCCAGTTCGAGCGGCTCGAATCGGTCTGGTAGCCGTGGCTATCGGCATAGCGGGCCGCATCGAGCCATTCGATCGCCATCCGCTCGCCGAAGTGCGGGCTCGCGAGCTTGAGGTCGACATACGTTTCATACGCCTCTGGAGACGGATCGGCGACCAGCGCGGCGACCTCCTCCGGCGTCGGCGGCAGGCCCGTCAGATCGAGGCTGACGCGGCGGGCGAGCACCTCCCGCGGAGCTTCGCCGTTGGGGCTCATCCCTTCGGCCGCGAGCCGCGCGAGGATGAAGTGGTCAACCGGCGTCCGCGGCCACTGCGGGTCGCGCGTCTCCGGCACCTCCGGCCGCGTGACCCGTTCGAAAGCCCAGTGGCCCCGGTAGGGAGCGCCGGCTGCGATCCAGCGGCTCAACAGCTCCGCCTCTGCCGCCGTCACCGGCTTGCCGACCTGCGGCGGGGGCATGACGAGATCGGGATCGGTCGACTCGATCCGGGAGAGCAACTCGCTGGCCGCCGCGTCGCCCGGCACCACCGCCCGGCTGCCACTGTCGAGCGCGAGGCTGGCGCCAGTGGGCTCATCGAGCCGCAAGCCCCCTTGACGCTTGGCCGCGTCGGGGCCATGACATGAAAAGCAGCGGTCGGAGAGGAGCGGACGGATGTCGCGGTTGAAATCGATCGGAGAGACTGGCGCCGCCGGGGGAGCCTGCTCCGCAGCGACGACCGACGACCACACGCCGACCACGCTCCACAAGCCCCACGCCAGGATCAGGAGCACCATCCCTGGCCGGATCGATGGGGCTGAGATGCACCGGCGCCGCCGGCTGGTGTGGAGGGTGTTCACAGCGACGCGCTTTCCTCGCCTTCGTACGAGACGTTCGGCGTTGCATTCGCTCCGGGTGTGGCTCCCTGCTTCTCCTCGTTCCTCCGCTTCGCCCCCTTCTCCTCGTGCTTCCGATCACCCTTCTCCCCCTTCTCATCGTCGCTCTGCTTCGAACTTTTCTCCTCGTGCTTCCGATCACGCTTCTCCCCCTCGGCGCGGCCGGCACCATGAGCCTCATGGAGCCGCCTCACCTCCTGTTCGAGTCGCTCGATCCGCTCCTGCTGCTCGGCGAAGCGGCGGCGGATGTCCTGGAACCGATCCTGGAGTTGCTCGTGCGTCTTCACGAGCTTCTCGTGCATCTGCCGAAGTTCCTCGCCACCACCAGCCGCTCCTTTGAGCTTCTCACCGAGCCCCCGGGCCATCTCCTCGACGTGGCGGTGGAGATCGCGAGCGTGCTCTTCGAAGCGCCGGTTGAGCTCGTCGGGATTGGGTCCCCCAGGGCCAGGGCCGGGCTGATGCTGTCCGGGGGGCACCATTCGACCGTGGAACTGAGGCCCCGGACCGCCGCGCTGAGGACTCGACTGACGCGGACCACCGTGCGGCAGCGGCGCAAACGGCGGCTGGCCCTGCGGAGACGGCCCACCGAGACGGGCCTCGAGGCGATCGAGCTTGCCGAGAATCTGATCGAGCTGTTGGGTGACGTGGGCGTGTGCATCAAAGGGAACGGGAGCCATCGCCGGCGGAGGGAATTGGCCCTGGAAATTCGGCGGAAGCGGCGCCTGGAACTGGGGGTGCGGCTGCCCTGGCGCCTGGACTTGGGGATGGGGCTGCCCTGGATGATGCGGTCCCTGCGGCGGCTGCGGCTGCTGGGGCTGGGGCGGGCCCTGCATCGACTGCACATGCCGGGCGATAATCCCTTCGAGACCTTCGATCGAGTCGAGCGTGAAGCCTGCGGGTCCACCGGAGCCCTGCTTCACCTTGCCGTCCGCCCCGACCTCGACATCGAAGGAGAACACCGCCACCTTCGGCGGCAGGACGATCGCTCCCCCCTGCCCCGGAACGAGCGGCCCTCCCCAGCCCCCTGGGGGCCCGGCTTGCTCTCCTTGATTCGGTTGCGGGGCGTGATGAGGAGATCCAGCTCTCCCTTCATCCCCCCCTTCATCCCTCCCTTCATCCCCCCCTCCAGGCCCCCCTTCAGGATGCTGGAGGAAGTCGACGAGCTTGGCGATCGCGTCGTCGGCGGTTCGCTCAAGCCCCCGCGCGGTCACGGCCCCCGCTTCCGGCTCCGCGAACGTCGCGTTTCCCGTGGTCACAAAGGCCACGCATCCGGCAGCGGCGACAGCCCGACGGACGGCGATGAGCAAGGAATCGATCGAGCAGCGCATGACAAGTCTCCTGATGGGCAACCTCGAGGGGGATGCAAAACGGCACCACCACTGCGAGCGTGGATCGAGCGAAGGGAATGTGGTGGAATTGGGAACGGCCCGGGGGCGACGTATCCTTGGGGCATCATGAGCCGCCCCGCCGACCCGCCCCATCCCGACGACGCCGTGCTCATGGACTTCGGACGGGGGCGCCGGCTCGAACGCCTCGCCGGCGTCCTCGTCGACCGTCCCCTCCCCCAGGCGAGGCTTCCCCGCAGCCTCCCCGGCCTGTGGGCCGAATCTTCCCTAAGCTACACCGGTGGCCCAGATGGGGAAAGTCGCATCTCGGCCGGGGAACCGGCGCCTCGGCTCCCCCGTGGCTGGCGACAATCCCGGCCGCTTCCCGATCCCTGGCGGGTGGCGATCCCGCTCCATGCCACGACGCTCCACCTTGAGGTCCGGCCCGCCGCCTCCGGCCAGACCGGGCTGTTCCTCGAGCAGGCGCCGCAGTGGACCTGGCTCGACCAAGTGACCCCGCGCGGCGCGCGGATCCTCTCCCTCTTTGCCCACTCCGGGGCGGCCACGCTGGCGCTGGCCGCTGCCGGCGCCGAGGTGGTCCATGTCGACGCCTCCCGGCAGGCGATCGGGCTCGCCCGGCGGAATGCGGAAGCTTCAGGGCTCGCAGCCGCCCCGATCCGGTTCGTGTGCGAAGACGCGCGGGTGTTCGTGCAGCGAGAGCTGCGGCGTGGCAGCCGCTATGACGGCGTCGTCCTCGATCCTCCCTCCTGGGGCCACGGGCCGAGGGGGCAAGCCTTCGCCATCGACCGCGATCTCCCCCTTCTCCTCGACGATCTCGCCGGGCTTGTCCCCGCGCCGGCAGCCGGCCCCCTTCTCCTCTCCTGCCACTCTGCCGGCTGGACAGCGCACCGGCTGGCCGAGGCGCTCGCCGTCGTCGCCGGCGGACTAGGGATCACCTCCGGTCCTCTCACCTGCAGCGACGCTTCCGGCAGGAGCCTCGAACTCGGAGCCCACGCCCGGCTCGGACTGCGCGGCAGCGAAAAACCCCGTCAACGACCATCTCCCTGACGGAGGGCCCGGTGGCGGCCCCGCCGCTCACGGCTTCTCGAGCGGGATGCAGACCAAGTCGCCGGTGGCGCTCACAATCGGCGGCTTGGTGTAACCCATCGCCCGCAGCGCTTTCTCGATCGGCAGGGCCCGATCGGGGAAGCCGTTGCGATTGATGGAGATCGCCGCGAAGCCGCGCTTCTTGATTTCGGCAACGGCCTCCTCGAGTGACCGTTTGCTGAGTTCTTTCTGCCACGCCTCTCGCGGGCGCCCCTTCATCGAGCCGAACGAGTAGCGGAGGTTCTTACTGTAGAGATAGGGGCGGAAGTGATCGTACGGCGTCATGCCAGGCACAGGCGCCTCGGGATACTCCATGATCGGCAACTGGAAGATCATCGCCCCCGCGGGGAGCGCCGCTTCCATTTTCGCGGTGAAGGCGCGATCGGAGTCGACCTGACGAGCGATGGCGGCCATCTCCTCCTTCGTCGGCGGCCGCGGCACCTCGTCCCAGACGATCACTATGCAGGCTGCGATCAAGGCCGAGCCGACGATCCCGAGGGTGCCGGCATCCGGGTTGCGACCGATGCGAATCGCGCGTTCGAGCGCGCTCCCCCTCCGCACAGCCCACAGGAGCGTGATCGCCATGATCACGATGCTGTAGCGGCAGCCGCTGCGGAAGAGCGTGAATCCTGCCGCCCCGAGGATCGCGTTGAGACCACCGGTCGTGAACATCAGCACGATCCAGAACACCTGCCACGCCTCCATCGGCACATCCCGCTCCCGGCGATCGAGCATCGCCCGCACCGCCTCGAAGGCGAGCCAGAGCAGACAGGCGAGGCCGACGATGCCTTGATAGGAAGCACGCTCATCGAGGAGCGGCGCCACCGCGCGGTGGCTGCGGGAGAACCCGGCCAGCAATTCCGAGCGGTGCGTCAGCGAGGGGATGAAGAGGTCCTTGATCTTAAGGCCGTAGAGTTCGAGCCACTGGTAGTCCCGGACCATCGCGCCGTCGTTGGCACCATAGGCCAGCTTGTAAGTCCAGGTGTCGAGATTCATGAGGACGAACGCGGCGGCGGCAGCGGCGATGACGGCCAGTGCCGAGAGGAGCGCCGGGAGCGAATGCCGATGGCGGTACTGGATGAGGGCGCCGAGGAGCGTCAACTGGCAGAGGATGTTCGTGTAGTAGACGTGGTGGAGACCGGCGGTGAATCCGATCGCGATCGCCCACCACCAGCGCCGCGACCAGGGCACGATCCCCGGTTCCGTGGAGACCCAACGCCACACGAGCAAAAACAGCGGGATCGGCCAGGTGTAGGCCACCTGCATGTGGTGCGGGCTGTGCTGGAAGGCGTAGGGGGAGAGCCCGAAGGCGAGGGCCGCGATGAAACTCAAGAGCACCGTCCCCGACGACCAGCGCGCGACACAGAAAAACACCGCCGCCGCGAGGAGGTGACCGAGGAGCATGCCGAGGTTAAGGCCGGCGAAGAGGCCGAAGGTCCTCGCCAGGAGCGAGTCGATGAAGAACGGGATCTCATCGAGCGTCGGGTAGTCGTTCCAGTTGGCCTCGTACGGCGCACCAAGGTTCGGGATCGTCTTCCACAAAAACGGCGGAAGATGCCCTTCGCCCGAGGCCTTCAAATAGCAGAACATCGCCAGGACGTCGCTTTTCTCAAGGTCTTCGCTCCCCGCCACTGGGTAGCTCGTGGGGAGCGCCCAGGAGGCGGCATCCCACGTGCCATGGGCCGAACACCAGGCCAGCGTCACCGTCACCAGGAGCGTTGCCAGAGCGACCAGATCGGCACGGGAGGGGAACCGGTCCGGGGCCTCGGGGCCGTCGTCGATCGGCTCGCCGGAGCCTTCCTCCACGCCGCCGGCCACGGTCGGACGGGGGGCGGATTCGACATCCCGATCCCGGCGGCGTCTCTTCGGTGCGAAGGCCACGACCCCTCCGGGGATAATCTGTCAAAGGGGGAAATCACTGCTGTATACTCGATGCCGGCGGCCACAGCGAGTCACCACCCGGCATGACCGCGAGCCGAAGGCATCCACTTGGGGCGGCCCCGATCGATGGAGGCCGGGCAGAGCAACCTTGGGGCAAATCCCGGGGGATGGGACGGGATCCCGACTCGCCGGTACACACCCACAGGCTCCGTTCGGCCACAACGACGCCGGATCGGCTCCAGCACCCCTTTCTCACCCTCTGCATCATGCTCGTGTCTCTGGTCATTCCGGTCCTCAACGAATCGGACAATGTCCGTCTCCTCTGGCGCCGGTTGGCGGACGTCGTGGCGACGATTCACGACTGTTCCTTCGAGGCCGTATTCGTCGATGACGGCAGCGGGGACGACACGGTGGAGATCATCCGCGGCCTGGCACCGACGACGAATCTCGCCTGGAGGGTGGTGCAACTATCGCGGAACTTCGGTCACCAGGCAGCGATCACGGCGGGGATGGCGCAGGCCACCGGCGACGCGGTCATCTTCCTCGACGCCGACCTTCAGGACCCACCGGAAATGATCCCGACTTTCCTGGAGAAGTTCCGCGCGGGGAACGACGTCGTTTATGGCATCCGGCAGAACCGCAAGGAACCGCTCTGGCTGCGGACCTGCTTCAAGGCATTCTACAGGCTCTTCAACTCGATCGCTGAACGCCCAATCCCGCTCGATGCCGGCGACTTCGGCCTGATGAGCCGGCGGGTCGCGAAGTTGATCTCGTCGATGCCCGAGCGCGACCGGCTCATCCGCGGCATGCGCAGTTGGGTGGGCTTTCGACAAACAGGCGTCCCCTACGACCGCCCCGGACGGTATGCCGGCACCACCCGCTACAGCCTCCAGCGGCGGATCGAAGGGGCGCTCGACGGCTTGTTCGGCTATTCGAAGGTGCCGATCCGCATCGGCCTCGCCCTCGGCGTGATCTCCTGCCTGATCAGCTTCGGTTTTCTCTTCTACTTCGCTGTCACGACCATGATCTACCGGGGCACGCCGGAGCCCGGTTGGACGTCCCTGGTCGTCCTCGTCACAATGCTCGGAGGAGTGAATCTCATCGCCACCTCGATCGTCGGCGAATACGTCGTTCGCATCTACTTCCAGGGGAAGGACCGGCCGCTGTATGTCGTCGCCGAGACGATCCGCTCCGGTGATCCGTCGGGCCCGCTGGAAACTGGCACCGGAGACGGCCGATGAAGATCACGATGTTCACCTCGGCCCGAAACGGCATGCCCTTCCTGGAGAACTGCCTGGAGAGCATCCTCGTCGCTGCGGAGGGACTCGATGTGGAGATCCTCTACGCCGACGCCTGCTCCACCGATGGCAGCGCCGACTGCCGAGCGATCTGCTCCACGCGGAACGCGCTCCTCTTCGACAAGGTCGGCTGACGGCCCCTGCCATGCACATCCTCCCCCCATCCCCTTTCCCCGTTCCTGGAGTGTCGTGAAGGTGAGTGACAAGATTCTCGTCACCGGCGGAGCCGGCTATCTCGGTTCGATTCTCTGCGAACGGCTCCTGGCGGCTGGGCATCGCGTGACCGTCGTCGACAGCTTCATGTTCGGCCAGGCAACCCTTCTCCATCTCTGCGCCAACCCCGCCCTCGAGATCATCCGTGGCGACGTCCGCGACACCGCCCTGATGCGGAAGGTGGTCGCCGATCACGATGTGATCATCCCGTTGGCGGCGCTCGTCGGCGCGCCGCTGTGCGATCGTGATCCCCATGCCGCCACGGCGGTCAACTTCGAGGCGATCCGCGAGATCAACCGGATGCGGAGCGCGCATCAACTGATCGTCTATCCGACGACCAACAGCGGCTACGGCACGAAGTCCGGGGCCCAGCACTGCACCGAGGAAACGCCCCTCGAGCCGATCTCGCTCTACGGCCGCACGAAGGTCGACGCCGAGCACGAGGTGCTCTCGAGCCCGAACGCGATCACGCTGCGGCTGGCCACCGTGTTCGGCCTTTCGCCACGAATGCGGCTCGATCTCCTCGTGAATCACTTCGTTCACGCAGCGGTCACCGACGGCTACATCGTGATCTTCGAAAAGGACTTCAAGCGGAATTACATCCACATCCGCGACGTCGCCGACTGCTTCGTCCACTGCCTGGAGCACCGCACGGCGATGGTCGGGAGGCCGTACAACGCCGGCCTTGACGACGCCAATCTCTCGAAGGAGGAATTGGCCCTCAAGGTGAAGGAGCATGTCCCCAATTTCTACCTCCACTTCTCGGAAGTCGGGAGCGACCCGGACAAACGCAATTACATCGTCTCCAACCAACGCCTCCGCGAGGCCGGCTTCCAGGCGCGCCGTTCGCTCGACGACGGGATCCGCGAGCTCCTCAAGGGCTACAAGATGATCCGCAAGAACCAGTACGGCAACGTCTGACCTCCGGACTCATTCTTTGATACCCATGCCGACCACCGCCCCCTCCGATCCGTGGAGCGACGTCACCGCCGTGATCCTCGCCGGCGGGGTCGGTTCGCGCCTGAAGTCGGTCGTCAGCGACCGGCCGAAGGGGCTGGCGGAGGTCAACGGCCGCCCGTTCCTCGCCTTCCTCCTCGAGCAACTGGTCGCGGCCGGTGCCCGGAGAGCGGTCTTCAGCACCGGCTACCTCGCGCCGCAGATCGAGGAAGCTTTCGGGGACGAGTTCCGGGGCATGCGAATCGGCTATTCCCACGAGTCGACACCGCTCGGCACCGGCGGCGGGCTGCGACTGGCCGCCGACACCGTGACCTCTCCGACGCTCCTCGTCCTCAACGGCGATTCCTTTTGCGAGGTCGACCTGACAGCCTTTCTCACCGACGCCCTCCGCCATGGCCGTTTCCCAGCCCTCGTGCTCTCCCGGCAGGCCGACACGTCGCGCTTCGGAAGGGTCGAGCACGGCCCCGACGGCCAGATCGGCTCGTTCCGGGAGAAGGGGGAATCGCCCGGAGCGGGATGGATCAACGCCGGGATTTACGCTCTCCCGCGCGAGCTTGTCATGGCGATCCCGGCGGGGCGGCCGGTGTCGCTCGAGCGGGAGGTTTTCCCCGTCTGGATCGGGCAGGGCTTGCGGGCCTTTCCTTCCGAGGGGAGGTTTCTCGACATCGGGACGCCGGAGTCGTATCGCGAGGCCGCCGCTTTTTTCCGGACCATCCCTCCGCCTCCCCCGGCCTGACCACCCGGCGACCAAACCATGGACACAAGCGCACGCGTCTTCGTCGCCGGTGGCGACACGCTCATCGGCAGCGCGGTCGTAGCAGCGCTGGCAAGACATGGCCACACCGCGGTGCTCGTCCCCGGCGAAGACGAATGCCCCCTCACCGACGCCGCCGCGGTTGGCCGATTCTTCACCAGCCATGAGCCCGAGTACGTGATCATCGCCGCGGGCAAGTCGGGGGGCATCGAGGCCAACCGGCGCCAGCCGGCAGATCTCATGCTCGACAACCTCCTCACCGCCACCCATCTCTGCGCTGCTGCCGCACGACTTGGGGTGAAGAAGCTCCTCTATCTGGCGAGTTCCTGCTGCTATCCCAAGGAGTGCCCGCAGCCGATGCGGGTGGCCGATCTCGGCACCGGACCCCTCGAGCCGACGAGTGAGGCCTACGCAACGGCGAAGCTCGCCGGGATGCAGCTCTGCAGGGCGCTGCGGCGGCAGCACGGCGCCCCGTTCATCGTCGGCATCCCGGCCGATATCTTCGGCCCCTCCTCGAAATTCGACGGCACCAACTCCCACGTCATCCCCTCGCTGATCCAGCGGATGCACGCCGCGAAGGTGGCTGGCGACCGGGGTATCGAGCTGTGGGGAACCGGCACGCCGCGGCGGGAGTTCCTCTTCGCCGACGATCTCGCCGAAGCCTGCCTTGTGGCCATGGCCCGCTACGACGCCGAAGAGCCGATCAATCTCGGCGGCGGCACCGAATTGACCATCCGGGAGGCGGCCACTGCCATCGCCGAAGTCGTGGGGTACGATGGTGACCTCCGCTTCGACACCTCGCGGCCGGACGGCACCCCCCGCAAGCTCCTCGACTCCTCGGTGTTGGCCGGCTTGGGGTGGAGGGGGGCGACGACGTTCAGGGAGGCGCTGGCCATCACCTACCGGGCGTTCCTGGAGCGGCATTCCGGCTGACCGGCCCCCCGGTTCGACGCCCGATCACGATTCCCGCATGATCATCACCCGCACCCCCTTCCGGATCTCGTTCTTCGGCGGCGGGACCGACTACCCGGCGTGGTACCGCCAGCATGGCGGCGCGGTCCTTGCCACGACGATCAACAAGTACTGCTACATCACCTGCCGCGGACTGCCGCCGTTCTTCGAACACCGGCTCCGCGTCGTCTATTCGCGCAACGAAACCTGCCGCACGATCGACGAGATCAAGCATCCCGCCGCCAGGGAGGTGCTGCGATTCCTGCAGATCGAGCGGGGCGTCGAGATCCACCATGACGGCGATCTCCCAGCCCGCAGCGGGATGGGGTCGAGCTCAGCCTTCACCGTCGGCCTCCTCATGGCGCTTCACGCCTTCGAGGGGCGAATGGTCGGCAGCGGCCAGCTCAGCGACGAGAGCATCCACATCGAGCAGGATGTCCTCGGCGAGACGGTCGGATCGCAGGATCAGGTCTGTGCCGCCCACGGTGGCTTCAACCACATCCTCTTCTCGAGCTCGGGGGAGATCACGGTTCGGCCGATCATCCTTCCCCCGGCGCGGCTCGAGGAGCTCTCCTCGTCGCTGATGCTCTTCTACACCGGCATCAAGCGGACCGCGGCCGATGTGGCGGAGAGCTACGTCCCTTCGCTCGACAGCCGCACGGCGCAGTTGCAACGGATCCGCGGCATGGTCGACGAGGCGATCGAGATTGTCTGTGGCCCGGGGCCCCTCGACCGGCTCGGTAGCCTTCTCCACGAATCGTGGCTCACCAAGCGGTCGCTCAGCCACCTCGTCTCGAGCCGGCCGATCGACGGCATGTACGAGGCGGCCCGGAATGCCGGCGCGATGGGCGGCAAGATCACCGGGGCCGGCGGAGGGGGATTCATGCTTCTCTTCGTCCCCCCCGAACGTCAGAAGCAGGTGCGGGAGGCGCTCCACACGCTCCTCCATGTCCCGTTCGCGTTCGACGGCGCCGGTAGCAGGGTGATCTTCTATGATCCCGAGCCAGACTACACCGAGGCCGATGCTGACAACCGGGGCCGCCCCCTCGCCGGATTCCGCGAGATGGAGGGTCTCGACAAGCCATCGCCCTTCGGTGGCGACGCCCACCGTGGGGAGTTCCCATGACTGCGCCCAGAACTCAGCTTCTGGATCGATTCGAGAACCCTATCGTCAGCGCTCCCAAGGAGACACCCCGGTGCACCACGATCGAGGTGATCCGCCTCGACGAACCCGAGCAGATCTTCCCCGCCTACGTGCGGGCGCTCCTGCGGAACGACGGACGGAGTACGCTGCTGGTCGAGCACAGGGACTACTCCAATGAAAAATGATTCAGCGCAGCCCTCGGTCGGCCCCTGGCCGCTGATGCGCAACAACATCTCCCGTGGCGATCTCGACGCCGTGATCCGGTTTCTGGAACAGGACGACCCGATCCTCACGCAGTCGGCCCAGGTGGCGGCCTTCGAGCGAGAGTGGGCCGCGTGGCTCGGCGTGAAGCACTGCGTGTTCGTCAATTCAGGCTCGTCGGCCAATCTGATCACGATGGCGGCGCTGCGGGAGTCGGCAGGAGCTGGCGAGATCATCGTGCCGACGCTCACCTGGGTGTCGGACATCGCCTCGGTGCTGCAGTGCGGCTTCGAGCCGGTCTTCGTCGACATCGATCCGCAGACCCTCGGTATGGATCTCAATCAGGCGATTGACAGTATCACGCCGAGGACGAAGGGGATCTTCCTCACCCACATCCTCGGTTATGACGCGCTCTCCGACAGCTTCCTCGCCGAGATCGGCCGCCGCGGCATCCCCCTCATCGAGGATGTCTGCGAGTCGCACGGGGCCACCCACCGCGGCCGCCGGCTCGGCAGCTTTGGGCTGATGTCGAACTTCTCCTTCTACTATGCCCATCACTTGAGCACGATCGAGGGGGGGATGGTCTGCACCGACGATGCCGACCTCTTCGAGATGCTGCGGATGTTCCGTTCGCACGGCATGGTGCGGGAGAGCACCTCGGCAGCGGTGAAGGACGCCTACCGGGAGCGGCACGCCGACCTGAACCCCGACTTCATCTTCGCCTTCCCGTCCTACAACGTCCGCAGCACGGAGATTAACGCCGTCATCGGCCGCCACCAACTGCCGCGACTCGATGCCAACAACCGGATCCGTTCGCGGAATCTCGACATCTTCCTCGACGGCCTCGATTCCAGTCGCTACCGCACCGACTTCCGTCGCGAGGGGAGCAGCAACTACGCGTTCACGCTCGTCCTCCGCGAGCCCGATGAGGCCCTCCGGGCCCGTGTCGAGACGACGCTGCGGGGGGAGCGGATCGAATTCCGCCGCGGCACCTCCGGTGGCGGTAATCAACTCCGGCAGCCCTACCTCCGCAGGCTCTACGGCGATGCATACACCCGATTCCCGAAGATCGACCATGTTCATTTCTTCGGCTATTACATCGGCAACTACCCAGACCTCGAAGCGAGCCGTGTGCAGGGGCTCTGTGACCTGCTCAATCGGCTGTAGTGGCCATCCCGGACGATCGAGGAGGCGTCCAGATCGCTTCCTCCGCCGACGAAACGGACACGGAATGGAGTACGGGAGACGATCATTCAGTCAGGAGCCGGTGGGCGAACTCGCCGGCGTGTTTGAATCGTGCTGCGGGACGCTCCTCCTCGGAGAGCGCGTCAAGGTCTCCGGGCGGGCCGATGTAGGCACACCGGCAGCCCGCGCGCCATGCCGCCACCGCATCCCTGGGATCGTCACCCAGATACCAGGCCCGGTCCAGTCGGACTCCGTGATCCCGCGAGGCTGCGTGAAACATCCCCGGCTGGGGTTTTCGACAGAGGCAGTGGTCGTCCCAATGATGGAAGCAGTAGTGGCTCCCCAGGATCGGCACCCCCTCACGGCCGAGAGCCTCCTTCATCCTGCGGTCGAGTTCCCACACCTGCTCCGCGGTCATCAACCCGCGTCCCACGCCGGCCTGGTTGGAGATGACGACGAACGACCACCCCGCCGCGGCCAACCGTTTCAGTGCCTCGAGCGTTTCGGGCACGAATCGCCACTCGCTCCAATCGGCGAGGTAGCGGGCTCGCTCCGCCTTCCGATTGATCGTGCCGTCACGGTCGATGAGGAGAATCTTCTTCGGGGTGAAGTAGGCGTCGGCGACCGCGAGACGATCGAGATCGGAGACGCTCTGGAACGCGTCGCGCTGCACGAAGGCCGACAGTTGACCGGCTATGGCCAGCCGCTCGAGCACCTCGTCGAAGCTTTCGTTCGCTCCGGTGAAGGCGTGGAAGATGCCGGCATCGAACAACGAGTAACCGATCTCGACGGCATTCAGCCCCGACACGCTGCGGCTCGGATCGTACGCCACGACCTGCCCCCCGTCGGTGACCGCGACATTCGCCCGGGCGGCGCGGGGATGAACCGTGATGCAGCCCAACCTCCCCTGTTCACGAAAGACGCGTTCGACGCGCGGATGCTGGAAGGTCGCGTAATGGTCGCCGTAGAGCAGCAGAAAGTGCGGCTGCAGCAAGGCCCGCGCATCCCACAGCCGACGGGCGGTCTGCCATTCCTCGGGACCGTGGCGGTAGGTGATCCGCAGCCCGACGACGGCGCCGTCATCGAAGGCGTCGGCGATCATGTCGCCACCGTACCCGGTCAGCAGCACCACCTCCTGATAGCCGTTGTCCCGGAGTTGCCCGAGCAGATGCCAGAGAAACGGCCGGCCGGCCGCCAGCGCCAACGGCCTCGGGAGCGAGTCGGTGAGCGGGTGGAGCCAGTCGCCGCGACCACCGCAGAGAATAACGGCTTGGCGGGTCAGCATGGCGACTCCTGGAGAAACGCCTCGGGCGTCCGGCACAGGACCTCCTCGAGGCTCGTCCAGGAGCTCCAGCGGATCGCTTCGAGCGCCGACATGTCGGCGAATGACCCGGCCGAATCGCCTTCCCGGTACGCCGAGCCGAACACGGCCAGACGGACGCCGGGCCGGACGAGCGTGCGGGCGATCGCGAGGCTCGGCAGGACGTCCTCCGCGAGGGCAGCCTTCGGTGTCACGGCCTTCCTCCCCTGACCACGAGCCGCTCGATCAGTGCCGTGGCAAGTTTCCCGAGCCGGGGCTGGCTATAGTGAATGAGTTCCCGGCTCATGGACTGACACAGTTCATGGATCTCGGCTACGGCCTGATTCGACCGTGATCGGCCGACCCAGGAAGAAGCGTGCGGATTCCGCGAGTCTGCGAGTATACCGGAACTTCACTGATGGATTCCGGCTTCAAAACGCGGTCGGTCGTCGTCGTCGGCGGCGGGCTCGTCGGCCTGGCCACCGCCTGGCGGCTCCTCCAATCGCGGCGCTGCGACGAGGTGACGCTGCTGGAAAAAGACGCCCAGGTCGCCTCGCAGCAGTCGACCCACAACAGCGGCGTCCTCCACAGCGGCCTTTACTACAAGCCCGGCTCCGAGAAGGCAGCGTTGAGCGTCCGCGGGCTGCGGCAGATGGTCGAGTTCTGCCAGGAGCATGGCGTCCGTCACGAGATCTGCGGAAAGATCGTTGTTGCCACCGACGCCGCCGAGGTGGCTCGCCTCGACACGCTCTGGGAACGGGGAACTCACAACGGCCTTGTCGGCCTCCGTCGCCTCGACTCCCCGGCGGCGATCCGCGAGCTCGAGCCGCACGCCGCCGGAATCGCCGCCATCCACGTACCGCAGGAGGGGATCGTCGACTACCGCGGCGTCGCCGACGCGCTCGAGCGCGAGATCGGCCGGCTCGGGGGGCGTGTCGTCGTGAAGGCGCGGGTGACGCGGATCGAGCGGAGCGGCGGTGCCTGGCGATTGGTGAGCACGGCCGGCGACTTTGGCGCCGAACTGGTGATCAACTGTGGCGGGCTCCACGCCGACCGGATCGTCGCCCTTTCGGGAATGAAGCCGGCGGCGCGGATCGTCCCCTTTCGCGGCGAGTATCTCCGCCTCCGCCCCGCCGCCGAGCACCTCGTGCGCCACCTCATCTATCCGGTCCCCGACCCCCGTTTCCCGTTCCTCGGCGTCCACTTCACGCGGATGATCGACGGCGGGATCGAGGCCGGCCCCAATGCCGTGCTCGCCTTCGCCCGCGAGGGCTACACGCCGCTCTCGATCAATCCCCGCGACCTCGCCGAATCACTCACCACGCCGGCCCTGTGGCGGTTCATCGCCCGGCACGCGTCGATGTCGGCGTACGAGCTCTACCGCTCCTTGAGCCGTGGCGCCTTTTGCCGTTCCCTCCAGAAGCTCGTCCCCGAGGTGACGCCGCGCGACCTCGCTCCCGGCGGCGCCGGCGTCCGAGCCCAGGCGATGTGGCCCGACGGGCGGCTCGTCGACGACTTCCATTTCGTCCGTGGCGACGGGATCCTCCATGTCGTCAATGCCCCCTCCCCCGCGGCCACCGCGAGCCTGGCGATCGGCGAGCGGATCGTTGCCACGATCGACGGGAATGCCGGCTGATACAATTGATTGTTTGAGCAGGACTCCCTCCGCTGCCCCACCATGATCCCGCACGACATCATCACGAGTACCGCCAATCCCCGCCTCCGGGAAGCCGCCCGGCTCCGCGAGGCCCCGGCGCGCCGCGACAGCGGCCTAACACTCGTCGACGGCGGCCGCGAGGTGCGCCGGTGCTTGGCCGCGGGCATCCTCCTCGTGGACTTGTTTTTGGATGAATCGATCCTCGCCCGCGCCGATTCGATCACGCATGATCCCGATGCCACCGGCCTGCCGTCGGGGGCCGATCTCGACTCCTGGCTCGCCGAGGTTGTGGCGGGGGGCACGCGGATCACGCTCCTCTCCAAGCCAGCATTCGAGAAGCTGGCCTTCGGCAGCCGCAACGAAGGCTGCGTCGGCGTCGTCCGCTTCCGCCCCGGCCCGCTCTCGGACTGGACGACGCTTGCCGACCGCCCGGTCCTGATCGTCGAGGGGGTCGAGAAACCAGGGAATCTCGGCGCCATCCTCCGCACCGCCGACGCCGCCGGGCTCGCCGGCGTAATCGTCTGCGACGCGCGGACCGATCCGGCCAACCCGGCGGTCATCCGGGCGAGCCTCGGGACCGTCTTCTCCGTGAAGCTCTCGAGTGCCGGTACGGCCGAGACGATAGCCTGGTGTTCGCAGGCTCCGCGCCGCGTGATCGCCGCCCGCCCGCAGGGATCGATCCCCTGGCACCAGGCGCGGCTGGCCGGCGCCACCGCGATCCTCCTCGGCAGCGAGGCCCACGGCATCTCGCCCGCCTGGCAGGAAGCAGCCGACGCCGGGAGGATCGTCCTCGAATCGATCCACCTCCCGATGCACGGCGCCGCCGACAGCCTCAACGTCTCGGCCACCGCCGCCGTCCTCGCCTACGAAAGTCTTCGGCAGGGTCAGCGCGATTGACCGACGCTCCGCCCACCCCTCATTCCCTCTCCCACTCTCCGAGGTCCCCGTGAACGACGGCTCCCCAAATGGTTCGAGCGAACTGTGTGACACGCTTGCCGCCACGGCCGCCGCGCGCGGCTTGGAGGGGATGTTCGCCGAGCTGACCGCGTCGCTTGCCGCCCGGCAGCGCTGGCACTCCCTCTTCGACGCCCGGCTCATGGAGGCACGGGTCGCCCTCGGCCTGCCACTGGCCGGCGACTCGCGGACGATCCCCGCGGAGAAGCAGGCGGCCCTCGAGGCGAAGTCGCTCGAGGCCTGCCGCGAGGTGGGCTGGCCGCTCGTCGAGGAGGGGAAGGTGGCGGCCGGCTGGATGTATCTCCGCGCGGCGGTCGAACCTGAGGAGATGGGGCGGCGGATGGCGGCGCTTGCCGGGCGGGTCGACCACACCACCACGACGAGCAATGCCCCAACGGCCACCGACGACGTCCCTGATACCGAACGGGCCGACGAGACGATCCAGGAGATCATCCATGTGGCGCTGTGGGAGGGAGCCGATCCGGCCCTCGGCCTGAAGCTGCTCCTGGCCCGCAACGGCACCTGCAACACGATCACTGCCTACGAGCAGGCGGTCTCGCGGCTCCCGGCGGCGCGGCAGCGCCCCGCGGCCGACCTCCTCGTCGCCCATCTCCACCGCGAGGTGCTCGCCTCGCTCGTCCACGATCTCCATCGCCGTGGCATCCCGGTCGAGCCCGGGCCCGATGCCTCGCTCACCGGCGTCCTCGAGGCGGCCGGCGGGTTGAACGACGACCCGGCCGTCCATGTCGACGTCTCACACCTCCAGTCGGTGCTGCGGATCGCGAGGGTCTGCACCGACCACGTCACGCTCCGCCGTGCGTGGGAGCTCGCCTGCTATGCCTGTCGCCTGCCGAAAGAGAGCGTCTATCCGGGCGAGCCCCCGTTTGAGAACGTCGGCGCGGCCTCCCGGCTCTTCTATGGCGCCCAGCTCGGCATCGACGTCGAGGGGGCGATCGCCTTCTTCCGCAAGGCGGCGGTGCTGGCGAAGGTGGAGGAGGCGGGATCACTCCCCGGCGACGTGCTCGTCCTCCTCCTCTGGCGGCTCGCCCGTCCCGCGGAGGCGCTCCACGCCGCGCTCGACCGGCCGCGCGACGATGCCGGCCCGAGCCTCCTTCAAGCCACCGGGATGCTCCCGTCGCTGGTCGACATGGCGGCGGCCTCCGGTGACTTCGGCCCGCTGCGCAAGGCCTGCAAGGAGCATGGCGACGAGATCACATTCGCCGCCACGCTCGCCGCGGAACGCGCCGGCGCCTGACCAGAGCTGGCCAAAGCCCGCCAGCCGTCACTTCGTCGCAGGCGTCTGGGCGGTAGCCGTTCTGGCCGGTGCTGATTTTGCCGCCACACTTGCCGCCGCCATGCCCGGCTGGCATTCGCGGCACGACTCACACTCTCCGCAGCCGGCAGCGCGGCGCTTCCACGGCCAGGGGAAGAGCGTGAGGATGCAGTCGGGATGGCAGGGATTGATCTTCTGGAGGCAGCTCGGCCCCCCGAACAGGCAGCAGTTGATCTTGTTGCAGTCGTCGCACGGATTCTCGGTGATGTAGCCGACCGCCGCCGGGTCCATGAACCCGCGCCCGGGGGGCAGTTGCCATGGCGCGAGCAGATCGGGGCCGCGGCTCACGCCATTGCAGTCGTGCCAGCGGTTGCAGTTGCTGCACGGGTCTGGCCCGCACGGCTCCTCGCCGCGCGGTCCCCAATAACGAGGCCCACATCCCTGGCTCCCGCAGGGCGTCGTCTCGCCTAAGGGTGAGCGGAGAAAGCCCGGCTGCGGCCCACAGGTGCGGCAGGGCCACGCGGAGGCCGAACGGGCCGGCCCGACGAAGGCCAGGGCCACGACGAAGAGCACCATGGCGGTGCAGGCCGGGCGCCGCCCGGCGAAGCGGAGAGTATTCATGCCAGACGGTATCGGCCGGCAGAACCGTCACGCTCCGCTCATTCAGAACGAGCGTCAGGGTTTCCCCTATTTGCCCATTTACCCAACCGCCCAGTCACTGGGGAGATCTGGAGTGAGCGGGATTCCCCGGACTCCGCGGCCGCTGGCATCACGGCACCCGGACCGGCGTCGGCGGGCTGGCGAGGGCGTGCTGGTAGAGCCGGAGGTATTTCCGGGCACTGGAATCCCACGACCAATCCTCTTGCATGACGCGCCGGACGAGCGACTGCCAGCGGTCGGTGTCGGCGTGGAGCTCAAGCGCCCGCTCGACGGCGTGCGCGAAGGCGCCGCCGTCAACGGCGGAGAATCGGAAGCCACTGGCCGTGCCGTCGGCGAGCGCTTCCGGGGTGGCATCGACGACGGTGTCGACGAGCCCACCGGTGGCTCGGACGATCGGGATCGTGCCGTAGCGGAGGGCGTAGAGCTGCGTCAGTCCGCAGGGCTCGTAGAGGCTCGGTATCACGAGCATGTCGGCCGCGCCCTGAACGAGGTGCGCGAGCCCCTCGTCGAAGCCGATGACGAGATCGATCGTTCCCGGGTAAGAGGCCGCCAGCCGCCGCAGGCCGTCCTCGGCGCGCGGATCCCCCGTGCCGAGCACGAGGAACCGGGCCCGTCCGCTTCCTGCCAGACGCTCGAGGAGATCGAAGACGAGCCCAATCCCCTTCTGCTCGGCGAGACGACCGACAAACGCGATCAGCGGGCGCGGATCGGGGGCGACATGACCGAGCCGGGAGGCGAGCGCCGCCTTCGCGGCGTATTTCCCCTCGACGACGTCAGCCTCGCCATAAGGCCTGGGGAGATGGGGATCGTTGCCGGGGTTCCAAGCTTCGGTGTCGATCCCGTTGACAATTCCCGCGAGCGAATCGCCCCGCGCCGAGAGCACCCCCTCGAGGCTACATCCGCCGGGGGCCGACTGAATCTCGCGGGCATACGTCGGGCTCACCGTGCTCACCGTGTCGGCGAACACGACCCCCGTTTTGAGGAGGTTGAGCTGGCCGAAGTACTCCATCTGCTGCCAGTTGAAATACCGCCAATCGATCCCCGTCAGGAGCATGTCCCAGTGCCAGAACACGCCCTGATAGGCCATGTTGTGGATCGTGTGGAGGGTCCGCGCCCGGGCCAGCCTGGGCCACTGGGAGGCGAGCACCTTTTGGTAGGCAGGCACGAGGCCGGTCTGCCAGTCGTGGCTGTGGATGATGTCGCACGGTTCCTCGAAGCGGTTGGCCAGTTCGAGGACGGCGCGGGAGAAGAAGATGAACCGCTCGGAGTTGTCGGGATAATCCTCGGCGCCGCCGTAGAGCGTCGGCCGGTCGAAGTAGGCATCGTTGCCGACGAGATAGACGGTGACGTCGGGGGAGCCGTCCCGGCCCGGCAGGTGCGACTGGAAGATCTTCGCCTTCTGCTTCCGCGTCCCGACCGCCACGTCGAACTCCCACCCCGTCGACTCGATCGGGAGCCGGCGCGACGAGAACGCCTCGCGGTGGGCGGGAATCACGACGGTGACATGGCAGCCGAGCCGGGAGAGCGCCCCGGGGAGCGCGCCGACAACGTCGGCCAGGCCCCCGGTTTTGGCAAAAGGAGCCGCTTCGCTCGCCACCTGGAGGACACGCATGGGCCGCCTACGTTTTCATGAGGCTCGAAGGTCCGAACCGGTCGCCCTCAAACTTAGGTCAGGATTTCCGACCAGGAAGTTCGTCCGGAAAAAAAGGGTCGTCCGGCTCCCCTTCCCGGTCGATCCGGGCCGGCCGGCGGCTCACCGCTGGCCCCGGAGCGTCTCGAGCCAGGTGACGACATCGACGAGCTCCTCGGCCGAGAGCGTCGAGGCGAGATCGGCGGGCATCAGCGAGACCGGCTGCCGAACGAGCTCTTCGAGATCGTCGCCGGCCACCGTTGCATCGACACCGTCGGCCCCGCGGATCACGACCTGCTGCGGCGTCTTCGAAACAAGCAGGCCGGTGATCGCCCGGCCGTCCTTCGTCAGCGCCGTCCAGGCCTCGTAGTTGTGGCTGATCGCCGCCGACGGGGCGAGGATCGATTCATAGAGCGCCTCGCGCGAGAGCTTCGCGCCGATCCCGGAGAGGTCGGGCCCGACCATCTTCCCCTCCCCCTGAACGACATGGCACTTGGCACAGGTGCCGACAGCGGCAAACACGGCCTTTCCCTTGTCGGCGCTGCCGCTGCGCTTGATGAGATCGGCAAGCGGCGGGAGCTTCTCGCCGCCGCGTCCCTTGGGGAGCGGGAGGACATCGGCCGCCGCCTGGCGGATGTCGCCCCACGGGCAGGCAGAGATCGCCAGCGCCGCCGCCTGCGGCAGCGCCCCGGTGAGCTCCCCCGCCTTGGCCATTTCGACAAGCTTCATGGCCCCTCCCTGCGTGCGGGCCAACCCACGGATCGCTCCCCCCTTGATCTCCGGCGAGGCATCGGCCGAGGCAAGCGTCGCCAACACGATCTCGAGCGCCGGCCCCTGGCCGCGCAGGCCACAGGCCGAGAGCAGGCGCGTGGCCTTGGTGACGGCCGGTGACACGGGGGTTTCCCCCTGGGCCGCCGCGCGGCGGATGTCGATCGTCTCCTCAGGAGCAGCGCTTGCCGCGGCGATCGCCTCGCGCACCGTATCGGCAGCGCCGAGATCGAGAGCCGCAGCGAGCGCCGACACGGCCACCGCGTCGGTCGTGCCGTCGGCGGCAGCGAGCTCGACGAGATCGGCCGCGCGGCTTTTGATTCGGAAGCGCTGGACGATATCGACAAAGGCTTGAGTGCCGGGTACTGCCGCAGCCGCCGCGGCTATCCGCTCGGCGAGCTTCCCCTCGACCCCGCCGGCCGGGTCGATCCGCAGAACGAGCTCCGGAAGGATCACCTGAAGTTTTTCATTGGGAGCGTCGAGGCGCGTGACAAGCTCGCGGATCGCCACCGCAGCCGCTGCGCTCTCCTGGAAGTCGAGGGAGCGGATCAGCGCCAGCGACTCCGACGTGCCGACGCGGGGATCGGCGAGGAGTTCGCAGATCAGCTTTGGCGACACCATGGCCCGGCTCCGCCACACGACCTCGCGTCCAGCGGGGGTCTTCCAGCCGTCACCGACCGCCGCCAGCCAGGCGGCGAGGCGGCCGTCCCAGAGGCTCGTGTTGCCGCGCCCCTGGGCCGCGATGCCGAGCCCCTCGAGCTCCCAACGATCGCCGGCCGAGTGCCCCTTGGCGAGCTTGGCCCAGATGGCATCGGCCCGTGGCCCAGCGACGCCACGCAGCCCCACCGCCACCTCGCGGCGGACCGCCGGCGCGGGATCGGCTGCGAGTTTTTCAAGCGTGCCAAGCGGGTCGACGTCGGCCATACGGGCCAGCCGCAGGCCGACGATCCGATGGTTCTCATCCTTCGACCCAAGCAACTGTGCCACAGTTGCGGCCCCCTTCCCGGGAAGCCCCCCCAGCGCCCAGGCCAGCCGCGCGGCGTGGCGGCTGTCATTGGAGCGATCGAGGGCCGCCGCGAGGACCTTGGCAGCTGCTTCGGGCTCCTTCGCGAGCCGCTCAAGCGCGGTGGCTCGCGTGGAGAGGTTTGGGCTCGTCAGGGCCGCGACGGCGCCAGCAACTGACGAAAAGTCTTGCTTGGGCACCGACCACGCCGAGCCCTGCGGCGCGATCCGGTAGATCCGCCCCTTCTCAACATCCCCCATTCCGTGGCCGCCGACGCCAGGGTCATACCAGTCGGCGACGAGAATCGATCCGTCGGGGGCGACGCAGACATCGCTCGGCCGGAACCAGCGATCAGCCGAGCCGTCGGCGACGTTTTCGCTTGTGGCGGCATAGCCCGCTCCATCAGTCTTCACGTGGTAGGCGCGGACGACATTCGGGCCGGCGTCGCAGTGGAGGAGCGAGCCGCGGAAGCGATCGGGGAGGAGCGTCCCCTCGTAGACGCAGATCCCGGTCGGCGATCCCGCGCCGGTCTGAAGGAGGTTGGGGACGACACCGGGATCGTTCAAGTGCCAATGGCGCTGCGGTACTTCGGCCTCGAGATTCGTCCGCGGCACCTGCCAGCCTGCTCCGGTGCGCTCGTCGACGTACCCGTAGTTGCCCCCCTCCATGACGAAGTTGATCCGCACCCCCTGATTGCCGTCGTCGTCGTTGTCGCTCTGCCAGAGCGTGCCGTAGGAATCGACCGCGACTTCGTAGTTGTTGCGGAAGTTGTTGCCGAGAACCTCGAAGTCGCTGCCGTCGGGATTGCAGCGGAACACCATCCCCTGCCGGTAGGGCTTGCCGCTGTCGTTGACGACATTCCCCATCCGGTCGACGACCGGCTTGCCCTGAGAATCGTGGACGGTGTGACCGGTGTTGCCGAAGTTGAAATACCAGCGGCCGTCGGGGCCGACGGAGAAGGCATGGACGGAATGGTCGTGCTGCGGGTCGCCGGTCTTTGTGAACAGCGACTCCTTCCGGTCGGCGACGAGATCGCCATCGTCATCGTGGAACACGAACACGTCCGGCGCACACGACACGATCACCTTCCGCCCCGGTCCGTCGCCGATGACGCAGATCCCCAGCGCCGAATCGACGTCGCGCCCCTGGTAAAAGACCTTCGACGTGTCGGCAACGCCGTCGCCGTCGGTGTCTTCGAGGACGAGGATCCGGTCGCCGTCGGGCCGCGTGTCCTTGCGGCCACGGTAGTTGGTGACCTCGCACACCCACACCCGCCCCGAGGCGTCGATGTCGATATCGGAGGGGCTCGAGAGGAGCGGTTCGGCGGCGAACAGCGTCGCTGCAAGCTCCTCAGGGACCACGAGCGTGGCAGCGCCGTCAGCGGGAGCGACAGCGCCGCCGGCCTCCGCGCGCTTGGGGCGAAGCGCAGGGGCCTTGGTGTGGATGGCGAAGCGGATCGAACCGGAGCCTTGATTGGCGCCGCCGTCGTCGAGCCCGGCCCGTCCCACCAGCCGCGTGGCGCCTGCCGGCACCGCCACCTCGATCACCGAATTGGCATGCGTGCCGATCCCGCGGGCCACAAGCTTGCCGTCGAGCTTGAGCTCGTCCCCTCCGGCGTTCCTCCCTTTTTGCACCTTGCCCCACTCGGCGGCGGCGCGCTTCCATTCGAGATCGACAAGCGGCTTCTCGAGGCCGGCGCCCTTGAAGACCGGATCGACCCAGTCGGCCCAATCGCACCCGAACCCGTCGCCGCCGTCATCGACGACGAGCCACACCGACGTGGCACCGCCGAGCTCGACATCAAAGGGGACGGAGCGCGTCGGCGTGGCAGCGGTGACGATCTCGCTGCGCCAAAGTGGCTGCGAGCCGGGCGACTGATCGGCGGCGGGGGCGGAAGGGAAGGAGGCCCACGCGACGATCGCCGCGATGCCGGCAGCGGCGCCCCACCAGCCGCCGAGCGACGGCCGAACCGAGTGCCGAACTTCAGGAATGAACCGCCCCATGATCGAAACTCCTCAGGGATCTTGAATCGCTCCACCGGGAAGAGGCCTCACCAGCCGATCGTTCCGCTCCCCGTGGCAACGGCAGCAGTATAGTATGGCCCGCCGATCGGGCCTCCCGGTTGCCCTCGGGCCCTCGTCGATCCTCGGAGCCCGTGCCGTGCCGCTTGTGAACCCCGGTTCCCTGTTCACCTTCCGCTTCCCCTGCCGGAAGCGGAAGACGCTCTGGCCCCCCGCCTCAGCCCCGCTCGACGACGCCTATCGGCTGCCGTCGCTGGCAAGCATCGTCGGCGTGCCCGACCTCGTCTCGCTGTGGCTGGCCTGGAATGACGGCGGCCTGCGGGTGCGCGGAGAGATGAAGGGGGTGGGGGCAGCGCGATGGTGCCAGCCGACGCGGCCGGAGGACAGCGACGGGCTCCATCTCTGGATCGCCACCCGCCCCACCGGCGAGAGCCACCGGGCCGGTCGATTCTGCCGCCGGCTCGCCCTCCTTCCGACCGGCGGGGGCAAGCTCGCCGACAAGCCGGTGGCCGTGGCGGCAGTCATCCCGCGGACGAGCGAGATCCCGGCGGAGCTCCCCGAGGGGGCGGTGCCGATCGAGGCCAAGCTCCTCGCCGACGGCTGGAGCATCGAAGCTTTCATCACCGCCGCAGCCCTCCCCGGCTGGGACCCTGAGGAGATTCCCCGGCTCGGATTCTTCGCCGCGGTGATCGATCGCCGCCTCGGGCGGATCCCCTACGGAGCGCCCCCTGAGTTTCCCTGGGAGAGCGATCCGACCACCTGGATGGAGCTCGACCTCGCCGGGGC
>CALQRA010000047.1 GCA_943332855.1 Candidatus Kuenenia stuttgartensis
CGGCAGGGTCTCGGTGGGCATGATCCGGCGCCTGGTTCGGCGGAGGGGGAAGCATCCCCGCTCGATCGGTCTTCGGCGGAGGCTCCCGGGGGAAACGAACCCGCGGAGGCGGATCGGTTCGAACCCGGCTTGGAAGAGGCCCTCTGGGCTGGAGGGCCCTCCGGCGACGAGGAGCGCTCGCGCGTCGACGGACTGCCCGATGGCTGGCTCGATGATCCGGGCGCCGGCGATGCGGCCGAGGGGCCTGATGTGCTGGCAGCGACGAACCTCCACGATGATCCCGAGGCCTCCGGGGTCTCCCACTCGTCGCACGTCCAGATCGGCACCGGCCAGTCTGGCATCACGTCGCCGAGCGACGTCGTGCCGCTGGCCACTCCCCTGCAGGATCGCTCGATCAGCGAGGTGGACCGTGAGGATCAATTTTTCAAGGGGATCGACCTGACTGCAGAGGGGGCGGGGGATCCGGGCGAGGATGACGGCAAGCCCGCCGACGAGTGGCGTGACATCGTCGCGACGGGGCGGGATGAAGTGCCCTCGGAGTCGATCGGATTCGGTGCGTTCGTCGGTGCGGCCGACGCGGTCGACCCGGCCATCACCGATTCCTTCCAAGGCGACTCGCAGGGGATCGGCGAATCCCCCGGTGAGTCGATCGACATCGGTGCTTTCGGAGTGGCCCCGCCGGCGGCGGTCCCTGCCGGCCCGATCCTGACATCCGGCCCGCGTCCGTCGGCCCGCGGGGGGATGGGGCAGGCTGTCGGTGTCGTGCTCGGAGGCTTGCTGGCGATCCCCGTGACCCTCGCGATCCTGCTATTCGGATTTCAGCGTGATCCCCTCCGGATCACCCCGCAACTCCCCGCCGTGGTGCGATCGTTCCTGCCGGCCCGATTCCGCCCGGCGGTCGGGGAGCGGCGGGCCGACAACGTCGCCGGTGGGGCTGGCCGCTTGACCCTCGACCAGATTGCCGCAATTCCGTCCTCGGGCGATGCTCTCTCTGATAACGCGTCGCAACCGGTGGCGAACCCCGTGGCGCCCGCCATTGACGCGGGCTTGTCGCTGGCTGGAGATCAGCCGGCGGGTGAGTCCGTCGCGGCGGCGGATGCCGGTCTTTCCGCCCAGTCATCGGCCGACCTGGACGAGGTCGAGATCGTCGTTGATCCGCTTCGAGTCGGGGTGGAGGAACGGAACGTCGGGCCCGATGTCAGGGGAACGGGGATCGACTTCTCCGCTGTCGACGGCGCAATCGCTGCGGCGGCATCGGCGACCGACAACCTCGGCTCGGGCGCTGTTGGCGGGGATTCTGCCGACCGTGCTCAGGCCCAAGTGGGATGGTACCGGAGTTTGAGCCTCGTCGCCCTCGAACTGGCCAGGATGGAGCGGGCGGCGATCGAGTCGGGCCGGCCGTCGTCCGACGTCGTCGACCGGTTCGCCGATCTGGGCAGGAGGTTGGCGGTCGAACGGCATGATGATCTGGAGCTCCTCGGCAGCATGTGGCTGGCCAGCGGCAAGCGACCCTCGGACGGGGCGATTCTCATCGCCACGCTCGAGGCGGTGCGCCCTGTCGGGCCGTGGTGGGGAGGGCGACTCTCCGTTGGTGGCGAGACGCCCGGCGTGTTGTCATTCCTGGCCCAAACGGCTCCCCGGGCGGAGCCGGGGGAGCGGGTGATGGTGGTCGGCGTCCTTGGAGATCCGGGCACGATCTGGGCCGTCGATGTCGGCCCCTTGCCGGCGCCGGGAAATCGAGCAGACGATACCGCCGAGCCTCGTTCGTTCTGATCGGCACCGCTTCCTTTGCCTGCGGAGTTTGATCGGATGGACCAACGGCCCCCAGACGGAGTCGTGGGGATCGTCGCCGCCGTCACGGCCGGGGTGATCGATCCACTAGACGTGGTGACCGGCGCGGTCGAACGATGCCGCAGCGCCCATGCCGGCCTCAACGCCCTCGTACAGCCCCGCGGTGCCGCGGCCCTCGAAGAAGCCTCCCGGCTCGCGGATCTTTCCCCCGGCCCGCTTGCGGGCGTGCCGGTGAGTATCAAAGAGTGTTTCCCCATCCGGGGAATGGTCACCTCGCTCGGCCTCCGCAGCCGGCGGTCGGCGCTCGACGATGGCGATGCCGAGATCGTGACGCGATTGCGGGCCGCCGGGGCGATCGTCATCGGCAAGGGGAACGTGCCTCAGGCGCTCTATCTGCACGAGACCGACAACCCGGTGTGGGGGCGGACGCTCCACCCCACGCATACCGATCGGGGCCCGGGGGGGAGCAGCGGGGGGGATGCCGCGCTCGTCGCAGCCGGGTGTGTCCCACTGGCGATCGGAAACGATCTCGCCGGAAGCATCCGCCAGCCGGCGCACGCCTGCGGGATCGTCGGGCTGCTGCCACGCTCAGCGACGCTCGGGGGCGGGGGGGCTTTCGAGACCATGCCTGGGCTCGCGGGTCAGCGTTCACGCGCAGGGTTGCTTGCGCGGACGGTCGACGATGCCGCTGCGGGATTGTGGGGGCTGTGTGGTGCGCCGGCGGCTCCCGCCCCCCAGGTCGAGGGCCTGCGAGTGGCGTGGTGGGACGACGCCGGTCCGCTGGCCCCATCGCCGGCCGTGCGCCGGGCCGTCGCCATGGCGGTGGAGCGGCTCGCGGCCGCCGGTGCCACCGTGACGCGACTCGATGCCGACATCGCCGCGGAAGCCGCCTGGTTGCATCTCGGCATCCTCTCGGCCGACGGAGGGGCCGACATCCGCCGCCTGTTCGCCGGGGAGAGGCCGATCGATCAGGTGCGTCGGCTCCTCGCCCTGGCGCGCATTCCGGGGTGGGCGCGGGGGCTGGTCGCCGCGGCCTGTGTCTGGGGGGGGCGGGGCGTAGAGGCCGCAGCGCTGCGTCGAACCGGACCCCGGAGCAGCGCGGCGCGCGACTCGCTCCTCTCCGATCGCGGGGCCATTGATCGGATCGTGTCGCGGTGGGCTGGGGCCCATGATTGCATCGTCTGTCCGGTCTCCGCGCTCCCCGCATTCCGCCACGGCACGGCCTCGCGACTGCTGCTGGCGGCAGCGCCCTGTCTGCTGGCGAACCTCCTCGATCTCGCCGCAGGGGCGGTACCGGTAACGACGGTCCGGGCCGACGAGGAACACGGCCGCCCCCGCTCTTACGACCCGGTGGAGATCGCGGCGATCGAGACCGACCGGGGGAGTGCCGGATTGCCTGTCGCCGTCCAGGTCATGGCCCTCGACCGGCGGCCGGGAACGGCCGAAGCTACCGTGCTCACGGCAATGCGGGTGATCGCCATGGAGGGCCGCGGCAGCCTCACTTCGCCAGGCGTTGGCTGATCGCCTCGGACATCCTGCTGATCGGGAGCACCTCGCAGGCGGCGTTGAGTTCGATGGCCGCCTTGGGCATGCTCCACACGACGCTGCTGCTCTGATCCTGGGCGATCGTGTGCCAGCCACGGGCCCGGAGGGCGAGCAGGCCCTTGGCGCCGTCAGTTCCCATCCCCGTCAGCAGGATGGCCGTGCCCGCCTGGGGCCAGTACTCGGCGACGCTCCAGAAGAAGACATCGACGCTCGGCCTGAAAAAGAGGTGTTTCGGTTCCTCACGGTAGGCCAGCATGCGATCCTTGGTGAACACGAGATGGTCATTGGTGCCGGCAACGAGCACGTCGCCAGCGAGCGGTTGCTGGCCCTCTTCGGCCACCCGCACGGGCCTTCCGGTCCGGTCGCCAAGCCATTTTGCCAACCCCGGGGCGAAGGCCATGTCGACGTGCTGCACCACCACGACGGCGACGTTCCAGTCGACCGGCAACGGCTGGAGGATTTCGGAGATCGCCTTCGGCCCCCCGGTGGAGGCCCCGATGACGAGCAGCTTCGGCGGGCCGGAGGCGGGAGTCACGCGGCTCGAGCGCCGGGTATCGGGGGAAGTGCCGACGAGTTTCCCGATCATGGCGATCTTGTCGACCAGCGCCTGCGCACCCTGAACCTCTCCCGACGGCCCGAGGACCGGCGTGTCGACGGCGTCGAGCGCGCCATGCCCCATCGCCTCGTAGACGAGCGAGATGTTGCCACTCACGGTCGCCGTGACGACGAGGATCGCGCACGGGGCCGAGAGCATGATCTGCCGGCTGGCCTGGACGCCGTCCATGTGCGGCATGAGCAGGTCCATGAGAATCAGGTCGGGGCGGTCACGTTTCGCAGCCGCCACGGCCTCGACGCCATCGCTGGCTGTCCAGGCGATTTCATGATCCGTCAGGCCGGTGACGATCCGGCGCAGGGCCTCGGTCGCGGCCCGCACATCGTTGACGATTCCGATTCGCACTCTGCCCCCCCACCACGGCTGCCGACCACGGTCACGCGTTCGGCTCGCCGATCAGGTCGATGATCGTGGATATGAAAGTCTGGTCATGAAAACTGGTCTTGGTCAGGTAGCGATTTGCCCCGGCGTCGAGTCCGCGGATCCGGTCGCTCTCGCGGTCCTTGTAGGAAACGATCACCACGGGAAGGTCCTTGCGGAGCGGGTCCCCTTTGATGAGGGATACCAATCCGATCCCGTCGAGCCGGGGCATGTCGACGTCGCTCACCACCAGATCGTAGTCGCCACCACGGATCGCATTCCAGCCATCCATGCCATCCACGGCAACGTCGACGTCGAACCCCCGCGAATGGAGCAGTTGGCGCTCGAGTTCCCGGACGGTGACGGAGTCGTCAACAACCAGGACCCGTTTCGTTTTCCGCGCCCGGCGCACGAGATGCTCGAAGTCCACTCGGGACAACCGCCGCCCCATCAGCATGTTGTCGATCGACAGAACGAGGTCCTCGACATCGACGATGAGCACCGGATCGCCATTCTCCAGAAGCGACGCGCTGTTGATGTCGGCGATCTTTCCGAGCCGTCGATCGAGGGGGCGGACCTCGAGATCCCGTTCGCCGAGGAAGGCGTCGACGATCATGCCGAACTTCTGGCCGCGGTCGCTGATGACGACGACCGGCATCGGGGCGCGCGGGTTGCTGCCAGTTCCGGTGCCGAGGATCTGTTCGGCCATCACCAGCCCGATCGATTCCTCGTCGCGGCGGAAGAACTGCCGGCCCTCGACGGTGCGGATGTCGGCCTGCTCCACGAATTGGATGTGGTCGATCCGCGTCAGCGGGAATGCATACGGTTCGCCGGCCACCTCGACGAGGAGCGCGCGGACGACCGACATCGTGATCGGCAGTTGGAGCGTGAAGACGGTGTGTCGTCTCGGTTGGCTGGAGACGCGCACGGTCCCGCCGACGGCCTTCACCATGCTCTGGACGACATCGAGGCCAACCCCACGCCCGGAGATCTCGGTGACCTGTTCCCGGGTGGAGAATCCTGGCAGGAAGATGAACTCCAGCACCTCCGACTCGGTCAGTCGTTCGGCCACGTGCCGTGGGACGAGGTCGCGTTCCACGGCACGGGCGCGGAGCCGCTCGAGATCGATCCCCCGACCGTCATCGGTGATCAGGATCTGGAGCATCCCGGCGCGGTGGCGGGCCTCGAGGACGATCGAGCCGGAAGGGGACTTTCCTTCGGCGATCCGCTCATCGGGGGACTCGATGCCGTGGTCGATGGCATTGCGGATGAGGTGCGAGAGGGGGGCTTCGAGTTTGTCGAGGATGTCGCGGTCGACGCCGGTCTGTTCTCCACGGACCTGGAATCGGACCTGTCGGTCGAGCGATCGGGCCAGATCACGGACGAGACGTGGAAAGGCCCGGATCCCGTCGGCAAGCGGACGCATCCGGCTGACGATCACCTCGTGGTGGAGCCTCCCGGAGAGATCCTCGTTGCGGCGGGCGAAGCTCTCGAAGTCATCGACGTGTTTCATGAGGGTCGACAGCATGACGTCGGCCCGCTGCCGCGCCCGTTCAACCGCCATCGAGACCGACGCGGGCAGGGCGATGCCGTCGGCGGAAGTCCGATCCTCGAGGGCTGCCAGAGCGTCGCAGAGTTCGATCTGGGAGGCGCGCAGCCCGAGGAGTCCATCGACGAAAGGGTGCAGTTGCCGGGTCTCGACGAGGGCCTCGCCGGCGAGGCCCACGAGTCTCGTCAGGCTGTCCGCTGAAACCCGCACGACCCGGTCGCTCGACGCGAGGGCCGGCTCGGCGGCAGTCGGGTCGTCGACGAAGCGTGGTGTTTCTTCCGCGCGGAGCGGTGTCGCCGGGGGAACGGCCGGTTCCGGTCCGGAGGGCGACTCCTCGTGAGCCGGCGGCAGAGAGGGGGGATTCGGCGGGGCGTGGGCCGACGGCGGTGGCGGGGCCCCAACGGTGGGCGCCCCGGCATCGACGGCAAAATCGTCGGTGAACGAATGCATCCGTCCGAGTTCGGCCACCAGCGCCATCGCCTTCGCCGGCCAAGGGCCGTCGGGCAGGAGCGCGTCGTCGGCATGGCCGACCGAAGCGAGGAAATCGACGCATGAGAGGAGCAGATCGGCATGCTCAGGTCGGACTTGGATCTCGCCGCGGCCGGCGGCGACGAAGCAGTCCTCGAGTGCGTGGGCAACCTCGACGGCGGGTTCGACGCCGACGATGCGGGCGGCACCCTTGAGGGAGTGGGCGGCCCGCATCATCGCCTCGATCGTCTGGGGGGACAACTCGAGGCGTTCGATGGCCAGGATCCCGGTCGACAACACGGCCGTCTGGGTGTCGGCCTCGAGCCGGAACAGCTCGAGCATGGAGAAGCCACTCAAATCCTCCGCCACGGCATGCTCCTTTCCGTTCCGGCCCATTGAATCAATGATCGTGACATCGTCAGTTGGTCCGGACGTGATCGTGGAGGGCGTCGAGGAATCGGGTCTCGTCGAGGATTCCCACGATCACCTCCTGCCAATCGAACAGGGCCTGGCAGTAGCGGGCCCCCGACTGACTGACGGTGGCCGGAACCGCGCGGAGTGTGGCTTGCCCGACGCGCACGACGCCGGCCACCTGATCGACCGGAAACACCCAGCGGTCCTGGCCGTGGCGCCCCTGGCGCTCGACGACGAGCAGGCGGCGGAGGTCCGGGTCGGCGGTGCGGAGCGGGTCGGGCGCGGGGGGGGCGTGGCCCGGTGCCCTCCCTTCGATCCCGAGCAATCGCCACGCGGAGACGCACAACTGCAGCTGCCCGCGGATGTTGACGAGGCCTTCGAGCACACCGCCGGTCCGGTGCGGCACGCGATGGCAGCGGCGGTCCTTGGTGACCTCGACCAGAACGGCGGTCGGAAGGGCGAGCCATTCGTCGGCGAGCCGGAAGACGAGGACGCTGACCACTTCGGGATCGCGCTGGGAGCCCCGTTCCTCGAGAATCCCCGACCAGGACTCGAGATAGCCGCTCGGCGCCGAGCGATCGAAGAATGCCCTGGCCGCCTCGGCCATGACCGGGCAGTTCCGGCAGTGGATGTAGGTCTGCAATTCCTTGCAGCTGCGGTCTCCGTTGACGCCGATGTGCCGCCAGCACTCCTCCCGGTGCTCTTGCCCCGGCTTCGAAGGCTGCGCCGCCGCCCCCGCACGAATGGTGGGCGGCAGGTTATCCGGCAGACGTGCGGAGGCATCGTCGTTCATCGGTCCCCCTTCCGTTCAACGACGCGCAGCGCTGAACGCCGGTACTGGGCCGCCTGGCCTGAGTCACCGCGCTGCTCGGCGAGGAGGGAGAGGGCGAGGAGGGCCTCGTCGTGGCTGGCGTCGAGGTACAGGGTTTTCTGGAAGCAATCCTCGGCGATTGCCAGACTGCCGGATGTCTGGTGCATGATCCCGGCGATGAAGTACAGCTCCGCCGAGGGGCCGATGTCCCTTTGCGCCGATTCGCACAAGGCGATCGCTTCGCTGAATCTCCGGGCATTCGCCAAAGCGTTCACATCCGCCAGGATCAGGTGGACGGTCTGTGTGGCTGACCCGCCGCCGGAATCTTCGCAGCGGAGATCGGCGGACTTCGTGGACGTGGGGGGAGGGGCAGGCGGAGTGGGGGAAGGGGCAGGCGGAGTGGGGGAAGGGGCAGGCGCGGGAAATCGACTCGGGCGTGCCTGCGGCGGCTGGGGCGATGGGGCAGGGTATGACGGCGCGGTATTCGGTGGCGGCAAGGTCGGTTTGGGGCGTCGCGGGGCGGGGAGGGCGGATCGACCGGCGAGGGAGGGCCAGCGGGCGCTCTCCCCAGAGACTCCCCGTCGGAGCGTGAAGGTCGATCCGACGGAATCCGCGACCCAGTTCCCCTGGAGGATCGCCGGTTCAGCGGCCCCGAGAACGACGATGCCATCTTCCTTCAGCAATCGGTCGATCGACCGCTCCACGGCCGAGCGTGCATCCGTGGTGAGGTAGATGAGCAGGTTCCTACAGAAGACGACATCGTAGGGGGCCCTTCCGGAGTCGATCGCTCCGGTCACAAACGATACTTCGAGGATGTTGGCCCAGGCGAAGTTGATGCAGCGGGAGACCGACTCGTCAAGGACGGCACTCCCGCCATCCATGCGGAACCAGCGGTCGCGGAAACCGCTGTCGGCATTCCGGAACGCGTTTGGGGAGTAGCGGGCAGTCTTCGCCTTGGAGAGCGCGACGCGACTGATGTCGATGGCATCGATGCGGAACTGCTCCGGTTGCAGTCCGGAATCGAGGAGTGACATGGCGATCGAATACGGCTCTTCCCCCGCCGCACAGGGCGCACTCAGAATCCTCACCGGGTCGCTGGGCCGGGCTTTGATCCTCGCGGCCACGAATCGGCGGAGATGGTCGTAGACTTGATGGTCGCGGAAAAACCAACTCTCCGCGACGACGACCTCCTCGACGAGCCGATCGCGCTCCTTTTTGTCCGTCTCCACGAGGCGGACGAACGTCTGGACGTCGTCGATCCCCAGGGAGAGCATCCGCAGGCGGACGGCACGGCGGATGGCTGCCTCCCCGATGCTGTGGGGATCGAGGCCCATCCAGCATCGGAGCAACTCCTCGGCCGCGGTGGAGGGCAATGCGGAGGGCTCATTCATGGCGACGGCGGCTCCGGTGTGGCCGCGAACAGACCCAAGGCGAGGTCTGCCGGAAGGAGATTCTCGACGACGAGCATGTGGACGGTCTGCCCGTTCAATCGGAGGATTCTCCCCAAGTAGGGGGAATTTTCCAGGCACATCGCCGGGAACAGCGTATCGACGTCCTCCGAACGGAGCGTCGAGACCATGTTCTCCGCCACGATCCCCAGGCGGGCCGTCGCCGGCGGATGGGGGCTGTCAGTCGGCTCCCGCTTCGGGAATTCGACGATCAGCAAGCGGGTGCTCAACCGGCGGGCCGAGAACTCGTCGGTGAGCCGCTTGGCCAGGTCGATCACCGGAATCAATCTCCCCCTGTATCCGACGACCCCGAGGACGTAGTCGGGCAGTCTGGGGACCGCGCGGACCGGCACCGCCGGGAGGACCTCGACGACACTTCTGGCCTCGATGGCGTAGGTCTGTCCTCCGGCGGTGAAGGTGAGGAGTTGCATGGTGTCGGAGCCCGGTGATCGCGGATCAGGGAAAGCGATCAGATCGTGAACCGGGACACCTCCTCCTTGAGGTCACCGACCGCTTCGCGGAGGTGAACCGTGGCACCGTTGAAATCGTTCAGCGACTCGGCCGTCCGCGCCGCACCCTCGGCCAGCCGGACCATCGCCTCGCGAATCTGTTCGGCGCCCTGGGACTGCGCCCTCATGCCCTCCGTGACCTGGCCGAAACGTCCCGAGATCCCTTGCACGGCCGAGATGATGTCGCCGAGCCGCGCCGATATTTCGCCGATTTCGCTCACGCCCCCGCGCACCTGCTCGCTGAACTTGTCCATTTCCATGACGCCGGCCGACACAGCATTCTGCATCTCCTTGACCATCCGTTCGATGTCCAGCGACGCCACGGCCGTTTGGTCCGCCAGGCGGCGAATCTCTCGGGCGACGACAAGGAAGCCGAGGCCGTACTCGCCGGCCTTTTCGGCCTCTATGGCGGCGTTGATCGAGAGCAGGTTTGTCTGGTCCGCCACCTTCGCGATCGTGGTCACCGCGAGGTTGATGTTGACGGCGCGCTCGCTGATGACGGCGAGTTTCGTGCTGAAGGAAGTCGTGCTGTCGGCGAGCTGTCGCATCGTGCCGTCCATGCTCGCGAGATTCACCCGGCCGCCGGCGGCCATCTCCCCGGTGTGCGCGGCCATGTCGTTGACTTCCGTCATGGTCCGCACCAGTTCATGGCTGGTGACGGTGATTTGCTTGACGGCCGCCACCGCCTGGCTCGTCGACGCACCGTAGTCGGCGATCACCTGCTGCTGCTCAGCGCTCGTGGCCTGCATCGCCGTGGCCGTTGAGATTAGTGCGACCGAAGACTTCTGGATCCGGCCGATGAGGCCCCGCAGATCGTTGGTCATCGTCTGGATGGCCGTCAACAAGGCGCCGGTCTCGTCGTCGGAGTGGACGGTGATTTGGCCGCGGAGGTCGCCGGCGGCAACCTGCCTGGCGATGTGGACCGCGGTGCGGATCGGGGTCGAAATCGTTCTCGCGACGACGAACGCGGCGAGCGTCACACCGGCGATCGTGGCGATCGAGAGACCGATGACGAGGGTGCGCTGGAAATCGGCGAGCGAGAAGGCCTCGCGGGCATCCTGCTTGACGGTCATGCCCCACCGATAGCTGGGGAGGTGACACCAGGCGGCAACGACCCGAAGACCGCGGTAGTCGGTGATCACCCCCTGGCCCCGTTCGCCGGCGGCCGCGGCGGGGAGGGCCGTCCCCCTCTCGGCAGTGGCGGGGATCCGCATCCGAAAGGCCGCATCGGGAGCCTGCCGGATGGGAGCCGTGACGAGCATGTCGTCGCCGATCCGCAGCCCCACGATAATCTCCCCGGTCTTTCCGAGTCCGGCGAAGTCGTCGAGGGCCGAGAAGATCCGATCGGTTCCGAACCCGAGGGCCAGGACCCCCACCAGGCGTCCGCCGTCGAGAATCGGCCCGACGGCGAAAGCCAGGGGGCGCTGCAACGAGCCGTAGGTTTGGAACCCCGTTAGATCGGCCTGAAGGAGCGATCGGGCACGGGTGAATCCGGAAGCCAGCTCCGACGTGGCCAATCCCCCGGTCACCAGTGAGGCACCGATCGGCAGCAGGTCGTCGGCGGAGTGGATGATCCGCCCGTCGGCGTTGATGAGGACGGCACGGGAGAAGGCCATCGACGCGGCGAGTGCCTCGAGGTAGCCGGTGCCGCCGGTCGCTCCGTCGTCACCGGCCTCCTGCGGGCGGAGGGCCCGGATGAGATCCGGGGATTGGCAGAGGGCCGTGACATCGCGGATCCGGCCGGCGGCATCGCTCTCGAGTTCCGCCGCCTTGGTCGCCGCGATCCGGGCGAGTTTGGCGTGGACCGAATCCTCCATCGTGCGGGTGGCCAAGCGGGCCGTCGTCGCGGTGAGGATCGCGCAGGGCACCAAGGCGATGATCAGGAACCAGAACAGCAGTCGGCCGACGATCGAACGCTTCGTCGTGCTCTCGATCCGAGGGGGGCGCACGGAGCTCATGGGGCGATCCCCGGCCGGGGTTCGGACGGTGCAGCCGGTCGGCGGAGGGCTTTCTCTCTTTGGAGCGATACCATGAATCGTCCCCATTCGGGGCGCGAACGGGTCGCCGGGAACGGGGTCGGGCGGGTCGGCCCCCGTGTCGACCAGAGCGTGTCGATCTGCCCGTCCGGGCGGATCCGACCCACCGAGAGATTCCGCCAGGCATGGCGGTTCTCCGGATCGACGGCGATCACCCCCTCCGGGCTCGGGAGGGTCTGGTGCCGGATCGTCGAACGGACGATCGCCACATCGGCGGTGCCTGCTTCCCTCACCGCTTCTGCCCAGAGCCGAACGGCGCCATGGGCGGCCATCGCCTGTTCGGATGTCGGGCGATCGTCGCCATACCGCGTCCGGAATGCCCGGACAAACGTCTGGTCGGCCGTCCGTTCATTCCCGGGGAAATAGCCAGCAACGACGTAGTTGCCGGTCACATCGTCCGTCGGCATGCCGCGCAGTTCGTCGTCGCTGACGGAGAAGATCATCACCGGCAGATCGGCCGGGCGCACCCCGGCCTCACGGAGTTGGCGGAGCAACGCCGCGGCCGACTCCCCCGCGAGGAGGCTGAACACCACGTCGGGGTTTGAGGTGGTGATCGCTTCGATGGTCGGGGCGACGACAAGGCTACCCGAGGGGAGGTACTCCTCTCCCACGATCGACGCGTTGATCCCCGCCAGTTGGTCACCGAGAAAAGCGCCCGCCGATCTCGACCAGGGATCGTCCGTCCCGACCATGAAGATCCGGCGAGCCGACATGGTCTCCCTGCACCACGCCACGGCCGGTGCGATCTGCTGGTTCGGGAGTGGTCCCATCGAGACCACGTTCGGCGACTCCTCGAATCCCTCGTGGCGGCTCGGATGAACGAGGAGGTGATCGTTCGCCTCCACGACCGTCACCACGGCCCGCCGGCTCGTTGCCGACCAACAGCCGATGAGGACGTCCGCGCGGTCGTCCCGGATGAGGCGTTCAGCCTGCCTCGCGAAGGATGTGCCGTCGTTGCCACCGTCCGCGATCACCCAGCGCACCCTGCGTCCCAGCAGGCCGCCGGTGCGATTGATCTCCTCGAGCGCCAGCACTTCGGCGTCGATGAGCAATCGTTCCTGCGGGGCGGTCGGGCCGGACCGCGCGTGAAGGATTCCCACGATGATCGGCTCCTTTTCGCCGAACGTCTGGCTCACCCACCATCCGCAGACGGCCGTCAACAGGATGGCTCCCAGGATCCAGGGCCAGGAGCCGAACCGTGGGGGAGGAAGCGTGGACGCACCGATCGGGGCGGTCGGTGGAGCGGTCAGCCGTCGGGACATGGTGGCCGTGGGCGCTTGCGGGGACGGGCAACGGAGACTTTCCGCTGCCGTTAATCTTTGCCCATCTTTTCAGGTCACGCGACCAGGGGGGGACGAATTCCGTGGAATCGTCGATTTCCCGGGAAAAAAATGGATTCCCTGGTCGTGGTCGGCCGCGACGCGGCCATGAAGGACCGGTTGGGCTCCCGGCCGGGGGGTGTTTCCCAGCCACGACCCGAGACGCCCTCCGCGCGGCTCGCGCCGATTCCCCGTCTCAACCAGCCTTCGACCGAAGGGTCGGGGCGACGGCCGGGGCGTCGTCGGCGACGCGGAGGCGGAGCGTCGCGTTGGGAGGGGCGCGGCGCTCCTGCGTGAAGCCCCGCTTGCCCGATCCGAGGAAGTCTCGCAAGTGAAGTACCGGCCCCGCCCGGAACTCCGTCCGCAGCGTCTCCAGCACTTCCTGCCAGGAAAGACCGCGGCGGTAGATGATCCGGTAGGCGTTCTTCAGGTCGGCGATGTCCTCGGCCGTATGCCCGCTGCGCCGCAGTCCGACCACGTTGAGGCCCACGATGCAGCCGCTCTGGCCGTCGACGAGCATGTAGGGGGGGATGTCCTGGGTGACCCGCGCATGACCACCGACCATCGCCAGGCGACCGATCCGGCAGAATTGGTGGACCGCCACCGCGCCGGAAACAAAGGCTTTGTCCTCGATCTGGACGTGTCCCCCGAGCATGCTGCCGTTGGCGAAGATGCAACTGTTGCCGACGACGGAGTCGTGTCCGAAGTGGCCTCCAGCCATGACGTAATTGCTGCTGCCGACGACCGTGTCGCATCCCGGCTTGAGACCGCGGTGGACGGTGACGTGCTCGCGGAAGACGTTGTGGTCGCCGATGATGACGCGCCCCACGTCCGCAGGCCGCGCGACGTGTTGCGGCGCGCCACCGATGACTGCATGTTCGCAGATTTCGTTGTGGGACCCGGCGGTCACACCGGACTTGATCACGGCGCCCGAGGCGACCACGCAATGGTCGCCCAGTTCGACATCGGACTCCACCGAAGCGAAGGCTCCGATCGTCACGCCCAGCCCGAGCCGGGCCTCGGGACTCACGGCTGCCAACGGATGAATGCTCACAGCGTGCCTTCCAGATCGGGTCGTCAGGCCAGGATCGACCGAGCGCAGTGCCCGATCCCGTTGGCGGTTCGGTGACTCGGCTGCCCGCTTTGATCGATTGCGGCTTGCCAAGAGTCCGGAATGGAACCGCAGGGTTATCGTCTTCCCGGCTGCGAGGATTCAATGGCATTTGTGCCCGGCGACAAGCCGCTTCCCAATCTTTCCAGGTTCCCCGGACAACGCGTTTCGCCGCAGGTCCCTGGTTCGCCGGGGGCAGCCAGTCCGCTGCGGGCGAACCGTCATCCCGGCGTCCGTCATCCGGTCATCCCACCGCGGTTTTTCCGGTCCCTCCCGCGCTTCGACATCGGGGGTGGGACAACGATCCGAACCGGTCCTTTCGCGTTTCGGTACACTGAGTCCCTTTCCGCTCTCCCTGGCTCGGAAGCCCGCCGGGTGGTTGGGAAGAACGCAGGGATCGGGCGACTTGAGGAGAATTGGTCGATGGCAACCCGCGACGAACGGTACGACGCTGCCCATGCCACAAAGGCTGCGGGGCGGTTGGCAGAGGCTGTGGCAGAACTCGAAACGGTCGTCGCTGACCATCCCGATTTCGCCCTGGCGCATTCTGCGTTGGCGGCGTGGTGCACGCGTCTGGAACGCCACGAAGATGCCGTCAGGCATGCCCGCCGTGTCTGCGAGCTCGAACCCAAAGATCCATTCAGCTACACGGCGTTGAGCGTCGCGTGCATGCGCGGCGGCAAGATCACCGAAGCCGAGGACGCACTGGCACGATCGCGGGCGATGCAGGGAGGTTGAGGAAGGTAGAGGGAGGTCGGCTCGTTCGACGGGCCCGGTCGACCCTCCGCCCACAACCAGTCGCCCAAGGGCTGACCCCAATCCGGCTCCGCTGCTTGGGCCCTTGGCTCGGGCCTCGATCAGCGATCAGCGGTCGATCTGTTCCGCGAGGGCCTTGTCGAGGGCGGCAAGCCGCTCCCGGTCATCCGCATTGAGGCGTTCCTTCCGCAGCCCCTTCGACTCGGCGTTGATGAGGGCTGCACGGCACTCCGACGCCATCCGGGCATCGTAGGCGGCCATGGCCATGTGGAGATAGGTCGTGGCGGTGGGGGCCAGCATCGCTTCCTTCAGGTCCCCGATGGCCCGCGTGGTGTCCCCCCGCGCGAGCCAGACGAGCGCTTGGGTGTCGAGGAGCGTTGGGTGCGGGCCGAGTTCGGCGACGGCTGATTGGATCAGCGTCCGTGCTTCTTCTGTCTCCTTCCGGCCAATCAGAACCGCCGCGAGATTGTTCGACGCCCGTGCCGCGATCGACGGCGGGAGATCGGGACTGGCAAGGAGTTGCCGGTAGATCGCGATCGCCTCCTCCGGTTTTCCGATCAATTCCATCAAAGCACCATGGAGGACCTGGATCATGGCTGAATCCGGATCGAGCCGGCGGGCCTTGGCGACCATCTCGACAACGCGTTGGTCGGCAGCCGCGGAGGGGGAGGTGCCATTGGCTTCGAGGATACCGAGGCAGTTCCCAAGAATATCGAGGACCGGAACGCTATCCCACGCCGTCTCGAGAAGCTCCACGGCCTCGTCGGTGCGCTGTTGGCGCCCGAGGAACGAGGCCCGTGCCAGGATTCCCTCGGCAGAGACATCGGCATACTCCTTGTAGAGCTTGTCGGCCGCCTTCGGGAAACCGAGCTCTTCCACCAACTGCGCTACCAATCCCATGGAGATAGCGTTTTCTGGCGTTAGGCTCCCGCTGGGAATGAGCTTTCTTGAAGCCTCGGCGGCGGCCTCGCGATCGTCGGCTGCGATCGCGAGTTTGGCGTCGAGTCGCACCGTCATCACCGCGTCGGGGGCGTTCTGCCGGAGGCGGTTGGCCCAAGTCCGGGCCGAGGCGAGCTCTCCATGGGCGATGAGTTGTTCGACGAGCGTTGCGATCACCGCAGGGGGGCAATCTTGCTCAGCCGCGATGTCAAACAAAGATTCTCGCGAATCCAGCCAGTTTCCGAGTTTGTCCTGCAGCCACGCCCGGAGCACCCTCTGCTCGGTGTCGAGGTCACCCCGACGCTTCAAGTCATCGAGGAGGGAGATCGCCCGTCTCCAGCACTCCGGTTCCTCCCGCTCCATGAGAATGGCAAACTCGATCTTCAGATCCTCTGGAGTCAGTTTTCCCTCGGCGTCGGTGTTTTGCTCAAGGATTTGGAGGGTCTCGAGGAGCTCGCGGTACGTCGAGTTTCTCGTGAACTCCTGGGTGATTTTCCGCCGGGCCCAGTAGAGGCTCGTCGTCCCCGCAGCCTCGGGCATGGCGATGATCCGAAGGAGCTCCTCCTTGGCGGGCTTCAACTGGCCGCGGCGGAGGAGGAACTCGGCAAAGCGCCGGGCAACACGCGGGTCGGTGGGGGCGGTGAGGGTGGCGCCGCGGTAGGCTTCCTCGGCCTTTGCGGGATTCCTCCGCATCTCGTACGTGATCGCGTTAAGGATCTCCCCTTCGGCTCCGCCGAGTGACGAGATGGCACGCTGCAGCGATTCATCGGCCCGTTGCGTCTTCCCCAGCAGGAGTTGCTGCTGGATCGTCTCGATCCAGCAATCGAGCCTGTCGGGGGCGAGTTCCGCCGCCTGCTCGAGGACTTCCAAGGCGCGGGGTTGCTTTTCGCATCGCTGCAGCAGGCCGGCAAACCAGAGGAGATGGTCGACATCCGATCCCTGCTCCAAGGTGATCGCCTCAGCCTTGGCCACGGCTTCGTCGAATCGGCCGGCCTGAACGTCGATATCGGCCCGGATCCGCGTCGCGCCCAGTCCCGCCCCCTGCCCCATCGAGTCGATGACCTGCTGCGCCTCGTCGAGCCGGCCGGTCTGTCGGAGCAGGCCTGCCAGCATCCGTGGCACTCCGGGGTTCGTGGCCCCCTGCTCGATCGCTTTCTGGAGGTGGCTGATCGAGGCGCTCGCGTCCCCCCGGATTCCGGCGATCTCCGCGAGGCACTGCTGGATCTGAAACCAACCCGGCCGGTCGTTCTCCGCTTCCATGAGATAGTTGCGGGCCTGGTCGAGGTCATTCCGATCCTCCGCCGAGAGGGGCGGGGAAACCTTGTCTTCGCCGAGTTGGAGTTCCCGCGCGACTTGCACCTTCAGAATCAGGACCATCGCCTGGGCGACGCGGGATTGCGGCGAGGATCGGCCCGTCAAATCGCCGATCTGTTCGGCATAAGCGGTGAGTTTTGCCACATCCTTCTGGTCGATCGCGATCTGGAGAAGGGATGCGTGGGCTCGGACCTCCGACGGCTCCCGCTCGAGGATGACCGCAGCGATCCGCTCGGCCTCGGGGATGTTCCGCTGCTGGATCCGGGTCGACATGACGGCGAGGAGGACGAGGACGGCGTCTTTGGTGGGGATCTCCTTGCAGGCGGCTTCAACGGCTGCCAGACCAGCCTCCCCCTCTTCCCCCCCCAGGCTGGCGGCGCTACGGGCTTCAGCGGCGAGCACCCGCGGATCCAGACGAACCAGCGGGTTCATGCGCACGATCGTCTCCCGGGCCCGGTCGACCTGTGCGTCGGCGAGGAGCAGGGTCACGAACTGGGCGGCGACCTGGGGGTCGTCCGGAGCCGCCTCGAAGGCCTGGAATGCGACCTCGACCGCGGCCGAATTGTCACCGCGACGTTGGAGGACATTCGATTGAATTGACGCGAGTTGGGCATTCCCAATATGGGGCGACGTGCTCAAGAGTTCGACGAGCGCATCGACCTTCTTCCAGTTCCGCTCCGCTTCGGGGCGACGCAATTGATCCTTGACCCGGAGGTCGAGCAGGGGAGCCCAGAGCAGTTGCATGCGCGGGAGATCTTCCTCGGCTTGGAGCGCTGCCAGCGACTCGAACTCCGCCAGGGCCTCGTCGGATCTCCCGGCCTGGGCGTGGGCCGTCGCCAGCGCGACGCGGGCCTGGTACGAGTTTGGTTCGGTGGCGAGCACGCGCCGACTCGCCTCGAGCAGCTCGTCCGACTGCCCCAGCGCCTGGTGGCAGATCGCCATGGCGAGATCGACCGCATGGGCGAGCTGCGGGGAACTGGCGATACTCGGGCGGAGTTGCTTGAGCTTCTCCAGGGCTGGGTGCCACTGCCGGCGTTCCATGAGAAGGCGAGCATCCGCCCACCCCACGACCGGGTTGTCGTCCCCCTCGAGCGCTCGCATCGCTTCGACATGGGGGATCGCCTCCTCGCCGCGTTCGAGATCGAAGAGGAGATCGATGAGCCTGCCGAGGATGACCGGATTGTCGGGGAGCGTCTCCACCCCTTTGCCAAGGATCTCGAGCGCCAGGTTCGGATCCGCCATTCGCTTCGCCAGATCGGCATGCCCGATAACGACGCGGGCATCGTCGGCGTAGGGGGCCAACCCCTCCACGATCACCTTCTTCGCCCGCGGGAAGTCGTTGGTCCGCATCGCGATCTCGAACTCGGCGAAGAGCACCTGGGGAGATTCGGGCGCCAGTTGGGCCGCCCTCGCGATTTCGATCCCCGCCGCCGAGAGATCGTCGTGGAAGAAGCTCCACGTCGCCATCGAAAGCCATGATTTGTGGTCGGTGGGGTAAACCTCCGGAAGGCGCCGCATGACCCTCGAGGCGGTGGCGGTGTCGCTGTAGCGGCGCTCGAGAATCTCGGCGATGAGGAGGTAGGCCTCGGAGCATTCAGCGAGCGGTTCCCAGGAGGTATCAAACGACTTCGTGCCGATATCGAAACCGATCAGTTTTGAAGCGACCTCGGCCGCCTCGTCGTAACGCCCCATTCCCGCACACGAGGTGGCGTAACGCAGGTCGATGAGGTGATCGGGGGTGACTGCCTTCGGGGCACTTTCGTCCCCTGGTTCGGAGGTTTTTTCGGGGGTTGCCGGCGCCGTTGTGGCGGGCACGGGCTTGGCCATACGATGGTCGCGGATGAGCCCGAAATGCTGCCGCGCTTCGGTGAAATTACCGGTCCGGTAGAGGAAGCCGGCAAGTTGCTCCCGGAGATCGTCGTCGTCGGGATTCCGCCGCACCGCCGTTTCCAGGGCGTCGTAGGCTTGGGCCTGGCTGGCCTTCGAGGAGCGCGTCGCCCCGATCTTGCGGAGCATCAGTTTGGCGAACTCGGCCCGGGCCTCGTTGTCGTTGTTCCGCAATCCTATGTAGCGCACATAGAGCCCGGCGGCCTCGTCCGAGCGCCCCTCCTCGGCGCGTTCGCGGGCGAGAACGAGGATGTTGTCGGCATTGCGGTAGACCTGATACTCGTGGATCGCGTAAACGCCCCCCATGCCTCCGAGAACGAGGACGGCGACGATGATCAGGAGTTTGAGGTTGACCGTTTTCATGGGGATGACGGGCCGCTGACGTGCGGCTCCTTTGCTTGGCCTCGAGGCTGGAGTTGGGCGCCGTCTAGGTGAGCCTGCTGGTCTAGGTGAGCCTGCTGGTCTAGTTGAACCTGCTGGGCTAGGTGAGCCTGCTGGGCGGGAGAGCGAGCCCACCCGACGAGAACTCCCGAGACGAACCCGCGTCGGTTCACGCCCGGATCGAACCCTCATTTTGAAGGATGTTCAAATATGACGGGTGAACCGGAAATCGTTCAACCATCCGCCGGACATCCTCGCCGGGCCCCGGCTGAACCGATGGATCGCCCCGGGCGGGAGACCTCCCCATCGTATCCGTCAAGGCAGTCTGGGGGGAAGAAACCGGTCGGCCAGGAACCTGAAAACTCCGATCAAAGAATTGGGAGGGGTTGGGACGAAAAATCCTCGTGAGTCGGGATAAACGGTCGTAGGGCCGATGGGCCCGCCCCCGCCACCGTCGATCCACAGCGAGGTCAACCATGCCCCCCCGAACCACCAGAATCTGCTCCTCATTCGCTTTGTCGAGAGCGTTTCGTGTCAGGATCATCGTGGCCGCTGTCTTTGGCGCCGGTGCCTGTCCGGGGTGGGTGTTGGCCCAGCAGGCCGGGGGCGGAACGATGCCCCGGCGGGCTGAATCGACGGCTGCCGTTGAGCGGGCGGGTTCGCCGCGGGCGATTCCGCCGGCTGGGCAGGCGGCCCGGGGGGCAAATGCTCACGCGAAGGTGGCTGCGGCGACGTCGGGACGCACCGTTCCGCGTGCGAACGCGGCGGCCTCCACCCGTGCGCGGGCTCCGGCAGCGGGGGTCCGGCAGACGAGCGCCGTCGTCACGGCCGACGGTGGTGTGGTGCTAGCCGGTCACGCCGAGGCCGCCGCCGATTGCCGGCAGTGTGGCCAACGGGGCTGCGGGAAGTGCCGTCTGGCCGGTGGCCGTCTCGATCTCCCCTGCAATGGTCTCTGCTCGCAGGGGAGCTGTCCGGCCCATTGCCCGGTGCGTCCGGATCAATTCGGCTACTACGCGACCCGCTGGCGATCGTGGCCCGGGAAGAACGTGAAGCAGGTCGGCCACTTCGATCCCGCCACGACGCCCGTCGTCCCTCCCCGTTCCGAAGTGCCGCAGATGGCAGATGAGCTCGCGTTGCCCAACCAGCAGGAGGAGGGCGCTTCAGACGACGGCGACGAGGAAGAAGGCGACGAGGAAGGCAAGGATGGCGAGGAGATGCCTGGCGACGGTGCTCCCGGCGACGCTCCACCGCCGCTCAAGGCTGAGGAGGCCGGTGATGCCTCGAAGCCGGTGGGCGCCATCGAGGAAGACAAGCCAGCGGCCGCGGTTGACGCTGCATCGACGGGCAACGCTTCGCCCGCTCAGCCTTCCGACGATTCCGGGGCCGCTGCGGCGCTGCCGGCTCGAACCTTCGCCGGTATCGCGTGGGCGAACTTAGGGCGTGGAACCCCGGCCAAATCGACGCCGGCTCCCCGCGGGAATGTGGTGCAGACGAGCGCACCGGTCGAGGCGGCGAAGAGCGACCGCCCGGCTGGCGATCGCGACACCCCGAAGCTCCGTTCGCCGGCACAGAAGCTCGTTGAGCAGAACGAACAGGCCGTCGGACGGTGGCGCGCGAAGGCTGCGGTGGCCGGGGCGACCGTGGGGAGTACGGCGGCGAATCCGCTCCGCGGGGTGACCGCTCAGCCGGGGAATCCGCTTCGCTGACATGGGCCCCGGGGGGCCACTGCGAGAGGCGGGACTCGAACCCGCACGCCTTGCGGCACTGGAACCTAAATCCAGCGCGTCTGCCAATTCCGCCACTCTCGCCCGTTGGAAGCTTACCTGAGCGGCGCCGTTGTGGTCGGCGCGGCGTCTGCCCTTGCCCCGTCGGAGGAGGCGCCGTCGTCCCGCAGAAATCGCTCAAGATTGCCCCGGCCGGTCGGGGAGCGGGGGGGCCACGTCGCCATGAGGACGTCCTGGATCGTGTCCGCCCGGGGGGCCATGACCATCCGCGCTCCATGGATCTCGAGGGCCACGATCTGCTCCCCGGGCGGGTGGCTTGCGTTCCAGGCCTTCACGAGTCCGGTAGCCAGGCTCGGGGCAAAGGCGCGATGGTCCGGTTTGGGGAGTTCCCACAACAGTTTCTGCAGCCGCTGGTCTCCGAGGGAGTGAAAACCACCGGCGGGGAGAACGGTCTCCAGCGGCCTCCCCCGACGGAGGATGTCGACGGTCGCGCCGTTGGCCAGATCGGCACGCCCGTAGACCCACTGCCGTTGCGGCCGGATCTCTCCAAAAACGCGCCAATCCTGCTCCAGGAACGTCAGCTGGACCGCGTGCCGCAGGCCCGCTGGCATGCGTTGTTCATGCCATGGACCGTTGGCGTGGACGAAGGCGACCGCTGCGATGCCCAGCGCCGCTAGACAGAGGATCCGTCTCGCGGGGTCGAGACGCGCTTCCCCGTCGGAGCCGTCGGTGGAAACGATCGTTCCGACGCCGATCCGATCCCAGAGGGAGCCGGGGAGGAGGGCCACCCAGGCGGCGATCCCCACCCACGGGAAGAGGCAGACGTCCATCGTCACCGCGATCGCGAGATGAAAGAGGACGAACACTCCCACCAGTGGAAGCCGCAGTCGCGGCACGAGGAGGAGGAGCGGACCGGCGAGCTCGACCACGGGCGTCGCCCACGTCAGCCAGCGGGCGCCCCACCGCCACCCGGCGACGAGGTTGCCAAGCGTGGTGCCGTGGTCGTGGACCGAGAGCGCGTAGCCGATCGCTTCGCCCGACCACCAGACGTCGTTCCACTTCGCCATGCTGGCCGAGAGGTAGACGGCCGCCACCTGGAGCGTCAGTGCGAAGGCCGCCACGCCGTGGTGGGGCAGGGGCTCCCGGGAACGCCATCCTCCGCGGCTCCCTACGCCCCAGGCCCAGACGGAGCCGAGCGGGAGGAACTGCCCCCAGAACAGGAGCACGGCCAGAAAGACGTCGCCGGCGTTCGTCACCGGTGCGGTCCGGCGGACGAGGCTCACGACGACGACCCAGGCCGCCGTCGTCGTCCATGGCAGGCCGATGCCGGCGGCGAGGAGAACCCCACACACCCCCTCGGCCCACAGCAGGCCGTAGCCCCACCAGGCGGCATCGCACCACAGTCCGACCGACCAGGACCAGGGGTGGCCGATGAACCGGCGGACCAGATCGGGGGGAAGCACGCCGTCGGCCGTGAGCGTCAGCGGGGCCCCGGGGAGGCGGGCGAGGGCATCGGCGACGAGGATCGTGCCGACGATGATGCGGAACACCGCGAGGCTGCGGAGGTCGAGCGCCGTGGCCCGGCCGACGAGCCGGCGCACCGGGCCGAAGCCGGCGGGGCCCGCGCCGCGATCGGCGGCCAAGCATGGTGGACGGTCCGTGGTCATCGGAGGGGCCAGGCACGGGGGGGAAGCGGGGTGCCGTGGCTGTCCGCCGCGGTCTCTCCATGGAGTGTTTCTTGAAGGAACCGTTCACCGCAACTACAACAACGACCCTGCCGGTCCCGTCCCTGCCCTGTCAGCCGTATTGGAGTTCGAGCCGATGACGACGCACGTTCCGCTGGTGGTTCTCGGGGGGGGGCCCGGTGGGTATGCCGCGGCGTTCCTCGCGGCCGATCTCGGCATGGAGGTCGCGATCGTCGAGCAGGAGGAGCGCCTCGGCGGCACCTGCCTGCTGCGGGGTTGCATTCCCTCCAAGGCCCTCCTCCACGTCGGTCGGGTGCTGGCGGAAGCCCGGGAGATGGAGGCTTGGGGGATCGACCTCGGCAAGCCGAAGATCAAGCTCGACGCCCTCCGGGCCCGCAAAGAGAAGGTGATTTCGACACTCACCGGGGGGCTCGGCCAACTCGCGAAGCGGCGCAATGTCCGGATCATCCACGGCACGGCCCGTTTCAGTGCGTCGGGATCGCTCGAGGTTTCCGGTGCCGACGGCAGCCAGACGGTGACGTTCGACCACTGCATCCTGGCGAGTGGATCGCGGCCGTCCCGGATCCCGGCCTTCGCGTTGCCCACGCCCAGAGTTATGGATTCAACCTCGGCGCTGGAGCTTGAGGAGATCCCCGACTCGCTCCTCGTCATCGGTGGAGGGTATATCGGCCTGGAGATGGGCACGGTCTATGCCGAGCTCGGATCGAAGGTCTCGGTCGTCGAGCTCACCGACACCCTCCTCCCCGGCGCCGATCGGGATCTCGTCAAGCCGCTCCAGACGCGGCTGGAAAAGCTCTTCGAAGCGATCCACATGAAGACGAAAGTGGCCGGATTGGAGGACAAGAAAAAGGGGATCCTGGTCCGGTTCGAGGGGCCGGAGGGGCCGTTTGAGAAAGAATACTCCCGGGTTCTCGTGGCGGTCGGTCGGCGCCCCAATTCGGATGGCCTGGGGCTTGAGAACACGGCCGTCACGATCGATGCCAAGGGGTTCGTTCAGGTCGACGCCCACCAGCGGACGAGCGACCCGAAGATCCTCGCCATCGGTGACGTCTGCGGGGAGCCAATGCTCGCCCACCGGGCCAGCCATCAGGGGAAGGTCGCCGTCGAGGGGCTCCATGGCGAGCCGGCGCTGTTCGCGCCGCGCTGCATCCCCGCGGTGGTCTTCACCGACCCGGAGATCGCTTGGGCCGGGCTCACCGAGCAGGAGGTGAAGGCGAGCGGACAAACGGTCGAGATCAGCCGTTACCCATGGGCGGCCAGTGGTCGCGCCCAGGCCCTGGGGCGGACGGAGGGGATGACGAAACTCCTCGTCGATCCGGAGACCGACACCGTCCTCGGGGTGGGGATCGTCGGCGCCGGGGCGGGGGAGCTGATCGCGGAAGGAGCCTTGGCCATCGAGATGGCCGCCAGTGCCCGCGACCTCGCCGAAACCATTCATGCCCATCCAACCCTCGGGGAGACGGTGGCGTTCGCGGCCGAGAACCATTTCGGCACGGCGACCGAGATCTACCGTCCCAGGAGCTGAATCCCCCCAGGGCGTAGGGCACAGTCCCCGCCGCCGTTGGAGCCCTGTGAGGTCGGTGGCCAGCCGGCCCTGGTTCCGAGTCGAAAAGCGTTTCGAGGAACCGACTTTCGTCGCGCGGCCCATTGACGAAACGGCCTTTACGGCCGCCGGCAAGGGCGGAATAATAGGGAAAGTTCTCCCAGCCCTCCCGGAGTTGCCCATGGCGAGCCCCGACATCGACGAGTCCGGCACCGACGGAGCTACCCAGGCTTCGCAACTCCCCCCAGGCGCCCATGCCCAGATGTCGATCGGCCGGATGACGGACCCTTCCGCAGGGCAACCGGTCGCGGTCGATGGTACCGCTGGTGTCGATTCAGACCCAACCGAGACACGGGAATGGCTCGATTCCATCCGCTACGTGCTCAACAGCCGGGGCGAGGAGCGGGCGGCCTACCTCCTTCATGCCATCGAGCAGGAGGCCTATCGGCTCGGGGTGTCGATTCCGTTCTCCGCCACCACCCCCTACATCAACACGATCCC
>CALQRA010000048.1 GCA_943332855.1 Candidatus Kuenenia stuttgartensis
ACCGGCTTTCACCACCGTGTCGCCGAAACCCTGAAAGGCGACCGCATCGCCAAGCGCGTCTTCCACGAGCGCCATCCGCGCCGCCCACTCCCGATCATCCTGTGGCAGGGGAGGAAGGCGGTCGCCGAGCCCCGGCGGTGGGGAGAGCGGATCAATTCCCCGCCCCTTTAATTCCTTCGTCAGATCGGCAGCCGATCGCCCCTCGACATTCTCCAGCCGCTCGCTCCAAGCCCAACGGGCGATGCGCTGCGCATTCTGCCCGCTCGGCTGCACCTTCGTCACCCGCTTCGGTGCGATCCGCAGGAGGGTGAATTGCGAGTCGCCCCGCCTTGCCGCCCGTGGTCGGATCGGTCGATCCACTCCCCCCTCGTCCCCGCTCTGCTGAGGGGCGTCACGATCATCGGCCTGTTCGGCGGCAGCCAACCAGTCGTCGACCCGATCGGCCTCGCGGCGCAGGAGTCCGAGGGTGCGCGTCCGGCTCTCCGGGAGGGGAGCGATCGCCGCCGCGAGGCGCTTCGCGAGCGCCTCCATGACAGCCTTCGTCTGCCGGCGCTCCTGGGCGCCGAGCACCTCGGCCGCCTCGGGGGCACTCGTCTCGAGCCAATCGCGCTGCACCGCCACATCGAGGGAGCCGTCGGGAAGGCGCTTCACGACCGCGCCACGGATCTCGCCGCCGCCAGCGACCGAGATCAAGTCCGTGACGCCTTGAGGGGGAGCCTTCTCGCTTTTTTTCCGATCGGCAGGCTGAGCCTGGGCCAGCGCCGTCAGGCCCATGACGACGACAAGGACGACGATCGCTCCGCCGCACGACGACACGCGACGCCCTGCGGGAACTCTCCGTTGCATCAGACTCCCCTCCTCGCCCGGCTGCCTCGCCCAGGGAGAGTTTACACCTCCGGTAGGCTCCGGGCCGCCGCGTCTCACGAAAGCGAGCGACCACCCCGCCCCCGTCAGATCTCCGCCAGCTTCGCCGTGGCGTCGCCGAACGCGTCGACTGGGGTTCCGCAGACGTCGAGGAGCGACATGTAGAGCCGGCACATCTGCCGCTGCTCCTGGCCCGAGTAGTCGAGCACCCGGCCACCGGCAATCTTCCCGCCGCCGCCACCGACGAGCACGACCGGGAGCTGGGAGGCATCGTGGTGGCCACTCATCATGCTCGAGCAGTAGAGGATGGCGGTGTTGTCGAGCGCCGTTCGCTCTCCTTCTTGGACACTGTCGAGGCGCCGGCAGATGTGCGCCAGTTGCCCAATGAAGAATTGGTTGACTTTGAGCCAGTCGGGGGTGTCGGAGTGGGAAAGGAGGTGGTGGATCATGTAGTCGACGCCGAGGTTCGGGAACCGCAGCGACGAGTGGTCGTTGTTGAGCTTGAGCGTGCAGACGCGCGTCGAGTCGGTCATGAAGGCGAGGACGAGGATGTCGCTCATCAGCCGCATGTGGTCGGCGATGTCCTGCGGAACACCATCGGCCGGCCGCGGCATGTCGGGCCCGGCCAGCACCGGCTTCCAGCCCTGCAGCTCGCCGCGCTTCCCCGCCGACTCGATCCGCCGCTCGACATCGCGGACGCTGTCCAGGTATTCATCGAGCTTCCGCTGGTCGCCGCGGCTGACGGTGCGGCGGAAGTCCTCGGCATCCTCCCGAACCGCATCGAGAACGCTCACATCCTCGCGCGTCGATTCATCCTTGAAGAGCCGGTCGAAGGCGAGGGCGGGATAGATCTCCAGCGGCGTCGGCGACGTCGGCGACGTCCAGGAGATGTGGGAGCTGTAGAGCATCGAGTAGTTCTTGTGGACGCTCGCGTTGCTCTTCTCGCAGCCGAGGACGAGGCTCGGCACCTTCGTCGAGCGACCGTGCCGCTGGGCGACGAACTGATCGACGCTCGTGCCGGAGCGGATCTCGCCACCACTGGCAAGGGGCGCCCCGGAGAGGATGTTGCCAGTCTGCGAGGAGTGGATGTTTCCCTTGAGGGCCTCGGCGTTGTAAAGACCCTTGATGAAATTGAGGCGGGTGCGGAAGTCATGGAGCGGGGCGAGCACAGCGCCGAGCTCCATCGCCTCACCCTCCCCCTTCGCCCACCACTCCTTGGCATGGAAGCCGTTGCCGGAGAAGAGCACCGCCAGCCGCGTCGGAGCGGTCGCTTCCGCGGCTCCAGCGCCCGCGGCGGGGGGGACGTCGCCCGCCCACACGTTCCGCGACTCCATCCACGGCAGCGCCATCGAGACACCGAGGCCGCGGAGAAACGTACGGCGGGCGAGCCAGTCGCGGCGGGAGGGGAGCGGTTTCATCATGGACCTCGTTTCATGCCAGGAAAAGGACGCAACAACAGGATCGACAAATTCCAAAAAAACGCTTGTCCGACGCTGTACGACTACGGTGAAACCCCCGATACCAGCATATCCTGCCCCCGGATCTCCCGGAACTGCGGGCTGGCCACGATCACCTCCACCATCGTGGCGACACCGTCGCCCGCTGCCTCCTCAAGCGCCTCGAGGAGCGGCTCGTCGGAGAGCTGGACACTGCGGCCAAGGGCATAGCCGAGGAGCTTCTTGGAGAATTGCCGGACGAGCTCGTCGCGATGATGATCGACAAGATGGTCGCGGAGGCCGGCAAGTCCGTTGACCGCCGTGGCGGGACCGTTTGCCGCCCGGGCGGGAAGCATCGCGCTGGAATCGACCACCAACCCAGCAGAGTCCTGCGTGCGGGCCCGGCCAATGGCGTCGAAGCCCTCGAGGGCGAAGCCGTAGGGATCGATCGTGCGGTGGCAGCCGGCACAGGCAGCTTGCGTCGAATGGAGCTCCGTGAGCTTCCGTTCGGTGAGCCCCTCGGGAGGCACCTCGGGGAGGATCGGAATCCCCTTGGGGGGCTTGGGGAGCTTGCGCCCCAGCACCGTTTCGGAGAGCCACGCGCCCCGCAGAATGGGACTGGTACGCGAGGCGCCGCTCTGCTTGGCGAGCACCGCCGAGAGCCCGAGGATCCCCCCGCGCCCCCGGGCCTTCATGCCGTCGAGTCGCTGCCAGTCCCCCGGCGGCGCGCCTGCGGCCGGATCCGGAGCGGCGCCATAGAACGCCGCCAGGAGCGGATCGGCGAACGTGTGATCGGCGTCGAGGAGATGCGACACCGGGCGGTTTTCGCGGAAGAAGTCGGCAAAGAAGCGCACTGCCTCGCCATGCATCGCCTGCCTTAATCCGGCAAACTCCGGGAAGTGCGTGGGACTCTTCTCGTCGAGCGTGTCGAAGTCGGCGATGTGGAGCCACTGACAGCCGAACCCGAGCGCCAGCCTGTCGACCTTCGGGTCGCCAAGCATCCGCGTCACCTGTCGGGCGAGGACCGCCGGCTCGTGGAGCTCGTGGGCATCGGCCAGGGCCGAAAGCTCCGCATCGGGGAGGCTCGACCAGAGAAAGAAAGCGAGCCGTGCCGCGAGCTCGTGATCGCTGACCGGCCTGGAAGCCTCCCCCGGCGGCGCATGCTCGAGGTGATAGAGAAACGCCGGCGCCACGAACACCCGGGCGAGGAGGACGCGGATCGCGTCGTCGTGGGAAATCTCCTCTCCGCGGAGCTTCGCGTAGAGGGACCGGAGCCCCTCCACATCAGAGTCGGCAAGCGGCCTCCGCCATGCCCGCCGCGCGATACCCAGCACGGCCTCGACATGGACCGGCTCGGTGGCGACAAGCTCCGCCCGGTACTCGGCGGCCCGGTCGAGGATCGGCTGCCGGAGCCCCTCGAAGGCGCTCGGATCGGCATCCTGCGTGGCGTACTGCCAGAGCTGCTCGTAGGCATCGACAAGCTGCAGCGCGTCGCCACTGACGAAGTGGAGCTCGTGCCACAGGCCATCGAGCCTGGCCGACTCTTCGCCGGAGAGAACAAGTCGCTTGAGCTGATCATCCTCGCGATGGTAGAGCGTGAGCGTCACCACCTCGTCGACCGGGACGATCTTCGTGTAGCACAGCGCCGCCGGGAATGTCTCGCGGAAGCGCGCGAACTGCGCCTCGAGCGCCTGCCGCCGCGCCGCATCGCGAACGAGGATCGGATTCGACGAGGCCGGCGGACCGGCACCGTCCGACCACAGCCCCCCGCGCGCTACCGCCGCCGCCCCCGGCGCCGCCACCAGCGCGGCCGGGGCCTCGAGAAGAATCTGTGCCTGGATCGAGCCCCCCGCACCGGCCACCTCGGCCACCGTGGCGGTGGTGACGAGCTCCGCCCCAGCGACAAGCTCCGCCGGCAGCTCGACGCGGACGATCTTCGGCGCGGCAAGCGACAGCGCCGTCCGATCGATGGCGCTCGTATCGGGGCGGACACCAAACAGGGCCGGGTCGGGGCTGATCGCCGCCACCGCGGCAGTCACCTCCGCGGCCACTGTGGCGACGGCAGGGGCTTCGGCCCGGGCCGCGGAGAGGAGCGGACCGGTGAGGCTCGTGAGATGACCATGGAGGAGCCGGTCGGGGGCGTCGGCCGGGAGATCCCCGGGGCCATCCCGGAGGAGCTTTTCAACTCCCTCAGCCAAGGCATGGCGGGCGACGGTGTCGCCGGCCGAGCGCCACCGGTCGAGGAGCGATCCGCGCGGGATCACGGCCAGCGCCGTCTCGTCGGCATCGGGCTCGCTGACGAAGTGCCACACGCCCGGATGGCCGAGCGCATCGGCGTGTGGATTGCCGGCGAGGAGGTCGGGAACGACGTCGTGGGTCAGGTTCCAGGTGCGTGCCTCCCCCCCCGACTCCCGGATCGTGAGATCGACGGCGGTCAGGTCGCAGGAGTGGTCGCGTCCCCCCGGGCCGATCGAAAGGAGAACGACATCCCCCGGCTTGACGACAATGTCGGGAAACGGGCCGACGGCGATCACGCTGTCGCCTTGGCTCTTCCCCGCGGCGAGGCGCACGACCGCGCCGCCGCGCCGCACCTCCACCACCCAGGTGACGCCGTTGCCGCAGGCGGTGTGGGCATGCTGCACGGCGGCGTCGATCGCCACCGTGGCCGCCACCGGGCTCTTCCAGGCGAGAATGGCGCGGAACGTCGGCGAGGGATGGACGGCGAGGCTGTGGGGCTTCATCGTCCCCGGCACCTTCACCGTCTCATCCGACGGATTGGCGATCACCGAAAGGGCATCGGCAGCGCTCCACCCCTTCACAAAAGGATAGTCGGGGTGCGCTTCCATCCGTCCCTCGATCCGCCCCTCGAGCTTCACTCCCCCCTGCCCCATCCCGAGGTAGGCCAGCCAGGAAGAGAGGATCGCCCGGTCGATCCCCTGTCGGGCGACGAGGGCATCGAGCTGGGTGTCGTCGAGGGCCCCGTCGGCGGCAGCACCTTCGATCCCGGCCACGAGCGCGAGGACCTCGGCGGTGGCGTCGACGAACATCGTGCGCCGCGCCGCCAGAGCGGCCACGAGGCCGCGCAGATCGGCCAGGAGGAGATCAGGACGCCCCGGGGCGACAATCCGCGGCGCCTCGAAGATCGCCACGTCACCGGCGCCACCGTCACCGGCATCACCAGCGGCAAACCACACCGGGATCGATCCCTCCGCGCTCCCCTTCGGCAGCTTGACGCGGATCTCGCGCCGCTCGGCCAGCGGCGTGACGGGCGTCTGCCAAGCTTTCGGCCCATCGCGTTTGCCGATGTGGCCGATCGTGTTGAAGGTCCACAGCGCCGTCTGCCACGGCTCGATCATCCCCGCGAGATGATCGGCATCCCCCGGCCCCCCTTGGCGCCACGCGGCCCGGACCGCGTCGAGCGGCAGGGAGGGCGTGGGATCGACAAGCGCCGCGACGAGCGCCGCGAGGTATCTCGGGCTCACGCCATGCTTCGCGGCAGCCTCTGCGGGAGAGATCGTGCCGGCGAGGAGCCCGTCCCGCTCGGCCAGCGCCGCGGCCAAGCACTTCACCAGCGGCGGCCGGCCGCCGGCATTGGTGTCGAAGGCGATCCCTTGGAGGTTGACGCTTGTGGCGCCGGTGTTGACGGTGTTGCGCGCGTAGATGTCGCGGATGCCGGCGAGGGCCTCCTCCGTCCAGTCGCGCTTCGTCGTCGACGGGCTGAAGCGGATACCGGCAGGCGTGAGGACGGCATGGGCGGCGATCTCCTTCGCCGCGTCGAGATACTTGTCAACCATCTCCGGCGACATCACCAGCGCCTGCCCGACGTTCGTGAAGCCCTCCCCCGCGGCGCCGTCGACCGGAAACTCCTTACCAGGATCGAGCGTGGCGACCCCGGTCAGATCGCGGACACTGGCGGTGTATTCGGCGTTCGAGAGCCTGCGCAGCACGACCGGCCCAGGATCACCCGCCGTCCGCGCCGCGATCGCGAGCAGCTGGCCACGGATCGCGCCCCGCACGGCCGCCAGCTCCTCCTCGCCCGGCTGCGGGGCGTCGTGCGGTGGCATCGCCCCACTCCGCAGCTGGTCTGCGACGAGCTGCCACGGGCCGGGTTCGGCGGCGACATCGGCGGCGCTGGCAAACCGCTCGAGATCGATATCGGCCGTCTTGTCGGCGGTCGAATGACATTCGAGGCAATAGCGGGTGATGAACGGACGGATGTTGTCATGGAAGCCGTCGGCCACAGCTCCTGAAGCGCTCAGGCCGAGCATCGCTGCCAACAGGACCAACAACAGGGGGCGAGAGACGCGACGGATCATCGGAACGTCCTTGAAGGTGGAGGGCGGAAGCATGGCACGACCCGATCAGGCGAGGACATCATGGACGACGGTGCCATGGACGTCGGTGAGACGGTAATCCCGACCGGCGTGCCGGTAGGTGAGCCGCTCGTGATCAAAACCCATCAGATGGAGGATCGTGGCGTGGAAGTCGTGGGTGTGGACCGGCTTCACGATCGATCGCAGCCCGTATTCGTCGGTCTCGCCGTGGACGATCCCCCCCTTCGCGCCACCGCCGGCCAGCCACGACGTGAACGCCCAGGGATGGTGCTCGCGCCCCGGGGCATCGGCGGTGTTGTTGAAGGGGGTGCGGCCGAACTCGGTCGTCCAGACGACGAGCGTCTCGTCGAGCATCCCGCGCGCCTTGAGATCACTCAAGAGCGCGCCGATCGGCTGATCGACATTCTTCGCCAGCCCCACGTGCGACATCATGTCACCGTGGGCATCCCAGTTGTTGCTCGACCCGGTGTCGATCAGCTCCACGAAGCGCACACCGCGCTCGACGAGCCGACGGGCCGCGAGGCACTGCCAGCCGAAGCCGGTCGTCTGCCCCGGCTGGAGGCCGTAGGAGGCGAGCGTGCCGGCCGTCTCTCCCGAGAAATCAAACGCCTCGGGCACCGCCATCTGCATCCCGAAGGCGGTCTCGAAGGAGCGCAGGCGCGTCGCCAGCTCGGCGGCGCCGGGGCGGCTGGCGAGATGTTCGACGTTTGCGGCCCGCAGCGCCTCGAGCTCCATCCGTTGCCGGTCGGCCGGGATCCGCGGGGCGACATTGGCGACCGGCTCGGCTCCGGGGACGACGAGCGTCCCCTGGTGGGCGCCGGGGAGGAAGTCGCTGGCGTACACCTGCGTGCCGGCGTAGGTCTGCTGCGGGGCGATGACGACAAACGACGGCAGGTTGCGGTTGAACGTCCCCAGGCCGTAGCTGACCCACGAGCCGATGCTCGGCCGGGAGAAGGCGAACGACCCGGTGTGCATCCCGAGCGTGGCGTTGTAGTGGTTGGAGTGGGAGGTGTGCATCGAGCGGATCATCGCGATATCGTCGACGTGCTCGGCCACATGAGGGAAGAGCGTGCTCACCTCGGTGCCGCAGGTGCCGTGCGGGGCAAACTCCCACTGCGGCCGCTTGAGGTAGATCCGCTCGTAGCCGGGGCGATTCTTGATCTCGGGATGGTCGGCCTTGATCTCCTTGCCATGATCGCGCGCGAGCGCCGGCTTCGGGTCGAAGGTGTCGACATGCGACACGCCGCCGGTCATGAACAGGAAGATCACCTGCTTCGCCTTCGCAAGCGCCGGCGGAAGCCGGGGCTCGAGCGGATCGCTCACCGCTGCGCCGCCATCGGCGCGGAGGAGATCGGCGACAACGCCGTCAAACATGAGCGACCCGGCCACGGCAGAGTGGAGAAGATGGCGCCGGTTCATGGGAGGCCTCGGGAAAGGGAGCGACGGGAAACGGGCGACACCGCGGGGATCAGTCGAGGTAAAGAAACTCGTTGCTCGCCAGGAGAACCCGGGCCAGGGCGCCCCACCCCTCCACCGTCTCGCCCGGATACGCTGCGAGGAGGCTCCGGGCGCGGTCGACTTCGGCAGGAAGCGGCTCGCGCTGAAAGAGGAGGCGGTAAAGCCGACTGATGCCCGCGGCAACCTCACCGTCTGCCCCCACGCGCTCCACCACCTTCGCTGCCTGGGCATGGAAGAAAGGATCGTTGAGGAAGTAGAGCGCCTGCGTCGGCATCGTCGTCGTCTGCCGCTGGGGCGTGCTGGCGTTAGGATCGGCGCCGTCAAAGAGCGCCAGGAACGGATGGCGGCGCTGCCGCTGCACCATGAGATAGCCACTGCGCCGCGGGCTGTCGTAGACGGCCACGAAGGGGGCGTGCTGCGAGAAGCCCCAGGTATTTTCGGGGGGGAAGGGATGCCCTTCGGCCGGCGTCGGATCGAGCGTGCCGGCGGCGACCAGGAGGCTGTCGCGGATCTCCTCGGCAGAAAGCCGGCGGGGGATCATGCGCCCGAGGAGCTTGTTGTCGGGATCGCGCTCGAGCGCTAAAGCCCCCCCCGGAGCCATGCCCGAGCGCTGGTAGGCAGCCGAATCCATGACGAGGCGGTGGAAGGCCTTGAGGCTCCCACCGTCCGCCTCGAAGCGAGCCGCGAGCCATTCGAGCAGCTCCGGGTGGGTCGGCGCCTCGCCGCGCGAGCCGAAGTCATTCGGCGTCCGCACGATCCCGGCGCCGAAATGCCACTGCCAGAGACGGTTGACGATCACGCGCGTGGCGAGTGGGCTCCCGGCGATCCAGCCGGCCAGTTGCCGCCGGCCGCTCCCACCGTCGGCCGCCACTGGCTCGCCGCCGAGGATGTCGAGCCAGCGCCGCGGCACCGCGGCACCGGGCTTCTCCGGATCGCCCCGTTGGTGGAGGGGAGCATCGTGGGGCTCCCCCTCGACGACGGCGTAGGCCACCGGGAGCGCCGGCTGCGGCGGGACATCCGGGAGCGGCTCCGCTTCGAGCTTCCCTAGGGCGACCAGCCCCGGTCCGTAGTCGGCGCCCGCGACCGTGGCGAGCGTGAACGACACGCCGTCGAGCGCGGCCGGATGGCCGTCGGCCACGGCGCCGCTGACGAGATACCGGCCGTCGGCCGGGCAGATCCAGGCGACGGCGACAGGACGATCCTGCGCGGGGTGGACGTAGAAGGTGTGGCCAGGGAGATCGGTCCAGGCCTTGACCGGACTCGGGGACGTGTTGGCAAACGCGCTCGGCAGATCACCGCGCACCCAGCTAACAAGCTCCGGCTTCCCTTCGACTCCCTCCTTTCTTTGCGCGAGAAACGCCGGCCCCTCGGCAGCCCCCGGCTCGAGGAAGCACCAGGCCGCGCCCGCGTCGTCGATGAGGGGATTGGCCGGAAGCGCGCCGGCGGCGAGATCGGCCGTCGCCCAGCGTCGGCCGATGAGCGCGGCTTCAGTCGACGCCGCACACTCGATGCGGAGATCGACGAGCGTCGTGTCGGCGCCATGGTTGCCGTTGGGGCTGACGGTGAGCTGGATCGCCTCCCCCTTCTTCAGCTCGACGCCATGCGCCGCTCCCCCTTCCGCGGCGACCGGCACCGAGGTCCCTTCGCCGACATTGGCCGCCTGGAAGGCCCTCGTCTGATCGGCCAGCCAGGCCTTGAGCTGCGCTCGCTGCCCCGCCGCGCTTTGGGCCGCGATCGCCGCATCACGGACAGCGATGGCGGCCTTCCAGGGGGCGAGTGCTGCCTCAGCCTCGACCGGCGAGAGGAGTGGCACCATGTCGCGCGGCTGCCCCTTCGCCTCGCAGCCGGGGAAGGGAAACTTCGAGCCATCGAGGATCCCGTAGAGGGCGTAGTAATCCTCCGCGGAAACCGGATCGTATTTGTGGTCGTGGCAGCGGGCACAGCCGGTCGTCAGGCCGAGGAGGTTCTTGCCGAGATTGTCGATCAGGTCTTCGTGCATCAGATGCACGTCCTTGTCGATGTCGTGGCCAAAGCGCCGCGCGATGGCGAGGTAGCCGGTGGCAATCAGCCCCTCGCGGCGGGATGGATCGTCGGCCCCCGCGCGCAGGATATCGCCGGCGATCTGGAGGCGGAGAAACTCGCTCCAGGGGAGATCGCGATTGAAGGCGTCGTAGACCCAGTTGCGGTAGCGCCAGGCATGAGGGAGGGGGCGGTCGGTGTTCTCGCCGGCGGTGTCGGCGTAGCGGACGACATCGAGCCAGTGGCGGCCCCACTGCACGCCATACTGCGGGCTCTGCAGCAATCGATCGACGACCGTCCGGAAGGCCTCCCGATCGGGCGCCGGATCGGCGAGGAAGGCGTCGACCTCCTCGGGCGCCGGAGGGAGGCCGGTGAGATCGTAGGTAGCGCGGCGGAGGAGCGTGCGCCGATCGGCCCGTGCGGCCGGAGCGATGCCGGCGGCATCGAGGCGCGCCTGGAGGAAGCGGTCGATGGAATTGTGGATGGTGGGGCCATCGGCACCGGCGGGCACCGTCACCGGCACCAACGCCTGGAAGGCCCACCATCCCTGCGCTTCCTCCCGGCTCATGCCACCGATCTTCGCGCCAACGGTGCGCGGGTCGGGCGCGCCCGATCTGACCCACTCCACGAGCACGGCGATCTCGTCGGCGGAGAGCCTTTGGATCGGCGCGCCGTTGTGATCCTCCTCGGGGGGCATCGGTGAAACGCCCTCGACACTCCGAATCGCCTTGAGAAGGAGCGACGCTTCGGGCTCACCGGGGAGGATCGCCGGGCCCGAATCCCCCCCCTTCTGCCACCCCTCGCGCGAATCGAGCGCCAGGCCGCCGCTGGTCTTCGCGCCGGCGTGGCATTGGAGGCAATGGGCGACCAGGAGCGGCCGGACCTTCGCTTCAAAGTGGCTGAAGTCGGCCGGGTCGGCGGCGCGGATCTCGGGCGCCGGGAGCATCGCCGCCGCGAGACTGATCGCGGCGATCACTCTCGCGCTCACCCAGCGGCAGGTTCTATCGGTGGGCATGGAAAACCCTCATCACGAGGCATCGATCCCGAGAATCCCCCATTGAACCATCGACAGCGAGTGAACCATCGACAGCCGGTGCGGATGGCAAGCCGAAAAACACCCCCTCCGGTCGACTGTCGACAATACCGCGGTGGGGTGCTATTTTCAACCTCGAAGCAGGTCTCGTGCCACGGGGGTTTTTTCATGCCGCTCACGCCTCTCCGCCGTGTCAATCTGGCCCATGACATCAGTGCGCAGCTGTCACAGGCGATTGTTGCCGGCGACTTTCCTGCCGGCGCCGTGCTCTCGGAGCCGATGCTCGCCAAGCGGCTGGGAGTCAGCCGGGCACCGGTGCGCGAGGCGCTGATCGAGCTCGAGACGCGCGGGATGGTGGAGTTTGACGAGCGTGGCCGGTCGCGTGTGCCGAGCCTGACACACGACGATCTCGTGGACATCCTCGGGATTCGGATCGCGCTGGAGCCACGGGCCGCAGGCCTCGCAGCCCGCCGTGCCGATCCGCTGGCGTTTGTCGATCTCGAGCGCAACCTCGACGCGATGCGCGCCGCGCAGACACCAACAGAGCTGGCCCGGCTCGACACCGCCTTCCATTCCGGCGTCGTCCGTGCCTCGGGGAGCCGGCGCCTCCACCTCTGCTGGAACGTCGTCGAGCACCAGGTTGATCTGTGGCTGACGCAGATGCAGTCGCGCGTCGATGCCCTCTGCCACCAGCTCCGCGACACGACCGTTGCCGCCCACGCGGCGATGTTCGAGACGATCCGCTCCGGCGACACGCTCCGGTCGGAGAATCTCGCCCGCAAGCATCTGACCGACTGGCTCGATGTCCTCCCCGGCGCGCCGGTGGTGTAAGGGCGGAGACGACAGGGGCGACGATCTCTGGCAAGTCGGGTCAAACCGGCACGGGGAGCCGCGTCGGAGAGAGAAGGATGACGATCCGGCGGCCGTCGGTGTGGTAGCGATCGCCGGTGAGGTTGTGCTTGGGCGACTGGGGCGTGCAGGCGCCGACCCCGCCGACATACCCGGCCGCCTCGACCCGCTGGGCTTGGGTGAGATCCTCCACGCAGTAGTCGCGGGCCTCGTCGACATCGGGATCGATGCGGTGGGTGGTCAGATTCCAGGCTTTCGTCGTCCAGCGCACGCCGATGTCTCGGCTCACCTGCCCCACCCACACCGGCCGGCCGTCGAAGGACATCTCCGTCAGCCACAGCCGGAGATGGAGGCGCTCGTTGATGGTGTGCCTGGCTCTCTGCAGGGCGATGTCCTGGCTGCGGGAGAAGAGATGGAGCGAGCTGACCGGCGAGTAGCGGTAGTTCACGCCAAGGAGGAAGGCCTTCACCGTCTTCCAGCAGGTGGCCAGCGAGATCGTCTCGCTGTCGTCCCAGCGGGCGGCGAAGGCAGCCAGGAGGGTGTCGAAGGTGCCGATGACGACGAGGTTGACCGGATCGCCCCGCTTCGTGCCGGCGGCATTGGTCGTCGCCGGCGGCAGGGCCTCGAGCCGGCGGACGAGCTCGGTCGGCGCACAGGCCACGACGCTCGCCGGCGGCACGAGCTTGTCGAAGTCGAGGTGGAGGTAATCGGCAGCAATCCCCGGGACGGGGACGGTGAAGTGGAAGTCGACGACGAGGGCGCTCGGCGGTAGCGCGGTGCGCGTCGGACCCGCGGCGACGACGGCGGTGAGGTCGACGGCGAGCGACTGGCGGATCCCGGCCAGGGCCGCGAGGCGGACATGGACCGCCTTCGTGCCGGCGTCGAGCGTCGTGAACACGAAGCCCTCGGCGCGGGCGCCAGGTTCGATGGGGGTGAGGCGGAATCCGCGGGCCTGGAAGACTCCGTCCATCCGGGCGTTGTTGAGCCAGGCGGTGAGGAGCTTCAAGGGGACGAGGAACAGGACCATCGGGACGAACAGCCAACCGATGATCCCGAACGTGGAGAGCCGTTTGACGATCGAGAAGTGGCACAAGCTCGCCGCCTCCAACGGCGTGAAGTAGGAGGGATCGAGGCTCACGACCTGGAGACGGAGCCCGTCGGCAGAGCGGTTCTCGACGCGGACGAAGACCGGCTGGATGCCGCGGCGATTGATCGGGACGCCGAAAAGTCGCTCCGCTTCTCGCCCGGAGAGAACGGCGACGGTGACTTGGGCGCGGTCGTTCGACTCCGTCTGGGCGCGCTCGAGAAAGCCGTCGAACCCGGGCTCGGGGTCGAAAGGGGTGATGACGAGCCGGCGGAGCTGGCTCCAAACAAACGCGAGCGGGGCGGGGAGTGGCATGGGGAAAGGCTCATTCCTCGCCGAGCAGGAAAAGGTCGAGCCCCTTGAACTGCCGGAAGTCGCGATCGGTCGTCACCAGCCGATGCCCTGATTGAAGAGCGAAGGCGGCGAGGTACGCATCCATCCACAGCTTTGGCGACGGCTTCGCATGCCCGGCCGCCACCTTCCAGCGGTCGTCGAGACCATTCGGCTCATCAGCCCAACCGACCTCGCGGCGAGCTAAAGACTGGCGCCGCCGGCTTCTGCCGACATCCGATCAGGGGAAGACCGGTGCGGCGATCCTTGCCGATGACCGGCTCCGGCGGCGGCGACTCAGGCACCGTGGACACGGCAAGCCCCCGGCGGAGCAATTCCGCGACGGCGTCCTTGAGCTTCCGCCCCTCCTGGACCGCACGGACCTTCACCTCCTTGACGAGGGCGTCGGGGAGATCGAGCGTGGTCTTCATAGATCCCATTTTCCTGGTTTCCCAGCTTTCTGTCAATTCGTACGCACCCCGCCGGCAGCGCGATTGTGCCGCCCCCGCTCCCACCGCTCACCTCAAGGCGGGGCGTGAATCAAGTGCCCCGCCGCCGGAGTAGCCGGTGCGGTGACCGCTGCTTAACAGAGAAATGCGAGCGGCGCGGGGATTTCGATGGGGGAGCCGTCATACCAGCGGCGTGCACGTCGCCTCGAGTGGCAGCAACGGTCCGCCGGCTTTGTGGGTGAGGATATGGAGGTAGCTGGTGAGGATGTGTTCGCAGGTCAGATCGGTGCGCACAAGCACCTTCGGCGGCGGGCCGAGATCGATCGGATTGATCTCCATCTCCCCGGCCACATGTTCGTAGAGCGGCGCGGGAGGAGTCTGCGGTACGAGATCCATCCGGTTGACGACCCGGCAGGTCGTGGGAACGAGGCGATTGTAGGCCGCAGCGAACGTCGCATCCCCGGTGCGCGGGCTGGCATACGTGAACGATCGCGGCTGGGGAAGCGTGGCGTTGGCGGCGATGTCGAAAGCAGTGAGCGTGGCGAGGGCGCCGCCGAGACTGTGGCCGCAGACGTTGACCGACGTCACTGGCACCCGCCAGGGAAGTGTGGCCAGGGCCGTGACGAGGAGCGGCGACCCGGGATCGGGAAGAATCGTGAACGATTTGTACATTGCCGTGAAGCCGTCGTCGGTCAAGCCGGCACTGCCGCGAATCGGACACGGCACGTAGAGAAACGCCGCGTCCTGGAGCCACTCGTAGATCCCCTCCGTACCGCGGATGGCGATCACGGCTTCCCCGCTGGCGGTGTCCTGCAGCACCATCCCGATCGAGACGCGCTGCTTGCCACGTTCGGGACGGATGTCGGTGGCCAGATCGTTTGCGTAGATCGTCGTGATCACTGCGTACTCGACCGCAGGCGAAGAGCCCCACGCCACGGTGAGGGCTGTCCCGGCGGCATTATCGAGCGACGACGGCGGGACGCCGTAGCTCTTCTCGACGATCTGGGCGTAGCGGATGACGGTGGCGAGGTCCATCGACGGCGATCCTCCGTGCGGGTGTCAGCAGAGCTCAGCGTACTGGCTCCCTCTCCTCGACGAAACCCATCGACCGATCCGAATAGACGGTTTCCTCAGAGGGATGACGAGCCAAAAAAAAACGGCACCGGGCGTCAACAGCACCGGGCGTCGTCTTCAGACGATGGGGTCCGCCTCGTGGGCGAGGTCGATCCCGGCGAGGCTGGGGGGAGCGTAGTCCGGGCAGGTGCGCCTCCGTTCGCGGACGGCCTTCGAGAGCCGGTCATGGGCAGCGTCGATCTTCCGTGTGGTCGTGCCCAACAATCGGTAAAAGTTTTTGGGGCGGTTGTCGAAGGGTGTTGCCGGATCCTCGGTCAGCCCGTCCTGGATCTTTTCGCGGTCGATTTTCAGGCCGAGGGGGGCGACCATGGAGATCATCCAGTCGAGCGTGGCATCGGACAGCCCCCTCGTCTCCCGGACGCCTCCTCCCACGCAGCTGTGCTCACCGGGAAACCAGACCTGCGTCACCTGATGCTCCGAAGCCTTGCTGTGCCTGTCCATCCGGGTGACGTTGTAGGGGGTGCGGATCTCGTCGACGGCCACCGCGTGGAAAGCGCGCTCGATGCTCGGATTCAGGGTCGTGTCATAGAACTCGTACCGCCGGTTCACCCACCGGCTGATCAACGGCACGGTATTGGGAATCCCGCGCGATCCGACGGTGTCCCAGCAGCCCAGCGCTGCGATCGGTTTCCGGTCGCCATGTTTCCGCCGGAAGTCCGTCGGCGCTTCGCTGGCCGGCGCCACATCGTGGCCGGCTTCATGACGGAGGCGGTAGAGCGCGTACGCTTCGGGGGTTTTGTGGAGGTACTTCCGCTCGACAAGGCCACACTTGTAGATCAGCCCTGCCAGTGACCTGACGGTGTAGGCCCCACGGCTGAAACCGAACAAATAGATCTTGTCGCCGGCGTCATAGTTGGATGCCAGAAAGCGGTAGGCGGCCTGGATCTTCTCATCGATCCCGGTGCCGAAAGCCCCGCCGAAGTAGCGGCCGATTCCGTTCACCGCCCCGACGCCGCTGTCGTAGAACACGACCTGCGGGTTATCGTCGAGATCCTGGATCTCGATCGCCTGAGCAATCTTGAGCACGTTGGTGGGATAGGCATTCTCGACCGACTGCCAGGTGCCATCACAACAGACGATGAGACGCTTCATTCCGTACTCTCCCGATGAACAGCCGACCGCGGCACCATGAGCCACGGCTGCGGGCCGGAGCCCCACCGGACGTCGGCAGGGCGTGTCATGAGAAGGCAGGCCCCCTCTCAAAGCAACCTGCGGCCCCACCCGACACCGGGGGCGATCGCACCTGCTCTCTCTCTAAGGCGTAGGCGGTCACCAAAACCGGACATTCCTTTTCCCCCGGGGGCCCTCACCGGGACATACCCCCGGAAAACACGGGGAAAAACGCTTTTTCAGAAACCGCGTCCGATTTGCTGGGGATCCTCCGCCCTTAGAATGAGCTTCCCCTCTTTTTCTTTTCCTTTCCGGAGCCGGCAGGATGGCGACGATCACGATCCGGGTGTGCAGGTCCTTGGCAGTTTCCTGCCTGCTGGTCGCGGCGGCGGCGGTCGGTTCGGCCGCGCTGGCCGGGGAGGATCCCCGCGGGATTGTCCCCCCACCCGGCGTCGAGGTGGTGAAGACGCTCGAGCAGAATTGGTCGGACGAGGAGTCGAACTGGTTCTACGACGCCGGCCAGGGATCGCGGCTGGTGCCCTACGACTGGTTTCTGGCCCTCGACCAGCCAGGCTCCGAGGAGCGCTTTCTGGCCATCGATCATCTCCACGCGTTGGGGTTGATCGCCCGCACCCCCACGCCAGGCAACCCCGACGGGCTGCCGGTCGGCTTCGTCCGCGATGCGGCTTATGACGACGGCACGCCGGCGGTGGGAATCACCTGCGCCGCCTGCCACACGGCCCTGATCACCCACGGGAAGACAGCCTATCTCGTCGACGGTGGGCCGTCGGGGAGCGACGTCGAGCAATTCCTCCGCCGCCTCGCGACGGCGCTCGAGGAGACGGCCGACGACGACGGCCGCTTCGACCGCTTCGCCACGCGGGTTGATCCCGCTGCCACCCCGCAGGAGCGGCGCGGGCTGCGCGACGCGGTGCGCGAGATCGCCCGGGAGCGGATCGGCTACAACGAGCGCAGCCTGTCGATCCCCGGCGGTGCCCCCCACGGCCCCGGCCGAATCGATGCCTTTGGGGCGATCTTCAACGAGGTCTCCGCCACTTTCCTGGGAATCCCCGGCAATGCCCGGCCGGCCGATGCCCCGGTCAGCTATCCCTGTCTGTGGGATACCCCGCAGCACGACCGGGTGCAGTGGAACGGCATCGCCGAAAATCGCACCAGCGCCCTCGGGGCGCTGATTTTCGGCACGCCGCTGGTGGGGGCCCTGGGGCGGAACACTGGCGAGGTGCTCGGCGTCTTCGGCACCGCGCGGATCAACGACCACGAGTTGCTCCTCCCGCGGCACTACGACTCGACCGCCAACAAGGCCCACTTGCTCGAGTTCGAGGCGACGCTGACCACGCTCTGGTCGCCCGAGTGGCCCGGGGCCTTCGGCGCGCTCGACCGGGCAAAGATCGGCCGTGGTGCGGCCCTCTACCAGACGCATTGCATTGACTGCCATGCGCCGATCGATCGGGCCGATCCCGACCGTGAAGTAAAAGCCCAGATGCGGGCGGTCGGCACCGACAGCAAACTCCTGGCCAACACCACCCGCGTGGTGGCGACCGGCAGGCTCGAAGGGCGGCAGCGGTCGCTCCAGGGGCTCGATCGCTTCGACGACGAGGCGCCGGTGGCGGCGATCCTCAAGCATGTCGTGGAGCGCGTGATGCTCGATCCGCTGCCGCGGCCGCAGTTGCGCGACGCGCTTGCCGACGTCGTCCGCAAGAGCGATCTGATTGGCCCGATGTTCCATTCGTCGGTCGAGGTCGGCTACGAGGGGAAGTCGGTGCGCGGGGATGTCTCGGGGATCCGCGAGGAGGACGACGCCCTGACCCTCTACGGCGCGGCCGCCGATCTCGATCGCCTCCGCACGGAGCTGGGGATCAAGCCCGACGGAGGCAATTCGCTCCGCTTGGCGAAGGGAACGGTGGCGGGGGAGTACAAGGCCCGCCCGCTCAATGGCATCTGGGCGACGGCCCCGTATCTCCACAACGGCTCGGTGCCGACGCTTGCCGCGCTCCTCGAGCCGGCCGCCAAGCGGCCGGCGACGTTCCACGTCGGGTCGACGGAGTTTGATCCGCAGGCCGTCGGGTTTGTCGACGATCCTCGCTTTCCCGTTTTCGACACCTCGCTCCCCGGCAACGGCAATGCGGGGCATGAGTACGGCGGCAGCCTGTCGGCAGCCGAGAAGGCCGACCTGCTGGAGTATCTGAAGTCGCTGTAGGACGCGCGCCATCCCGTCGCATGCCGCCGCCGGAATGGCTCGGTGGCTACCGGATGAAGGCGAACGCAGCTCCGACGAGCACGGCGAGACACCCGTAAAAGCCCCACACCGAAAGCGATTTCATCGCCTTCCACTGATGGTCCGAGACTCGGCTCTCCAACGCCACTCTGAACAAGTCGCTGTCGGCCGCACTCCCACTGTGAAGATGTTTTACGCAGGTGTTGTAGGAATCACGAAATCCCTTCTCGAAGGCCAGATCGTAGGTGTCGAGCAGAAAGAACATCAGCGTGGGGAGGAGGGCGAGCCACACGACGTGTGGTTTCCCCTTGTCGGCCGCGACGACGAGGATCGCCGACACGAGCGAAATGCACCATGTCTTGCACGACGCACTGTTGGCGGCCATCCGCTGGATGACGCCTTGCATGATGTCGAGATGGGCCTTGCCCGCCGGTGACTCAACATTCACGGGTGACTCCTTTGTCGTGAAACCGAAGGCAAGCCACCGCAGGGCATGTGCGGAGTCGGCATGAAGCCGGGAAGGAGGGCGGTCTGCCGGGCGATCTCGGCCCCGACGTCAGCGGCGGTCGCCTGGTCTGCTGGTTCGGCTCCCTCGACGACGAATGTGTGAACGTGTTGTGTGAACGTGTTGTGTGAACGTGTTGTGTGAACGTGTTGTGTGAATGTGGCGCGTCCGACCAGACCGCCTCCTCTCCATCAAGGCGTAACCATCACCGAAAACCGGACGTCACCAAGGAAAAGATCGTGGGGCCCCGCATCAATGCCCGCCGCCGTGGATCCGCAGGAAGAGATCCTTCTTTGCCGTGAAGCGGTGCTTCGCCCCGGTCTTCGTCCGCAGCCAGAAGTCCTTGAGCGGGCCGCGCATCGCCTTCGCCTGCCGGTCGAGCCGCTCCGGCGAGGCCACCCCCTTGGCAATCGTGTAACGCACCTCGCCATCTTGGTTGATGACGATCGTGCAGCCCCCCACCATGTCGAACAAACTCCCCCCCACCTCCGCCGTGCAGGCCTGGGTGACCTCGGCCACCGTGTCGAAGAGAATCCTGCCGTCGGGCGACACCCGCCGGGCGACCCGGATCGATTCCACCATCGCCGGCGACACCTGCACGATCCCCTTGGGCCGCGGGGCCACCGGGGGGATGAGCCGGAAAAACCCTGCGTGGCGGGGATCGGTCACGAAAGCGCCGAGGATCCGAGCCTGCCGCTCGAGCTCCTTCGCATTGGCCGGGCGCCCCGGGTCCCCTTCGAAACGCAGATCGCGGAACGCCAGCCCGGGGATCGTGAGTGGCTCCTCGGGCGCCCCCCAGCGGACCGCATCCTCCGTCATGAACTGGACGTCGGTGGGGAAGATCCGCCGGCGGCGGAACGACCGCATGAGAGCCTCCCGGTAGCCCCATTTGTCGACCGGCTCCATCTCCGCATCGGCCGTCACCAGGGCGCGGAGATACTCCCCCAGCAGCATGTCGACCGGCGGGCAGTAGTCGATCGCACGAATGCACATCGTGAGGAATTGCGCCGCCACCTCGCAGGCTTCTTTCGAGACCGCCTCGAGGAGTGCGTCTCCCAGCGGTACCTTGCCGAAATCGTGGGGATCGAGCCCCGCGATCCGCATCAGCCGCGCCGTCTTTCGTCTCGTGATCGTCACGAAGGCCTCGAACACGGCCGACACGAGGACCGTTCCCAGGTCGTGCGGATCGAGGGTCGGATCGTACGCCACCGGATCGGTCGCCGCCCCGGGCAGGCCATCGGAATCGAAGGCCTCGATGCCATCGACGTCGATTCCCGACCGGAGTGCCTTCGCCCTCCTGCCCGGTGATCGCGCGTGACCGAACTCCCGGGCGATCTCGGCGAGCACCGAGCCCTGCTCGACCACACCGCGCGATTGCCGCAAGGCCCCCTCAACCACCCCGGGATAGGTGAAGTGAAGGAACAGCGCGACGAGATCGGCAAAGCCCTCGTGGAAGGCCAGCACGTCGACATTCGTCGGCTCGTGGAAGTTGGAACGCAGCCCATCGAGGAGGGCATGGGTCGTCTCGTGGGCGATGACATCGTGCGACAGCGACGTGAACACGAGCCCCCCTGGGATCGTGAACCCGGCCGGCTGCTGCCCCGCCCGGAAATAACCGAACGACAGACGTCCTGACTCGCGGTCGTAGCCGGCATTCGCCTGCTCAAAGGCGAACGGATTGACCCGCAGCCGCGTCCGGCCAACAGCCTCGGGGTCGATCGCCCAGCCGATATCGCGGCCAAGCGCCCGGCGGAACGCGGCATAGGTGAGGCTGCAGACCGCATACGCCATCTGGAGATGGAACGACGCGTTCGAAGGGGACGGCGATACTCCGTCGGAGACCAGCCAGCTCGGATCCTCGAGATCGAGTTTGCCCGGATCCTCGAGGGGAAGCGGCGCCCCCGCGCCGTCAATCTCGAAAAGCTCCCCCTTCGGTCCAGATTCAAGCGGCTCCCACGGCACCTCCACCTTCGTCACGCCCCCCTGTCGGTGCGAAAGCGAGGGGTCGAGGGTGTAGATCCAAAGCTGGCGACTGACCGGTTTTTTGGCCCCACGCTGCCAGCGGTAGGGTTTCGCCAGAGCCTGCCGTGCCACCCCCGAACTGATCTCGAAGGCCTTCGGCTCCGCTGTCTTCTGTGGGCCCGTCTTCCGAGCCGTCTTCTGCGCCGATTTCTTCGCCACCTTCTTCGCCATCGGTCTGCCCTCCGAAAGAGATCCGTTCCGCCTCGGTCACCGACTGCTGCTCGGCCCGCCCCCGGGCTCTGTCCTCACCACCAACCGCCGCGGACCATGGTCCACCACCCGCAGACACACGCCTCCACGACACCGAATGACCGCTTCACCATCCACCTCCGACCATGTCGCCGAGCGATCAACAAGCCGATCGTCCGCCCCGCCATCAGCCACGGTCGCCGAGCCGTCGGCATGGAGCGACAGCCGACGCCGCGGCCGGCGCGAGAGCGGAAAGCGCTCCCCCTCGGGGCGATAGACGGCCCCCTTGGGCGTATCCTCCTCGAAGGCGTGCACCCACAGAGTGCCGATCAGCGGGATCGGGGCGTCGTCGGCATCGGGTGACAAGGGGACCTGCTTCCGTCGGATCAACGCTTCTTGCGCGCTTTTGCCGTCGGCTTGGCGATCAGCCCGGACCGGACCGTCTCCAGCGCCGACCGCATCCGCAACACCTGCTGGGCGGTGAACATGAACATCGCCGCGTCGTCGACATAGTCCATGTAGTTGACGAACATGTCGCCATTGGGGCCGTTGTTGCAACTGATGGACGGCCAGGCGGGCGCTCCGTAATTCGGCCCCTCGCAGTTGGGGGTATCGGCAACCCCGTCGCCACCGCTGCAGTCGGGCGTGTCGCCCCAGATGTGGCGAAGGTTGAAATAGTGCCCCACCTCGTGGGTGGCGGTGCGCCCCAGATTGAAGGGTGCCGTGGCCGTGCCGCTGGTCCCGAACGCTGCGGTGTTGATCACCACGCCGTCGGTCGCAGGGGGGCCACCGGGAAACTGGGCATAGCCGAGGAGGCCTCCGGTGAGCGGACAGACCCAGAGATTGAGGTGGGTCTTCGTGTCGACCGGCGCGATCCCGCCGCCGGCTGCCGACTTCACGGCATCGTCGGTCGTGAAGCCGCTGACCTTCGTCGCCGTCCGCGTCACGTCGACGAGCTTGAACGACATCCGCGTGTCGGTGACGAGGCCCCCCCAGGGAGTCGGCACCTTCGAGCGGTCGGGGTTGGTGGCGCGGTAGTCCTTGGTGAGGGCCTCGATCTGGCTGGCGATCTGGGCGTCGGAGATGTTCTCGGCGTCGTTGCTGTAAACGACATGGACGACCGTATCGATGACCACGATCGCCTCATCAGCGAGGTTGAAGCGGGCCTCGCGCCGCTTCGACGTCGCCCCCTCGAGCTTCTGGAGATTCATCCGGAATGCCGGATACTTCTCGAGGAGCATCATGTGGGCCGCCATCGCCCCGCATGCCCGGCGGAGCGGCACCTTCTTCGTCGGCTTTGCACCCGTCTTCTTGGCCACGGTAAACCCCCTTCGAATGGAATCTGTGACGGTCTTTGTGGAGCGGTCATGCCCCTCCTCTGGGGCGCACGACGCTCCCCCTAAAGTTAAGGCGTAAGGGATCACAAAAACTGGACGCCGATCCCCAAGAATGGACGGCGTGTACCCCCCATTCCAAGCCCGCCAAGGCGTTATCCTGTGGAGAAACCCCTCGGGAAATCCATGATAACACGACTTTTGCCCCTCGCCCCCTCCGCGATCCCGAGGGCCTTCCTGGCTTTGCTCATGGTCGCCATCCCCTTCCCCGTCGCCGCGGAACCTCCCGCCATGCCGATCGTCATCGCCCACCGCGGCGCCAGCGGCTACCTCCCCGAGCACACCCTCCCCGCCAAGGCCCTCGCCCACGGCCAGGGAGCCGACGCCATCGAACAGGATGTGGTGATGACCAAGGATGGCGTGCCGGTTGTCCTCCACGACACGACACTCGATGCGGTCAGTGACGTCGCGGTGAAGTTCCCCGGCCGGGCCCGGGCCGACGGGAAGCATCACTGCACCGATTTCACCCTCGCTGAACTGCGCACCCTCGCGCTCACCGAACGGCTCGATCCCGCCACCGGCCGACAGACCTACGCTGACCGCTTCCCGCGCGGGTACTCGCGGTTCGCGATCGTTTCGCTCGAGGAGGAGCTCGATTTTATCGCCGGGATCAACCACAGCACCGGCCGGACAGTCGGCATCTACCCCGAGATCAAATCCCCCGCCTGGCACCGCGCGGAAGGGCACGACGTCGCCAAGGCCGTCGTCGACATTCTCCACCGCCACGGCTACGCCACAAAAGCAGACCCCTGCCACATCCAGTGCTTCGAGGCCGACGAGGTGACGCGGATCCGCGGCGAGCTCGGCTGGCAGGGGAGGCTCGTGCAGCTCATCGGCGGCAGGGACCAGGATGCGCTGGTCACCGCGGAGGGACTCGCGCGGATCGCGACGGTGGCCGACGGCATCGGGCCCCCGATCGAACGGGTCCTCGACGCGATTGGAAAGCCGACCGACCTTGTCGAACGGGCCCGCGCCGCCGGGCTCGCCGTCCATCCTTACACGCTCCGCCGCGACCGGCTGCCGTCCTGGGCCGGCTCCTTCGACGATCTCCAGGAAGCCCTGTTCGCAGCCGGCATCGACGGTGTGTTCAGCGACTTCCCCGATCTCACGGTGGCGTGGCTGCGCGGTCGCACCGCCGGCAGGGCTGATTGAGGCCGCGTTGAAGTGGGCTCGCGGCAACGGCACGGCGTTTGCCGAACGTTCTGTCAGGGAGGGACTTCTCCCGCCCCCTCTGCCCGCGGCCCCCCTTTTTGCACGAGGCGATCACCATGACCCGCATCCACGGCCGGAATCGACTGTCGCTTTTTGCAACGACCGCTGCAAAAAGCATGGAACAACTTCTCTGGGCAGAGCTCCGGGAGACAGCCCGTGGGGCACGCCGTCACACCGCCACGCGGCGCTTTGTGGCGCTCGTCGAGCCGCTCGAGCCCCGGTCGATGATGGCCGTTACCCCCGGCCTGCCCCTCCCGGCGCAGTCGCTCGACGGTACCGGCAACAATCTTGCGCATCTGGAATGGGGGAGCACCGACGAGCAACTCCTGCGGAAGTCCCCGGTCGCCTACACCGACGGCATCTCGAGCGCCAGCGGCGCCGACCGCCCCAGCGCCCGCCTCGTCAGCAACCTCCTCGCGGCGAGCCCCGAGGGGGGCGTCACCAACAGTCGCGATCTGACGGCGATGGCCTATGCCTGGGGGCAATTCCTCGCCCACGACACCGATCTCACCGGCAGCGCGAGCCCCCGCGAATCGCTCTCGATCGCCGTCCCCCAAGGCGACGCCTGGTTCGATCCCGCCGCCACCGGCACGACCACAATCTTGATGTCACGCTCGGCCTTCGACCCGACCACCGGCACGTCAAAGATCAATCCCCGCCAGCAGACCAACGCCATCACCGCCTGGATCGACGGCTCAGAGATCTATGGAGTCGATGCCACCCGCAATGCCGCCCTCCGCGAGCATGTCGGCGGACGGATGCTGACGAGCGCCGGCGGGCTGCTCCCCTTCAACACCACCGGCCTCGCCAACGCCAACGACGCCCACGTCGTGGCCGATTCCAAGCTCTTCCTCGCCGGTGACATCCGGGCCAACGAGAATCCCGAGCTCCTTTCCCTCCAGACGCTCTTCGTCCGCGAGCACAACCGTGTCGCCGCAGCAGCGGCAGCCCAACATCCCGACTGGACCGACGAGCAGCTTTTCCAGCATGCCCGCCGGATGGTGATCGCCGAGTTGCAGCATGTGACTTATGACGAATTCCTCCCCGCGCTGCTCGGGCCCGC
>CALQRA010000049.1 GCA_943332855.1 Candidatus Kuenenia stuttgartensis
GATCAGAGAAGCGGAGTCCCTGCAAATAAGCGGAGTCCCTGCAAATAAGCGGAGTCCCTGCAAATAAGCGGAGTCCCTGCAAATAAGCGGAGTCCCTGCAAATAAGCGGAGTCCCTGCAAATAAGCGGAGTCCCTGCAAATAAGCGGAGTCCCTGCATCGGTCCCGATCATCGCTCGTGCCGCGGCGCCGTCGGCCGGTCGGCCGGATCAGGCCCCCCGCTGGTGCCGACGATCATCATCCCGAGAAAGCCGCCCAGGGTTCCCCCCAACACGCCCCAGGCGATGATCGCCAGGGGAAGATAATCGCGCAGCCACACCCGGATCGGTGGCTCGACACTCTTGGGCACCTTCCTCTGGACAGGTCCCACCGGACCCTCCGCCCCAGACTCGGCGCGCATGGCACGGCGGAAGTCCTCCCAGTCCTCTTGGGCCCCCGGGGCCGCCAGGCTTGCCAGCCAAGCATCCCGGTTCGCCACGAGGAACACTGGCGGCACGACCATCACTGCCCCCCACGCCACGGCAAACAGGCCGGCGACCCACCAGCGGCGCCGGGCCCGTGCGCTTTCCCACAAGGCCACGGCTTCGCCCCGGGGCAGGCGGTCGTCACGGGGGGGCACGCTTGAGGATCCTCCGACCGAGCACGTTGTGGAACAGGCGTTCGGCCGGTCTGAGTGCTATTCTCCCCGCCCCTGTCCGCAATGACAACCGGTCTGGTGCGGGGGGGGCGTCGCTGCTACTTTCCGCCCCGCCCCCCTTTTCCAGGGCCCCCATCGACTCCGTCAAGGAACCGTTCGCGTGAAACCGGTCACCTTCCCGAACGCTCGCTTCTGGCTCTTGGTCGTCGTCTGCCTCGGCGCCACGGTCGCCCCCGAAGCCCACGGTCAGAGCGGCTGGCTGCCGACCTCTTGGTTCAGTTCGTCGGGGGACGTCGACTCCAAGGCGATGTATCCGCTTGCCGAGCGGGATGGGCCGTGGCTCGTGCTCGCCACGACATTCCGCGGCGAGGGGGCGCGGGAGGATGCCCGTCGGCTCGTTCAGGAACTGCGGCGCACGCACAAGGTCAAGGCCTTCACGCACGAGAAGTCGTTCGACTACACCGGGAGCCAGCCCGGCCTGGGCCTCAACCCCGATGGCACGCCGAAGAAGATGCGCTACGCCAACGCGGAGCAGGTCGTGGAGGTCGCCGTCCTCGTCGGCGACTTCGCAGCGTTCGACGATCCCCGCGGTCAAAAGATGCTCGCGAAGGTGAAGTCGCTGCGTCCCGAGGCACTCACCGGCGACCGTGGCAAAAGCCAGTCGTTCTCCGACTTCCGAAAAATGATCGGCCTCGAACGGACCGCGGGAAAGGGGCCGATGCACTTGGCCTTCGTGATCCCCAACCCGCTCCTCCCTGAAGATTATTTCTCCCGGCAACAGGTCGACCGGTTCGTGCTCGACATGAATGCCGATGTCACCCATTCGCTCCTCGACTGCCCCGGCCTCTATTCGGTGCGCGTGGCGACGTTCACCGGATCGGGAACCTTCGACCAGAAGGCGATCGCGGCGGGCGAGGACGACGTCGAACTCGAGGGACGGCTCGTTGAGGCGGCCGAGAAGGCTCATCGACTGACCGCTTCGCTGCGTAAGTCGGGCTGGGAGGCCTGGGAGTATCACGACCGGGAATCGAGCATCGTCTGCATCGGGAGCCTCGACTCGAAGACGGTTCCCGGCCCGCAGGGCACCGCCCTCCATCCGGAAATCGCCCGGATCGTCCGCGAGCTCGGCCCCGATCCCACCCGGCTCGCCACGGGCGTCGTCCTCCCGCGGACCGTCGACGGGATCATGCTCGACGTTCATCCCGCACCGATCCATGTTCCCCGGGCCCCGGAAGGCTGGCACTAATCCCCGGGGAACGGTTCATGCGCCAGGCACTGATTCTCGGGACGACCAACACCGGCAAGGTGAGGGAGCTCGTCGCGCTCCTTGAGCCCCACGGCATCCGGGTCGTCTCGCTGCGGGACTGCCCCGGGGGTGTGAAGGTCGAGGAAACGGGGAAGACATTCGCGGAGAATGCGGCTCTCAAGGCGAGCCAACAGGCTCTGGCCCTGAAAGCTTGGGTGCTCGCCGAGGACAGCGGCTTGTGCGTTGACGCCCTCGGCGGGGCGCCGGGCATCCATTCCGCCCGATTTTCCGGCGGCGGAGATGACGCGGCCAACAACCGCCTCCTCCTCGAACGGCTCGGCGGCGTGCCGGCCGACGCGCGGGGCGCACACTACGCCTGCCACGCCGCCTTGGCCGATCCGTTCGGCACCGTCGTCGCCATCTCCCAGGGGACCTGCCACGGGCGGATCGCCACCGCGCCCGGTGGCGCGGGGGGCTTCGGGTACGACCCCCTGTTCGTCGTGCCGGAATACCACCGCAGCTTCGGCGAAATCGCCCCGGAGGTGAAGGGCGTGATCAGCCACCGCGCCCGGGCGATGCGGGCCATCCTTCCGGCGATTCTGCGGCATCTCGCGCCGTGACACCGCCGACCGGGGCTGCCGGCACAGGATCCCTTCTCGGAGCGTGCGACAGGGAGAGCCGATGGCGGATGACGTCGAGGACGTCGTTGGTGCCGTCCATCCGCCCGACGACACCGGCCAACGCCGGGCGGAAACGATCGAGTCCGGCGACGAACGCCCTGATCCGGTCCGCGGTCGTCTCCTCGAGGAGACAGAAGTCGCCGCACGCCATCGCAGCGAGGAAGTGGGCGTTCATGAGTTGCTCGGCGTGGGCGCTCTCGGGGAGCACGAGCATCGGCTTGCCGAGTTGCAGCGCCTCGCCGATCAGCTGGTTTCCGGCGGCGGCGACCAGCGCCCGGCAGCCGACGAGGTCGTCGACGAACCGTCGGCCATCGATCGCGTGGAACGACAGGGTGCCGAACGGCTCCCGCTCCCCGAGGCCGTAGACCCTCACCGGCAGACCGCAGTCGGCCAGGCTCGCCAGGGTGGCGAACGGCGTATGGCGACGCAGGTAGCTGACGAGGTACCCCCGATCGTCCGGCACGGCGCCGAGCAGATCTCGCCGCAGAAGCGGGCCGACCTGGACCACATGCTCCCACCCCCGCCGCAGCGGCGGACGGAAGAACGCCGACACGATGGTGTCGGAGGCACCGACCGTGCAGACCCAGACGGCATGTCCCATCAGCCAGGCATGCCACTGGAGCGACGAGGGAAGGACACCAAGATCGTAGGCGAGGAGAAAATGCTGGTGATCGACACTCAACAGGGGAATGCCCTGTCGGGCACACGCCCGCGGCAGACCAGGCTCAAAATCGGTAATCCCCAGGTCGGCGTCGAAGGCATCGAGCTCCCCCATGAGCCGATCGGTGAGCGGACCGAGGACCCGCGCCTGATAGTCGAGCCCGGCCGTGATCGACCGGACAACGTCGAGGCGGCCACTTGTGTACTGGAACACGAGGCCCGGGATCTCCCGCACCTCGACATTCCCTCCCCGGGAAGGATGGCGGAGCTTCAAAAACGCCAAGGCGTCGGCGGAGGTGTAGACGAGGATCTCGTGCTCTTCAGCGAGGTGCTCGATGAGCGTGCAGATCCGCGTCGCGTGCCCGCGTCCCTCGCCGCACAAACTGATCGCGATTTTTGCCATGCCGTGACGCCTCCTCCCGATCGTCTCCGTTGCTCCGCCTCAAACTCTCCCGGCGCCGCACCTCCGCCCGATTGTGCCGCCCAGGCCGGCTGGCGGCCAGTTGAGCGCGGGCCGGGCGGCAATCGGGTCGACGCTTCTGACATGGGGCTCCTTCGCTTACGATGGAGTTCCGGGGCCAGGCGGATCCAGCCGCGGGATGCCCAAACACGATATGGTTCCATCATGAGGGGGCGATGAACACCCTGCCCGTGCAAAATCTCCGCCGAATGCGGCCGGCGCCGATCATGCTGCTGCTCCTGTCCCTCTTGGTCGCGCTGACCGGCCGGGAGGCGGCGAGCCAGGACCGCGACCAAAAAGCTGAAGCACTGGCAGAGTCGGAGTCGGGGGGTGATTCGGAGGGCGATTCGGAGGCTGGCTTCGAGGTCATCGCCACGGTTGGGAACGTCCGGCTGACCCGCGCCGATCTCGAAGCGGCCTTGCGACGGAGGAGCGGCGGGCGTCAGGTCCCCGCCGATCAGCAGGAGCGCTTCGTCGGCCAGGCGGTGAGCGAACTCGTCGAACAGGCGCTCCTCCGGGAAGAGATCGCCCGCCGCCGGGTCGAGGTCACCGACGAAGAGATCAATGACCGAGTCGCCCAACTCTCCGCGGAGCTTTCCACCCGGCAATCGAGCCTCAACGCGTTCCTCACCGCAGCGGGGCTGGATCTCGACGGACTCCGCGAGCAGATGAAGTTCGAAATCGCCGTGCCGAAGCTCATCATGCCGATGATTACCGAGGATCACATCCGGCAGGTGACCGCCGTGCACCGGTACGACTTCGACGGCACCCGGATGCGCGCCAGTCACATCATTCTGCGGCCCGACTCCAGCGCTGGCCCCGAGGCCGTCGCCGCGATGCTCTCCCGCGCCGAGAAGATCCGCGCCAAGATCCTCGCCGAGGAGATGACCTTCGCCGAAGCCGCCGAGCGGTATTCGGCCGGTCCGAGTCGGCAGCGGGGAGGGGACCTCGGATTCCTGCCGCGGCACGGACTGCTCACCGAGGAGTTTTCCTCCCAGGTGTTCAAACTCATCAAGGGGGAGGTCTCGAAGCCGTTCGTGACGCCTTACGGGGTCCATCTCGCCAAGGTCACCGACGTCGATCCCGGCACGGTCGAACCGGAGACTTTCCGTCAGCAGATCGCGCAAATCGCCTACCAAAAGATACTCCAGGCTTTCCTCCTCCAGTGTCAGAAGAAGACCCCGATCGAGCTCAAGCCCGGGATCATGGCGATCGATCATCGTGCCCCCGGGGCTCGGCCCTAGTCACGAGACGCCTCGTCGCTCCCCTCCGGCGGACCCGCCAATCCTGCATCGTTTTTGCCATCCGCGGCGTTCCCTGTGGGGTCCACGGAGACCGTTCCTTTCAGGATTGTCGCCATCGGGCCGGGCGGCTACCTTCCCGGACCCCGCCCCCTCTCGACGGGTCTGGGGACCGGCCCCTGACCGGTCATTCCGACCTGGGCCGCCGTCGTTCGGACGCCGATTCCGCCATGAAGCTGCGCTCCGCCCTGCTCATCGCATGTCTGATCGTGGTCCCACTCCTGGCCATGGTCTCGCACAAGATTCCCGCCGCGACCCGCGCGGCCGTCAGGGAGAAGCTCTGGAGCCCGATCGTCAGGGCGCTAGCGCCGGCGGCGGTTCAGCCAGCGACCGCCGTGCCCGCCGCGGGGGAGCCCACGCCATCGATCGATCCTTCCTTGAGGCCGTGGGAGCAAACCGCCCCCTCCCCGCCGACGGCTCCCCCTCCCACCGTCCTCGTCGGCGCCGAATCGTCGCTGCCGATCGGGGAGGCCAACGGTCGGGAATCGCTCGAGGCACGACTCCGGGCCCTGGGGGCCACGCAGATCGATTGGACATCGGCCCAGGGGGGCGACGGACTCCACCGCTGCAGCTGCCGGATTCCGGCCGAACCGACCGGACAACTCCATCGGGTCTTCCAGGCGGCAGCCGCCGACCCGCTGGCGGCCCTCGACAATCTCGTCGGCCAGGTTTCCGCCTGGTCGATGCGCACCGGGGGTGCTGCCGAGGGGGGGATGGCAGCGGGCGCGACCATGCCGCGCCGTTGAGGAACGGAAGGCGGGAGATCGCGCCGTGATGCTCCATTCTCGCTCTTCGAACCGCCTTCCCGACCTGTTCCGGCACCGCGCCGCGGCGGGCCGCGGGCCACGTCCCTCCCTCACTCCGATCCGTCGCCAGTGGCTGCCGACGCCGCGGTCCCTCGATCCCGCACCCCGGGCCATGGCCGAACCCGGGCCCCACGCCCGCTCGGACGAACTGGCGCGCCTCGAGGCAGCACTTTTCACCGCTCGGGAACCCCTCTCCACCCGCCGGCTGGCGAAGCTCGCCCGGTTGTCCGACGGAACCCGCGCCCGGGCCCTCCTGCGGGAATTGGCGGCGTTCCAGGATGCCAGCGGCAGCGCGATCCGGGTCGAGCCAATCGCCGGGGGATTCCAACTTCTGACGCGGACGCCGTTCGGGCCCTGGGTGCGCCGGCTCCTGACGACCCCGGCCGAGAACCGTCTTTCCGCCGCCGCCCTCGAGACGCTGGCAATCGTTGCCTACCGGCAGCCGGTCACCCGGGCCGAGATCGAATCGATCCGCGGGGTCGGTTGCGAGGAGATGCTCCGGCAGCTGATGGAAAGGGATCTGATCGCCGTCGGCGGGAGGACCGAGGAAATCGGTCGTCCGAACGTCTATCAGACCTCGAAGCGGTTTCTTCGAGCCTTTGGACTCTCCCGGATCGAGGATCTCCCCGCCATTGGCCCGATCGGGATGCCGGCAGCGGTGGCGGAAGGAGGGAACGGCGGAGGGGAAACCGCGCGTCCGACCGCATGAACAGCCCCCTCGTCCGGGCGGACTGACATCACGTTCATCCCCATCGGACCGCTTGCACTCGGCCGAGCCTGCGGCCACACTTTGCCTTCCCAACGGGCTGAGGCGGAAGTGCCGCCCCCGCTAGGTTGACGTTTTTTTTCCCAAAGGTTGGATCATTCCGCACGATCGGGTACAGAATTGTGCGGAGGATTCTGCCGATACACGGACGACTACCGGAGTCATCCCCGAACAGACGCCGTTCCCCGGACGGCGCGATTCCGGGAAACATCGAGGATTCGCACCTACGGACAGTTACCGAATCATGGCACCAACACCGACAACTCAACGTGGATCGTTACCGTCTGACCGTTCACCGTCCGTCGCAGGGCCGGCGAACAGACTCGAGGGAGGTTTTTTAGTGACCAGCGTTGCGAGGCCCAGGGGATCACGAAGCGTGTTGAACTCTGACGTTTTTTGTTGGGATGAACTTCCCGATTTGCTCGCCGCCGAGGAGCTCTTCGTGACTGCCGGCAGCCGAACCCCGTCGCCACTCGTCGCCAAGGACGAAGACGAGGACGACCTCGAGGACGATGACGAAGACGACGTCGACGACGACGAGGAGGATGAGGACGATCTCGAGGATGACGACTGGGAAGAGGTCGAGGACGACGAGGACGACGAGGAGGAGGAGGAAGAGGAAGAGGAAGAGGACGACGAAGAGGAAGAAGAAGAAGAAGACGAGGAGGAGGAGGAGGACGAAGAAGGGGACGACGACGAAGACTGGGAGGATGACGACGAGGAGTGGGAGGATGACGACGAGGAAGAGGAAGAGGACGACGACGACTGAAGCCCGCTCCCCGTGATGCCACCACCACCGGGTGGCGCACGACGCTTCGCCTCAACAGCGATACACGACCCTGTCGACGCCGATTGCGTCTCCAGGGTCTTTTCTTTGGCCCACGGGCCCCATTCGTGGCCTCCCCGCTCGTCGGTTTCCAACGTTTTTCGGAAGATTTCTTCCGTGACGATCCGGACGATGCCCGAGCCCGGGCCGCCGGCGGGGAGGGCCTGTCATCGGGCCGGGCCCGGCTCCGCTGCGGCCGACGGTGCCCCGCCGCCGACGACCTGGAGGGCGATCCGGCGCCCGGCGCGGTCGACCTCGAGCACCGGGGCCTCGCCCGCCGCCACCATCCGCCGGAGCATCGTCTCCTGATTCCCGACCGGCTCGCCGTCGATGGCGAGGATCCGGTCTCCGCAGCGCAGGCCGGCCTGATCGAGGGGCGAGTCAGGCACGACGCGGACGACCACCGGGGCCTGGGGATCGCCGGCATCGGCTCGGGTGCTCATCCCCCATCGGCCCCGGGGCGATCCCGGCGGCAGCGGGAGAACACGCTCGAGCGCGTCGCGATGGGCGTTTTTCTCGCGCCGACTGGCGTCGCGGAAGGGGGGGAGCGCAGCGGGCGCGTCAGCCACGGTGGTGACCACCTCCAGGGCCAGTCGCGCCACCCTCTCGACGCCCGCCGCGTCGACCAGCTGCACGTCGTCGCTGGGGCGGTGGTATTCGTCATGGAGCCCGGTGTGGAGCATGACCGTGGCAACGCGCGACTCGATGAACGGGAAGTGGTCGGAATCATCGGCGATGTCCCAGTCAACGACCAGCTCCAGCCCCGTCTCCCGGTTCGCCTCGACGAGCATCCTCCGCAGGCCGGTCATCGTCCTGGCACCGTAGACCTCGACGCGATCCCCCCGCAACCGGCCGATCATGTCGAGATTGACCGCGAACAAGGGCCGCTGGTCGCGGAGCGGCTTCGGCCGGACACGCATGAAGTGCCACGACCCAAGCAGCCCCTTCTCCTCGCCGTCCCAGAATGCCACGAGGATCGGGCGACGCGGTTTCACCGGCATACTCCCGAGCACCTGGGCGATCTCCAGCACCCCGGCCACCCCCGAGGCGTTGTCGTCGGCGCCGTTATGGATGAGCCCCGTCGGGCCGTAGCTGTTGGCGGCAGTCCCGTAGCCGACATGGTCGTAGTGGGCCCCCACCACGACGAGCTCCCGTTCGCCGGCCGGATCACTCCCCGGCACAAGGGCGAGGATGTTCCGCATCGCGCCGAAGCGCTGGAAGTAGGTCCCGTCGTCCCCGGCCGGCTCGATTCCCGCCGCCCGGAGCGCTTCGACGATGTAGGCCCCGGCGGCCCGTCCGCCACGGCTCCCCCCTTCCCGCCCCTCAAAGGCATCGTCGGCAAGGGCGGCCACATGACGGCCGGCATCGGCGGCATCGATCACTGCCCCCGCGTCGGCAGCATGGCCCCGTTCCCCTCTGGACAGACCGGCAAACAGGATCGCCCCTGCCAGGGCGACCGCCGACAAGACCTTCCTCAGCTCCATGGATGGCGACGCTCCGATGACCGGGTAAACGCTTCCCAACCAACACGCCCCCACAACAAGGGGGTTCCGCAAGGGCGGTTCGCGACCCACAATGGCACCTCCAGTGGACTTCGCTCCAGGGGCGACGGCAAGAGCGACGGCAAGATGCGTGCGGAGATCATCCGGACCCACCTCTGCCGGAGCGGTTTTCCTCCGCTGGGTGAGGAGAGGTGGCAGAGTGGTCGAATGCGCGTCTTTGCTAAAGACGTGTCCGGTCAAAAGCTGGACCGCGGGTTCGAATCCCGCCCTCTCCGTTTGGTCGAAATTGCCGTATCGTTGCCGAAGTGAAGGGCGGGGCAAGTCATTTTTTGCTCTGTGACTCGTGTGCTTTGTGACTTCGCTGGGGCGTTGCCTGCAGCAGTGCTGTAGACCGGCACCCTCTTGCGGGAGCCATACGCTCGGAAGCCGCGAGAGGGACAGCCATGACCGAAAACCCCGGAACACCCCCCAGAGGATCCCCACCGACGATTACCGTCGCCTTGTCGGCCCGCAATGGCATGCCGTACCTGGAAGCATGCATTGCGAGCATTCTTCAGGCGGGCGAAGGCCTCGACGTCGAGGTGCGCTACGAAGATGCTCTCTCGTCTGACGACAGCGCGGCGTGCGCCCGACGCCTGCTCGGCGGCGACCATGTAAACGTGCAGGACGACGAAGGCTGGGGCGATGCGGTCAACCGCATTTTCCGCAAATCGACCGGTGAAATATTCGCCGCCATTGGCGCGGACGACATGCTCGCCCCCGAGAGCCTGAGGCACGTGTCGCGGGCATTCGCCGCGAATCCGGGGGCTCGCTGGGCGATCGGTCTCTACGAAATCATCGACGAGCACGACCTGCCGACGCGGCGTCTTCACACCGCGTACAAGAATTTCGCCATCCGTCACTTTTGCCGTCCCTGGTTGATGGCGGAAAACATCATTCCGAACGTGTCGTTCTTCATCCGTCGCGACTTCCGCGAGGACGTGGGAGATATGCTCTTGGAGCGCGAGACACTGGCGAACGACTACGACTACTTCATTCGCTGCGCCAAACGCTCGTCCCCGCTGGTCATTCCACACGTGCTCGGACGCTGGCGGTATCACCGCAACTCGCAGAGTGGTCGCAACATGCAAAGGATGAGCAAGGACGCCTGGAACGTTTGTCGCAGTCACACCCGCAACCCGATCTACCTCGCGGCGAATGCGGCTTGCTCGCTGCGAAACGCGTTTCTTTTTGACAAGATCGGGTGAAAGCAGCGATTGGGCATCTCGCACCCGCCATACGGCGAAGCGGCTCGACATGGGTTCCCTTGCTGCCCTGCCGCCAGGTCACCTTGCGAAAGGCCCCTGCCGCGCGAACGCCCATTCGGCCACGCTCTCGGACTTGACCGGTCACTCGATGAGCTTGCTGGGGCGGTCGGTTGGACGCGCCCCGCAGCCGGTTCGGTCAGGGATGACTTTTTCACGGGCTGCTGGCTTTCCGTACGGAGGAGGTTTAACCGCTCAAAAGCTCGTGATTCTTGCTTTTTGCCACGACGATCCCTTATTCTTGAGACTTTCGGGCAGTTCTTCGATCCTCGACGAGGCGACAAGCGAGATGCGCGTGGAACGTTCCTCACTCATGGAAAAGGCCGCTTGGCTACGCCGCGAGTGTTTCGAGATGGTGGTGCGTTCCCGGAAGGGCCATTTTCCGTCGTCGAGCTCATGCGCCGACATCCTTGTCACGCTCATGTACGGCGGATGGATGCGCTGCACCGCCGCCAATCCGCGGGCGCCGGAAAGAGATCGCTTGTTCATCAGCAAGGGTCACGCCGGCATGGCCCTCTACCCGATCCTCGAGGACATGGGCTTCGTGGCGAAGGGAGAATTGCTCAAGTTCACGAAGGCTGACGGCGTCTTCAAGTTCTATCCGGACCAATCTATCCCCGGCATCGAAGCGATCACTGGATCGCTTGCCCATGGTATCGGAATTGCGACGGGGCACTGCTTGGCTGGGCGGCAAGATGGCCGCGACTTCCGGTGCTACGTCATCGTGAGCGACGGTGAGTGTTACGAGGGCTCCACTTGGGAGGCCGCACTGTTCGCCTCCCATCAGCGGCTCAATAGGCTCGTTGTGTTCGTCGACCGCAATGGCTGCTGTATCCTCGACCATACAGAGAAGTGTGTCGCCCTCGATCCGCTTGCCGAAAAATGGCGGGCCTTCGGCTGGAATGTCATCGAGATCGACGCCCACGATGTCGGCCAAATTGACGAAGCCCTGCAGGCTGCAGAGGCCTGTACCGACAAGCCCACTGCCATTGTGGCACTGAGCATCAAGGGAAAAGGTGTCTCTTTCATGGAGAACCGGCCCGAATGGCACAACAAAATGCCGAATGAAGAGCAGGTCGCGATTGCCAGACGCGAACTGGACGTCACGACTGCCTGACGATGGAGAAACCGATGAACGAAAAGCCGCTGCCTCGAGATGCCTTCATCGACGAGGTCTATGAGTACGCGACTCGCGATCGCAACATCATCTTCATTACCGCCGATCTCGGTGCCAAGGCCCTTGACCGGTTTCGCCGCGATTTGCCCGGGCAGTTCTTCCACCTCGGCATCTGCGAGCAGAACATGATCGATGTTGCCGCGGGCCTCGCCCAAAACGGCAGGATCGTGTTCGTCTACGCCATGGGGCCGTTCGTGACGCTCCGCTGCCTCGAGCAGATCAAAGTGGCGCTGGCTTCCATGCACTTGCCTTGCTGCATCGTCGGCAACGGTGTCGGCTACAGCTATGACGACGCCGGGCCGACTCACTATGCCACAGAGGATGTTGCATGCATGCGGTCGATCGCGGGCTGCGAGGTACTCACGGTCGGAGACACCTGGAGCGCTCGCTTGACGGCCCGACGGTCCTGCACTGATCCGGGGCTCCGGTACGTGCGGTTGGACAGGGCGTTTCTGCCTGACGCGCACGTGGAGGGCGACGACCGCCTTTGGAATGACGGTATCACCGTGGTGGCGCCCGGGGAAAAGACGCTCCTGCTTGCGAATGGCTTTATGCTCCAGAGAGCCCTTGAGGTGCGGAGCCTGCTCGCTGAATCGGCACCTGCCCCGGCCGTCGCCGACCTGTTTCGCACGACCCCGATCCGCGGAGATGTTCTCCGCTCACTCACCGCACCTTTTGACCGGCTTGTCACGATCGAGGAGCACTTTCTGAGCGGCGGATCCGGCGGGGCGATCGCGGAAGCGATGGCTGACCACGGGATCAGCAAGCCATTGATGCGGATCGCGATCCCCGACCAATATCGGTTTGACAACGGCGGCAGACGTTACCTTCTGGAATTGGTTGGGCTCGACGTTCGCACCATGGCGGATCGCGTCCGAGAGTTCGCGACAAACTGAGTGCCTTCCGAGCACAACAACTGACCGGGACACTCGGCCTCGGGCGTGGGATAACGGACCCCCGATGTAGAAAGTCGTATGAATCGGCCACTTGACGTTGTTTTCGTGAACGCAGACTCCTCCATGGCCGCCTATCAGGGGTTGGCCAGGGACTTCGCCGCCATCGAACCGCCGACTTGGAGCCTGCTTCTCGCAGCGAGTTGCCGCGCGCAGGGGTTCGGGGTGGAGATTCTCGACGCCACCGCCGAGCGACTTACCCATGCGCAAACAGTGGCGCGAATCGGCGATTTGAAGCCGCGGCTCGCATGCTTCGTCGTGTATGGCCAAAACCCGAATTCGGGCACGACGAATATGATCGGAAATACGGAGTGCGCCGCCGTTCTGAAGGCCGTCCATCCCGATATCCCGATCTGTTTCGTGGGCTCGCACACGAGTGCCTTGCCGATGGAAGTGCTGTCACTTCCCTGCGTTGATCTCGTTCTGCTGAACGAAGGAGTCTACGCGCTCCACTCACTCCTCCGCACGAACTGCCGTACGGCACTCGGCGCCGTTCGCGGCATCGGCCACAAGTCTGACGGAGGACCGATCCTCAATGAACCCGAGCGGATCGTTCCCCACGACCGAATGGATGTCGACCTGCCCGGCTACGCCTGGGATCTTCTGCCCAGGGACCGGGCACCACTTGATCTCTACCGGGCACATTTCTGGCACGCCGGCTTCGACCACGAAGCGAGGACGCCTTTCGCAGCGATCTATACATCTCTCGGCTGCCGGTTCAAGTGCGACTTCTGCATGATCAACATCCTGAATCGGGTTGATAACTCCCCGACCGTTGACGCCGCACGGTCGAATGTGATGCGATTCTGGTCCCCGCAACATTCGCTGCGCGAGTTTGAGAAACTAGCGGCACTCGGCGTAAAAACCGTACGAATCTCTGATGAGATGTTCTTCCTTGACAAACGGTACTATCAACCGATTCTTGACGGCCTGATCGAGAGAGACCTCGGCTTCAAGATGTGGTGCTACTCGCGCATCGATACCGTTCGTGACGAACTCCTGCCGCGATTTCACGATGCAGGCATTGGCTGGTTTTGCCTCGGTATCGAGGCTGGCAACCAAACCGTTCGCCAGGAGGTTTCGAAAGGAACCTTCCGCGACATCAATATCCGTGACGTCGTGGGAAGCGTGCGGAACGCCGGGATCAACGTAATATCGAATTTCATTGTCGGTTTCCCGGATGACACGCTGGAGACGATGAAACAAACGGAAGCGTTGTCCTTGGAACTCTGCACGGAGATGATGAATGTCTACCCCTGCCAGGCGCTTCCGGGCAGTCCGCTCCACAGCACTGCACAAAGCAATGGCTGGAAATTACCCGATTCTTATGCTGGGTACGCGTTCCTTTCCCATGAGTCGCAACCGCTGCCCACGCATCATCTTTCCGCCGCGGAAGTACTTCGGTTTCGGGACGACATGTGGCACCGCTACTTCTCCCACGAACCGTACCTGCAACTCCTGGAAAGGAAGTTTGGGGCGACGCAGCGAAAGAACGTCGAGGACATGGCGAAGATCCGGCTAAAACGGAAGTTGCTCGGCGATGCATGAGCCGGCTGGTGTCCCGACGACCGGACGTGCGAACGCACGGCTGTCAGTGGGGACACGTTGTCGATATCGGCTATTGCTTCGCCTGCCGGAAGGCATTCCATGTCGTGGAACCGGCTGAGCGGAGATTTTGTGTAGCACCGACGGTACGGCCTGTCCCTCCGATCGACGTGCCGTGAGATCGGGCGTATGATCAAAAAGTTGTTCCCGGTCGGCGACAGGTTTTCCCGCCTCCACAGCGAGGGCCGTGCATGAGCCCCCCCCACACTGGCCCGGGGTTCGCGGCTGAACAGCGAATCACCGCCTGCAACCGTGACTGCCCCGATGCCTGCGGGATCGTGGCGACGGTTGAGGAGGGGCGGATCACCCGCCTCGCGGGAGATCCGGACCACCCGGTGACGCAGGGCTTCCTCTGCCACCGCACCAGCCGGTTTTTGGAGCGTCAGTACGCCCCGGACCGCCTCATTTCCCCGCTGCGCCGCGACGGCGAAGGATTCGTGCCGGTGTCGTGGGACGAGGCCCTCGACGACATCGCCCGCCGGCTCTTGGCGATCCGGGCCGAATCGGGCCCGGCCGCGATCCTCGCCTACCGCTGCGGCGGCTCGATGGGGATTCTTAAAGGCGTCGTCGATTATTTCTTCGAGCGCTTCGGGCCGGTCACCGTCAAGTCGGGTGATGTCTGCACCGGCGCCGGTGATGCCGCCCAGATGACCGACTTCGGCGACGAGGATAGTCACGATTTTTTCGATCCCACCCGGTCGCGGACGATCATCCTGTGGGGGAAAAACCTCCACGTGTCGAGCGTCCATCTGATTCCCGTGCTCCTCGAAGCCCGGTCCCGGGGGGCGCGGCTCGTCTCTGTCGACCCGGTCCGCCACAAGACCGCGGCGCTGTGCGATCTGTTCGTGCAGCCACGCCCGGGGGGTGACATCGCGCTGGCGCTCGGGGTGGCACGGCGGATGTTCGATGCGGGCACGACCGACCCCCGCGCCACCGACTACTGCGACCACCTTGATGAGTTCCTCGCCCTCGCCCGCTCCCGCAGCGTGGAGACGTGGGCCGATCTGGCCGGTGTGCCCTTGGCGTCGCTTGAGGCCCTCGCCGACGCCTACGCCATCCGCCCTGCGGCGCTCCACATCGGCTGGGGCCTCCAGCGCCGCCGCCACGGCTCGGCGACCGTGCGTGTTCTCGACGCCCTAGGGGCCATCTCTGGCAACCTCGGCATCCCCGGCGGGGGCGTGTCGTATTACACGAAACGGCGCGGAGCCTTCGATCTGTCGTTCGCCCGGCGCGACGAGGTGGCCCCCCGCCTCCTCCCCGAGGCCCGCCTGGGGCGTGCCATCCTCGAGGCGCGCGATCCTCCGATCCGCGCCGTCTGGATCAGCTCCGCCAATCCGGTGGCGATGCTGCCTGAATCGCGCACCGTCGCTGCGGCGCTGGCGGGGCGGGAGTTGACGGTTGTCGTCGATTCCTTCCTCACCGACACTGCCCGCCTGGCGCACTACGTCCTCCCGACGACGACGTTGCTCGAGGAGGATGACCTCCTCGGCGCCTACGGGCATCATTGGCTCGTCGAATCACGTCCTGTCGTGCCACCCCCGCCGGGGGTGAAGAGCGATCTCGACATCATCCGCGCTCTCGCCGATCGAACCGGCCTTGGCGACGCGTTCGCCGACGACGTCGATACCTGGAAGCGGCGCGTGCTGTCGAAGGTCGCCGACCGCGGAGCCTCGCTCGACGACCTCCGCCGCGGCCCGGTCCGGAATCCACTCGCCCCGACGCTCATGTACCCCGAGCGCGTCTTCCCCACCCCCACCGGGAAGGTGAACCTCGTCCACGACGTTCCCCTCGACGCCCCGCGGGGGACAGCCCTGCGCCCCCTGCTCCTGATGGCGCTGGCCACCGAACGGGCGCAGGGATCGCAGTGGCTCCCGGCCCAACAGGAGGGCCCGGCGACGGCCACGGTCCACCCCGCCGCCGCGGCCGGCTTCGCCGCGGGTGACTTGGCGAGGCTCGAGTCGGAGATCGCGGAGATCGTCGTCCGGCTGGCATTCGACCCGCGACAGCGGCCCGATGTGGTGCTCATGGAGAAGGGGGGATGGTTGAGTGCCGGCCGGTGTGCCAACGCGCTGATCCGTGGCGAGGAGACCGACGCCGGCGGCTGTGCGGTTTACCATGACACCCCCGTCCGACTCCTGCCGATGGTCCCTGACTGAAGCCCTCTTCCGCAGACGCCCTTCCCCCGCAGAGGATCCGCCATGCCCTCCACCCCCTTCTCCGCCGCGGCGCTTCCGGTCGTGGCCCGCCTCTTCGGGTGTGCGGCATGGGCGCTGTGGATGGCAGCTGTGGCTGCCGCGGAGCCGACGGGCCTCACCGACGGGCGGATCCTCGACGACACGCGCGTCATCGGGATCTCGATCTCGCTTCCCGCTGCAGACTGGGAAGCCCTCCGGAACGAATCACGCGACGCGGGGAAGGTATTCCGCGGCGACACCGGCAAACCGTTCACCTGGCGCCGGGCCGACATCGTCATCGATGGTGTGCCGATCGGTTCGGTCGGCATCCGCAAGAAGGGGCTGTTCGGTTCGCTCGACAGCGCCACCCCCTCGCTCCTGGTCGACTTCAACCGCTTTGTCGATCAGGATCCGGTCGACGGCCTGGGACGGCTGACACTCAACAACAACAAACAGGACCGCTCCCTCGTCAGCCAGTCGATCGCCTACCGGGTGTTCCGTGCGGCGGGCCTGGCGGCGCCGCGCGTTGGCTTTGCAGCAGTCACCGTCAACGACGAACCGCTCGGGATCTATTCCAACGTCGAGTCGATCCGCAAACCGTTCCTGCGCCGATCGTTCGGGGACGGCAGCGGCATGCTCGTCGAGGGGACGATCAACGACATCGTCCCGGAATCACTCGACCGACTCGAGGTGCAGGGGGCCAACCAGCCCCGTGATCGGGCCCGCCTGGAGGAGCTCGCCACGCTCCTGGCCTCACCCGATCCGCTCGACCTCGACAAGCTCGGCGGGCTGGTCGACCTCGACGATTTCTTCACGTTCTGGGCGGTCGAAGCGCTCCTCAACGTCTGGGACGGCTACACCGCCAATCAAAACAACTACTTCGCCTATGCCTCCCCTACCGACGGGCTGTTCCGCTTCATCCCCTGGGGGGCGGATGCCACGCTCGGACAGGCCCCCGGCTTCGGTGGGCCGTTTGCGGGTCGGCGCACGCCCCCCCCAGTCGCCGCCCAGGCGGCTCTGCCCAACCGCCTCTACTTCACCCCGGGGATGGCCGACCGCTACCGCAACCGGCTCGAGGCCCTCCTCGCCTCGGTGTGGCAGGAGGAAGAACTGCTCGCCGAAGTCGACCGCCTCGAGCGTCTCCTCTCGCCCGTCCTCGGACCGCGACAGGCCAGCGCCCCCGAGGCGATGGAGTCGGTGCGTGACTTCATCCGCCGGCGCCGCGGGGAGCTCACAACGGCCTTCGAAACGTGGCCCGCCGCGGCACCCGCGACCTGGCGCCGGCCAATGACCAGCACGCCGCTGGGAACGGCCACCGGATCGTTCGCCGCCACCTATCGCGAGGGGGCCGTCGATGATGTCCCGGCGCCCGAGCTCGATCTCGCCCTCGTTCTCGGCGGCCAGAGCGTCGTTCTGCAGGACGCCGAGGCCTCGGTATCGACCTTCATGTTCCCCGGATTCGGTGGGGGGGGCGCCCGCCGTGGGCCCTCCCCGCCCGCCGCGACCGGGGATGCCCCCCCGGCGCCCCCAGGGCCCGCCGACGAATCGCCCATCAGTGTCGTGATCTCCGGGAAACGGGCCGACGACGGCAAGCCGATCGCCCTCAACCTGTTCCTCGACCGGCGCCTGGTCAGGGATTCCGCCGACCCGGTCTCCGTCAACGGGATGGTGACGGAGGGGATCTCGGGGATCGGGATCCCCGGGCTGACGCCGATGCGAACGATCAGCGGCACGTTCACTCCCGTGGAGCGGGGGCTGACGCCGGGGGAGCGGCTCGGCGGCACCTTCACCCTCGAGATCACGCAGACGCGCGGCGGGCTGATGACTCAAGCACCGATGAAGAAGCCGGAGGGGGCGGGAGCGCGACCGGCCGACACGGAGCCCCCCGCTCCTTGAGCCCTGTCGGTGGGGTCAGGGACGACTTTTCCGCGAAAATCCAGCGAAAAAGTCCAGGCTTGGGGGGGAGGCGTCGACCTGCTACCCTCCGCCACCCACGATGCCACTCCGGAGTCAAAACCGATGCGCGCTGCCAGCCTCTCCATGACGACTGACAGTCGAGCCCCGCTCCCCCGCCGCCGCTTCCTAGGCCGTCTCGCCGCAGGCCTCGCCACCCTCGCTGCCCTGTCGGGTGGCGGTGCGGAGGCCGGGGAAAGGATCCTGCTCCGCGTCGAAACGGAGGTGTTCGCCGACGATGACGAGGCCCCCGTGGCCCGCAGCCTGACGCTGTTCCGGGATGGGATTGCCTGGGACTTCCTCGAAGCCCTCCCGAAGAAGCCCGACGAGGAGAACGCCGGTCCGGACGAACCGGCGGAGTTCGTTCTCCATGACCCGGCCCGAGAGCGGATCATCCTCGTCGATCCCGCCCGACACGTGCGGACCCAGATCGACCACCTGCAACTCGAACGGCTCCGGGCGTCGCTCGGCAGTTGGGCACGGAAGTCGGAGGATCCGTTGATGCGCTGGGCCGGCGGCCCAGAGTTCGGCGATAGCCTCGAGGAGACCGCGACGAAGATCCTTCTCGAAGGCCCGCGGGTCCGCTACGAGGTGACCTTCGAACCGGCCGGAAACGGGGCGATCGCCGAGGAATACCGGCGCTTCGCCGATGCTGCCGTTCTCATCAAGGCGCTCGTTCATCCCGGTGGCATCCCCCCCTTCCCGCGGATCGCGATCAACCGGCGCGTCGCCGCCGCCGGAGGGATCCCCGTGGCGGTCCGCCTGGAGATCGAGTCGCGGATGGCCAGGCTCGGGCGGCGGCCGAATGTGCTCCGATCGGAACACAAGGTCCTCGAATCCTGGCTCACTTCCGATCACAAGCGGGTGGCCGCGGCCGAGGAGCGGCTGGCGGTGGCGGCACAGGTCGATCTGGCGACCTACGCCGGGAAAAAAGATGGCCCCGAAGGGGGTATCGCCGCCGGTCCGGCGGCCACGAAAAACCGCTGATTCGCTGCGGGCCGCGCCCCGTTTCCCCTCGGGGGCCCTGCCCGGCGGCCTCCGCCCCTGCGGACGGCACAACACGCACCAACCGACACTCTGCCGTCCCCCCCAAGAAAGTCGACGGGGCCGGACGATGTTTCCCCTACCGCACACCTTACCTAATCCACGAAACCATCCCGCTCTGGCCGACCGAGAAGGCAGGCGGTGAAGGCCCCGGGGGCCGAGATGGTTGACAGACGTACAGTGATGCTTGTAGAGTCGCCTCCATCACATCCAACTGCCCAGGAACGGAGTCTCCCATGCTGGTTCTTTCACGGAAGCAGAACGAACGGATTCGAGTCGGCGATTCGATCGTTGTGACCATCGTCCGCGTCAGTGGCGACAAAGTGCGGATCGGGATCGAAGCCCCCGCCAATGTTCGCGTCCTGCGGGACGAACTCCACCCCGATGGTGGCCATCCCGGGATCGTCCCCGCCCTCGAGCAGGGGGTGACGGAGCGGGTCATCGAGTTGCGGCTCGCAACGGCTGGTTGACAGGATTCGGGGCGCCGGGAAGGGATGGTCCATGAACAGATTCCCCGGTGCCTCTGCCAGGCACGAAAAGACCGGTGGCGCGGGACGGCGATGGCCACGCCGTCCCGCGGCCGCCGGCATCCTCTTGGTCTGCCTGCTGCTGGCGGCGTATTCCCTCCTCCATTTTCGCCCCGTCGGCATCGGTGGTCCGGTCCCCACCGGGCCCGAGGGGGAGCGGGCCGCGGGGAGGATGATGTCGAAGGCCTCGTCTCTCGTGGCCGGGCTCGAACGTCCCGGTGATTGGGGCGAAGCCTTCTCCGAAACCGAGGCGAACGCCTGGTTGTCGATCGACCTCCCCCGTCACGCCCCGGGGTTCTTGGCCGGGGGGTTCTCGGCCCCGGAGGTCCGGTTCCTCGACCGCCGGGCAGCGATCTCTTCGCTCGTCCGCTGGGGCCCGCTCTCGGCGCAGTTGTGGGCGATCCTCGAGGTCACCGTGCGGAGCGACAACCTCCTCGCCGTCGGCGTCGATTCGGCCGGGATGGGAGGGGTGCCGCTCCCCCCGGGGGTGATTCTCCGGGGGCTCGCCTCGCGGGCCGAAGCGGCCGGAGCCACGACGGAAATCCACTTCCTCGACGGCGGTCCGCTGCTCCTCGTTCAATTGCCGGGGACGACGACGAAGACATCGGGCCAGCAATCCGAGTACCATCTCGGGGGTGTCCGAATCACCCCGGGGGAGGTGGTGCTGGCAGGGACAACCCGCAGCCTTCCCCGCCAGGAAGGATCCCCTCCATGACAACGTTGCGATTCCTCGGCTCCGCGGGGACGGTCTCCGGTTCGCGGCACCTCCTCGAGCACGACGGCAAGAGGATCCTCGTCGACTGTGGACTTTTCCAGGGGGAGAAGCGCCTCCGCGAGCGCAACTGGGAACGCTTTCCAGTCCCCCCCGACTCCATCGAGGCTGTTGTTCTGACCCACGGGCACATCGATCATTCGGGGTGGCTGCCACGGCTGACGAGGGAGGGATTCCGGGGGCCGATCCTCACCACCCGTGCCACGGCCGATCTCCTCGGGCTCCTCCTCTACGATTCCGCGAAGTGCCAGGACGAGGACGCCGCCTATGCCAACCGCAAGGGATACTCGAAGCACAGCCCCGCGCTCCCCCTCTACGACGAACGGGATGTCGAGCGGACGCTCCGGCTGGTGAAGCCGCTCGATCGGGAGAGTTGGTTCTCCCCGGCCAGGGGGATCCGCGCCCGCTTCCACGACGCCGGACACATGCTCGGGAGCTCGTTCGTGGAGATGGAGCTCGACCGCGCCGGCGATCCGCTCCGCTGCCTCTTCTCCGGCGACGTCGGCCGGTACGACGCCCCGCTCTACAACGATCCCGTTCCACCCCCGCCCTGCGAGGTGCTCGTCTGCGAGAGCACCTACGGCGACCGTGACCATCCGGTGAGCCGGCCGCTGGACGAGCTGGAGGCGGCGACGAAGGAGGCGATTCTCCGTGGCGGGATGATGCTCGTGGCCTCGTTCGCCATCGGCCGCTGCCAGCAATTGGTCTATCTCCTTCGCACGCTCATGGCTGCCGGACGCCTCCCCGAGATCCCGGTGTGGATCGATTCACCGATGGCCGTGGAGGCGACCGAGGTCTTCCGCCGGCACGTGGAGGAGCATGATTTCACCGAGGCCCGGATGCAGGGGGTCTCCGATTCGCTCGCCTCACCCTGGGTACGGATGGCGCGGACCGCCGAGGAATCGAAGGCGATCAACGCCCACGATGGGGCCGGGATCGTGATCGCCTCCAGCGGCATGATGAACGGAGGGCGGATCCTCCATCACCTCGCTCGTCGACTCCCCGACCCGCGCACGACGGTGCTCGTCGCCGGTTTCCAGGCTGCCGGCACGCGTGGGCGCACGCTCATCGATGGGGCCGAGTTCCTCACGATCCACGGCCGGGACATCCCGGTGCGGGCGGCCGTGCGCCGCGTCGACGCCCTCTCCGGCCACGGCGACCGGCACGAGATCGGCCGCTGGCTCTCGAGCATGAGAGCCCCGCGGCGCGTGTTCCTCGTTCACGGCGAGCCGCCGGCGGCGCGCGGGATGGCGGAGCATCTGAAAACGACGCTCGGTTGGGAATCGACCATCCCTGCGATCGGCGACAGTTTCGATCTCACCGTGCCGTGAGGCGGGCGGTCTTCCCGTGGCCTCCGTTCACCCTTCCGCCCGCCCCCTCCGAGCACGCTCCCCCCCTATGGCAAAGCGACCGAAATCCCTCCCACGGCACACTCCCCCAGCCGCCGTCGCGCCACCGTCGATCCCCACACCGGTGAAGACCTGCAGCATCCTCCCCGACACGACGCTCGGTGACGATGTCGCGCTCGTCGCGGAGAACATGGAGGCGATCCTCGCCAGCCCGAGCTACAGCCTCGCGCAGCACGACCGCCTCCTCATGGACCGCCCCGAGTCCCGCGGTGTGCGGATGCTCCTTGAGCTCCACAAACCGGAGCTTGCCTTCCAAGAACACCGGATCTATTCGACGGTAATCGTCTTCGGCGGCACGCAGATCGTCGAGCGTGGTGCCGCCCAGCGCCGGCTCACCGAGGCCCGAAGAGCCGCGCAGGGCAATCCCGACTCCCCCAGGCTGAAGCGCGACGTGGAGCGGGCCGAGAAGCTCCTCTCCCGCAGCCATTACTACGACGCGGCACGGGAGTTCGCCAGGCTCGTGTCGATCGACAACCAGTGCGACGACGCTCGGGATTTCGTCATCGTCACCGGCGGCGGGCCGGGGATCATGGAAGCCGCCAACCGCGGGGCTTTCGACGTCGGCTGCCAGTCGATCGGGCTCAACATCAAGCTCCCTGGCGAGCAGCAGCCCAATCCCTTCATCACCCCCGACCTCTGCTTCCAGTTCAAGTACTTCGCGCTGCGGAAGTTTCACTTCATCCTCCGCGCGGCGGCCGTGGTCCTCTTCCCCGGCGGATTCGGCACCCTCGACGAGATGTTCGAAACCCTCACCCTCCGCCAGACCCACCGCATGCAGCCGGTGCCGATCATCCTCTTTGGCCGTGAGTACTGGTCGAAGATCATCGACTTCCGGCAGATGGCAGAGGAGGGGGTGATCTCCGACGACCACCTCGATCTCTTCTCCTGGGCCGAGACCCCCGAGGAGGCGTGGCAGCAGATCGTCGACTTCCACAACGCCAAGCCGAAGGGCTGACCGTCCGCGGGATCATCCCCGACTCGCCGGCAGAAGGACCCGGAACGTGCTCCCGACACCGGGCGTGCTCTCGACAGCGACAGTCCCGCCATGGGCCTGGACGATGTGCTTGACGATCGAGAGACCGAGCCCGGTGCCGCCGAGTCTGCGGCTGCGCCCCTTGTCGACGCGGTAGAACCGCTCGAAGAGGCGTGGCAGATGCTCTGCCCCGATGCCCGAGCCCTGATCGCGGACAATCCATTCCAGCATCCCGTCGACCGTCGGCGCCACCGCCACCACGACCCTCCCCCCCGGCTCGCTGTATTTCAGCGCATTGTCGACGAGATTGATGAGCGCCTGCTCCAGCAGCGGGGCATTGACTTCCGCCCCGAGTCTCGGCGGCGAATCAACCTCGATGGTGATCGAGCGTTCGTCGGCACGGGGCCCGCACTCCGCAACGACGGCCGCGAGCACGTCGGCCACCGGAACGTGCTCCAGCGGCAGGTCGCCCATCCCCTCGGCCTGCTCGATCCGGGACAGGGCGAGTAGATCGTCGATGATCGTCCCCAGCCTGTCCGATTGCCGGCCGATGATCTCGAGAAATCGACGCCGATCGGCAGGGTCGTCGACCCGCCCTTCGAGGAGCGTCTCCACGAACCCCTTGATCGAGGCGACGGGGGTCTTCAGTTCATGGGAGACGTTGGCGACAAAGTCGCGGCGGACGTTCTCAAGGTGGCGGATGTCGGTGATGTCGTTGAGCACGATTACGGCGCCCCCTTCCCCTGATGGGTCGTTCAACGGGGTGCCGCGGACACGGAGCGTGCGGTCGCGGGCCGCCCGCAGGACGAGATCATCCTCCACCGTCTCACGGCAATCGATCGCCTGGAGGGCGAATTGCCGGAGATCGGCGTTCCGTACGACCTCCTGGATGGGACGACCGAGCACGGTGGCCGGATCGAGCCCGAGGAGGTCTGCCGCCGCGCGGTTGATGCTCACGATCCGCTGGCTGGCATCGACCGCGAGCACGCCCTCGATCATGCTCCCCAGAACCGCCTCCTGCTGCGTCCCCTGGCGACCGATCGTCAGGCTCCGTTCCACGAGTTGGCCACGGAGGGTCTCGATGGCGCCGGCCAGAGCCGATACCTCGGCGACGTCGGAGGCGGGGAGCGGAACCGCGATCGCCCCGGCGGCCAGTCGGGAGGCGGCGCTGGCCAGATCCTCGAAGGGCCCGGCCGCACGGCGCGCAAGCAACCATCCCGCCAGCATCGCCACCGCGGCCCCGGCCAGGGCCCCCGTCACCAACCGCCTCTGGGCAGCCGCGAGCCCGGCGTCGGCCACCGTCGTGTCGCCGTTGATGCGGATGATCGCCCTCGTTCTCCCTCCGCGCACAACAGGGCTGACGACCGACACCGTGCGCCTCGCGCTGGCGGCGTCGTAGCGCCCCGCGATTGACCGTCGCCCGGCCAGCGC